>JAUVXZ010000264.1 GCA_030603345.1 Pseudomonadota bacterium
TGTGGACGAGGAAGTGATCCCTGTGGCCAGGGAGGTTGATGACAAGGGTGAATTTCCCTTTGACCTATTCAAGAAGCTTGCTGATATGGGTATCCTCGGGATCAGGTATCCTAAGAAAGCTGGTGGTTCAGGAGGCAACACAACCCTTTATTGTATCAGTGTGGAGGAATTGGCACGGGGTCTTCTGAGCTTGGCTGCCGCTACTGCCATGCAATGCCTCATGGCTACCAATGGTCTTTATCTCTATGGCACCAAGGACATGCATGAAGAATATCTGCGTCCTGCCTTGAGGGGTGAAAAGATTGGGGCCTTTCAGCTTACGGAGCCAGAGGCAGGATCCGATCTTGGTAATGTGCGAACCAGGGCTACAAAGACCAAAGATGGCTGGGTTATCGATGGAATGAAAACCTGGTCCACCAGTGGCCCTTATGGTGATTTCCACACGGTCCTCTGTCAAACTGATCCGGATAAAGGACTAAAAGGGCTCATGTTTTTCTTTATCCCCAGGGACACACCTGGTTTTTCCCACAGTAAAAAATTCGATACACTGGGTACGAGAACAACATCGCTGTCAGAGATCTATTTCGATGATTGTCATGTTCCCCCTGAATACATGTTAGGGGAACTTGGCAGGGGCCTGGACGTTCTGTTGACCATCCTCGCAGAGATCAGGGTCATGACTGCGTGCCTGGCCCTGGGCTTACATCGGGCTGCCATGGATGATTCTATTCGGTACTGCAAAGAGCGCGTACAATTTGGGAGGCCAATAGGACAGTACCAGTTGATCCAGGCAAAAATCGCCAATATGGCCGTCAATCTGGAGGCCGGCCACCTGATGTCCTATAAGGTTACTCATCTCATTGATAAGAAGATTCCCTGCTTGAATGAGGCCTCCATGGCCAAGTATTTTACGACAGAATCCGCATGTTCAGCAGCAGATGAGGCCACCAGGATCTTCGGCGCGTATGGCTATTCCATGGAATACAATGTGCAGCGATATTACCGAGATAATCGTTTCCTCCTCTATGGTGGCGGTACACACGAGGTACTTCAAACTACTATTGCCAGACAGTACCTTCGATAAATAACTTAAGGGCTTCGCCCGCATTGGAGTATTGGAGCAGTGGAATATTGGAGTGATGGGTTCAATCTGATGATTATTGAAAATTGACTATTGAAAATTGTGAATTTTTAACACCAATATTCAATCGAAAATTGTCAATATTCAATTTCTACTATCCACTATTCCAACATTCCATTACCCTATGTGGAATGCACAAATTGGTTCTCATTAAAAGCTCTCTATTTTCAGTGATTTGTATAAATTCCAATACATAGATTATGAGTGCCTAAGGTTATGGAAAAAGAGGAAATACATTCAACTGAAGGGGGTCCTTTCCCAATAAGGAACCTCAAAAAGGAGAATCTTGGCAACCAGGTCTATGACCAGGTGAAAGGAATGATCTTACGTGGTGAAATCCCCCCTGGAAAGCGTATCATAGAAAATGAAGTAGCCGATTCAATGGACATCAGTAGGACACCTGTCAGGGAAGCGGTACATAAATTGGAAGCCGAGGGATTCCTTAAGCCCCTCCCTAAGGGAGGATATGAGGTGAGGGGCTTGACCATATCTGATGTTGAAGAGACCTTTGACATACGGAGCCTCTTGGAAAGCTTTGCCGCCTACCTTGCTGCCATAAGACATAGTGATGCAGAATTGGTTCCCCTGGAAAAAAAGATAGATGAATTCCAGAGATATCTGGAAAGACGCGATTTAAAGAGATTGACCCGGATAAATACCGAGTTTCACGAACTCCTTTATGCCTTGAGCAGGAGCCCAAGATTGATCAAGATGGTGAATGACCTGAGAGATGAAATCTTCCTCTTTCGGAAGGTCATACTGAATTCAGAGGACATGGCCCGTCTATCAAACGAGGATCATAGAGAGATAATACATGCCATAAAGAAGAGAGAGACCAAAAAGGTAGAAAAGCTCGTCAAGAAGCACATCTTAAGAGGAAAAGAATTTGTTCTTAACGAAATCAGAAAGGGAAATATAAGCATGCCCAGATATTTCTTTGGAGAAAAAGAGGTAGAGGAGAGTAAATAATGGCCAGCAAGAAGATCAGAGTTCTTATTGCAAAACCAGGTCTTGACGGTCATGACAGGGGCGCCAAGGTTATGGCTCATGCACTGAGAGATGCCGGCATGGAAGTCATATATTCTGGGCTCCATCAAGCTGTTCCTTCTATAGTGAGGATGGCTATCGAGGAAGATGTAGATGTTATAGGCCTCTCTATTATGTCCGGGGCCCATTTACCAATTTCCAAGAAGATAATGGAATTGGTCAAAAAAGAGGGTTTAGATGATATGATTGTTCTAGTAGGTGGGGTGATACCAGCCAAGGATATCCCCGTTCTAAAAGAGATCGGGGTCACTGGGGTTTTCCCCGGAGGAACACCGTTTGAGGAATCTATAAAGTTTATAAAAGAACACGTACGTAGTAAGTAGTTTATTGAGTTTATTGTGTCTCTTGAGTTTGTTGAACTCGTTTCAAAAGAAGGTCTAAAGAGGTATTTATTTTAGACACTTCACAGAGTTAAAACCCTAAAAACTCAATGAACCCAACAAACACAAAAAACACTACACATGGGAGGATCCATGGGAGTAGCCAGATATATAAAAGATGAAAAAGACAGGATTAATGATGTTATCCTGCAATCTGGAATCCATATAAAGCCTCTCTACACAGAGGATGATCTCAAGGAGATTGGATTTGACTACCAGAAAGATCTTGGCAATTCCGGACAGTATCCCTTTACCCGGGGAATCCATACGTTGGGATTCAGGAGTCGGGAATGGACAACACGCCAATACTCGGGCTTTGGGACCCCAAAGGAGACTAACGAGCGTTGGAAACTCCTTATATCTCAAGGACAGACCGGGCTGAATGTAGCATTTGATCTCCCCACACAAATGGGGTATGACTCAGATGACCCTATGGCAGAAGGCGAGGTAGGCCGGGTAGGTATGGCAGTGGATTCTCTGAGGGATTTTGAGATCGCCTTTAAAGACATTGCCCTTGACAGAATTGGTTCTGGCCTGACGATAAATGCTGTTGCCTCAATGATGGTTGCCATGTATCAGGCTGTGGCAGAACAGTATGGATTCTCCAAACAGGAAATAAGCGCCACCCCCCAGAACGATATCTTAAAGGAGATCGTCGGCAGGGGGGCATGGATATTTCCGGTGGAGCCTGCTGTTCGCTTAATTGGTGATGTTATTGAATACGCCGTAAAGGAGATGCCCAGGGCCAATCCAGTCAGTGTGTGCGGTTACCATATCAGGGAGGCAGGGGCCACCCCCGTTCAGGAGATTGCTTACGCCATACAGATTGCAAATGCATATATCGATAATGTGTTAGATCGAGGCTATCATATTGACGACTTTGTAGCCAGATTCTCATTTAATCTCGATGTATTTGGAAATCTGTGGGAGCAGGTAGCGAAATTCCGAGCAGCAAGAAAGCTCTGGGCAAAAAATATCAAGGAAAAATATGGGGCCAAGAATGACAGATCAATGTTTTTGCGCGGTATGTTTGGTGGAGGTGGGGGAGGCCTCACCAAGGAAGAGCCTGAAAATAACATTGTCAGAAGTGCCTATTACGCCCTGGCTGCAGCCTTAAGCGGCGCTCAAACAATGGCCCTGTGCTCTTACGATGAGGCATATACTATTCCTACCCCCCACTCCGCCTTGATCTCCTTGAGAACGCTGCAACTCCTAATGGATGAGGTAGGCCTCAGGGATACTGTTGATCCCTTGGCAGGTTCCTACTTCATCGAGACCCTTACCAAACAGATGGAGGAAAAGATTGTTGAGGAGATGGCCAAGATCGATAAGATGGATGGAATGGTTAAGGCCATTTCAGCGGGCTATATCCAAAAAGAGGTGGCCCGGCAGGCCTATGAGTTTGAAAAAGGTGTTCAGCGTGGAGAACTGATAAAGATAGGGGTCAATAAATATACGGGAGGCGAACAAGGAGAGGTAGAGCTTCATGAATACAGTGATAAGTCAGCCATAGAGCAGATAAAAGACCTTAGGGAATTGAAGAGAACCAGGGATAACCAGGAGGTTTCCCGATCACTGAAGGCATTAGAAAAAGCGGCCAGAGACAAAGTAAATGTCATGCCATATCTCGTGGATTGCTGTAAGGCCTATGCCACTGTTGGTGAGATGACCGGTGTGTTTAGAGATATCTTTGGAGAATTTGTGGAACCATCGATATTCTAGGAAGAAATAGCCGTTCACAAAATTAGAGATTTGGGAGGAACTTTTTAACAAAACGTACTTTATCGGTGTGGCCCATTTTGGCTGCTGTTAAAGCAATCAACAACACAGTGATATGAGCAATGGTGCAATGATTGGCCACAGCATTGC
>JAUVXZ010000323.1 GCA_030603345.1 Pseudomonadota bacterium
CCGTCTGGCTGATTCGTGGTTTACCTGTTTGTTGTCACAAACCAGAACGGTACAAAACATATGAGAGGTATTCTTTATTATGTCGTAGATTACCGGGATGAGCTCTGTATTAGTTGTGGTACCCACATTAGAGTAGTCGATGCTATATTTCTGAGCAAAACCTTCTAGCTCTTTTGCCAATCTTACAATCTGGTTCTGCGATTCGAAATAGCCCTCCCACGGTTGGGTGGCTATCCTTACCGTTTGAACTGTATATCCCTGCTCTTCAAAGAGCTTCTTAGCATTATGTGCAGAATCAGCGATGAATCTGATCTGCTCCTCCTCAAAGGGGAGCATGAGATTGAAACCTGCGGTTATTGTTCGTATTTTCATTTCCACTCACAAAAAAGGGTTAAGCCGTGAGGCGACCGAGTGACTTTTTCAATTCTCAGCGATATGCTGCCAACCTTCAACAGATTGTTTCTGACAAAGACTACTTAAGGTTTGTGTCTTAGAAATTACCCTTGCCTCAGTGAATTTTGGGCAATATAGCGTGGATCCTTGCCTTTTGTCATGCAAAATTTCAGCTCGATCAGGGTAACGCCAAAGTCCAGCTTGGCTAAGGGAACCTTTTGCTCTGCAGACTCCCGCTAATGGTCAGGAACTTTCGGTCTTGATTATCACTCAAAAAAAATGCTAAACGAGTATTGACAAAGAGAGGAACGGCTTACTCACTGTCTCAGGTAAAAAACCTCAGCTTTCAAGGTCATCCGTGAAGCACGCATAAACGATAGAGTAGTACTCACCAGAGTTGCCTGTGACGGAGCCAAACAACGAAGACAAACCCTTATGAAACCTGCACCCATCTTTGATCCGCAAGCACAAGGTAGAGCCATGAGAGTCGCTGCCTTTATGTCAGGCTCTGGAACCAATGTTATCCGGCTCCTCGAGAGAGAAAAGGAACTGGAGAATGAGCCTGGCGGGTCTCCCTTTAAAGTTATCTTCATTTTCAGTGACCGCTCCGACGGGCTCTCGGCAGGAGAGAGAATTGCACTTGATGCAGGAGTCCCATACTTCAGTTACGACATAAGGCAGTTTTACCGGCGTAAAGGATTAAAAAAGACCATTGCAACCCCTGAAGGTATCGCAGCGAGAAAAGAATTTGACTCTGTGGCCTCTCTTTTGACAAAGTCTTTTGAAATAGACATCATTGCCTTGGCAGGATATATGAGCTACCTGACATTAAGCAGATGTGTCAATGTCCACCCAGGCGATCTATCCATACTCACCTCTAATGGAAAAAGGAAGTATGTTGGTGATCATGCAGTGACTGATGCAATAGCCAGTGGGGAGACCTTTTTACGCGCCTCAACCATCTGGACCGATGTTGGGGTGGATACCGGTCCCCTGTTGATAGTCTCGAGTCCTCTTAAAGTTGAATTGCCTCTCCCACTACCAGATCTGCTCAACGATCAACCCGCCTTCAAAAAAGTAGTCGATAAACACCAGAGACGCCTCAAAGAGATAGGTGACTGGAAAATCTTTCCCCTAACCGTAGAAATGATCGCCAAGGGCCGCTTTGCTTTGGACGAAAACAACATCACGTACGTTGATGGAAAGCCTCAACCCACAGGCTATCGATTTGATCAATGAGTTCTTTTGGGGCCCGATCTGGTTATTCGCCTTTCATCTAGACAACAAGATTGCAAGAAACGGGGAGGTTATTTGCCGCAGATCTCGTGGCAGTGCGCCTTATGAATGGAAAAAGGTCGCTCTCCTAGCGCAATCCCACAACCAACTATACATGAGAACCTCCACAAAAAGGAATATATCCTTTGCAGGGAAATACTGAATGAGGTTTCTATCTGAAGAAATAATCCCAATCTACGGTCTGCGGGAACTAAATGCCACTAAGCTCATCGACTAGAGCACTGAACAAATAAGTATGGAAATTATCGGCAGAACAGGTATTATGGGTAAGCAACTGGCAAAGAGGATATGTTGACCAGAGAACGCAGAAGGGTGCTAAGGTTCCATGTCGCATGATTTCAAGCTTGCAAGAGAAAGGATGGTAAAGAATCAGCTAGCCTCCAGGGGCGTAGCAGATGAAGGAGTTCTGCAAGCCATGGGTAAAACCCCGCGGCACCTTTTCATTTCAGAGGCCCTGGCCGGGGAGGCATATAACGATCATCCTGTCCCCATAGGTGAAAAACAGACCATATCCCAGCCATACATTGTAGCCCTCATGACAGAGGCATTAGAGCTCAAGGGAAAGGAAAATACCCTTGAGATAGGTACTGGTTCCGGTTATCAAACGGCAATCTTAGCTGAATTGTCGAGCAGGGTTTATACTGTAGAGCGGATAAAATCGCTCTTGGTAGATGCCAGAAAACTATTGGCCCAATTGGGATATAGTAATGTCCTCTTTAAGGCCTTTGATGGAACCTTGGGCTGGAAGGAATACGCTCCATTCGATGCTATTATGGTAACGGCCGGGGCACCAGGCCTACCAGAGCCGCTTATAGATCAGCTGGCAGATAATGGCCGAATGATTATCCCTATTGGTGACAGATATACACAGGAGCTGATAAAGGTTACAAAGAAGGGAGAACATATAGAGCAAGAGAGCTTTGGGGGGTGTCGTTTTGTTAATCTTATTGGCATCCACGGTTGGAAAGATTAGGAGATTTGCATGAAGTTGAATGAATTT
>JAUVXZ010000309.1 GCA_030603345.1 Pseudomonadota bacterium
TCAAAAGATACTTGCCATTTCCCCAGGCGATGAAAAGGCCGAAGAGGCCTGTCTCAGGCTCAGCCTTAAGCTACTGGATAAGGGCACCTAGGCCTTATTGTGCATCAAATCAACCCCGATCATGGGGAGAAAGAGCCAGAACTGTCTCCTTAGGTGAGATGCCGCATAGAAAATCCCAGGTCTGCAAACAAACCCACTCTCATCCTTTCGTCTTTCACGGGAACATCATAGTCACGTAGTTAGGGGAGATATGATTATTTTGCGAACACACTGGGTTGTAAGTGAAATTGACAACCGAAAACACATCTCATAGAATCATAATGACCATGTTGGGATAATGAGATCAGGTAGTAGATCGAATGGCTATCTCACGACCAAAACCTGTATGGCTGAGGCGTAGACTGCCGCCGCCCGGTCGCAGCGCGACCGTGATGGCGGCCATCAAGAACAGAGGGCTTCACACCGTCTGCGAGGAAGCTCACTGCCCCAACCAGTTGGAGTGCTTCGGCACAGGCACCGCCACGTTCCTCTTGCTAGGGCCCAGCTGTACCCGACGCTGCACCTTCTGCGCCGTGGACAAATCACCTGTGCATAAACCGGACCCAGGCGAGCCGGCGCGCATTGGTGAGGCAGTGGCTCAGATGGAGTTGAAATTCTGCGTGGTGACCATGGTCACCCGAGATGACCTCTGTGACGGAGGAGCCCGACATGTTGCCCGAACCATTCAGGCCATCCACAAGAAGTGCCCGGGTGTCGGGGTAGAAATCCTCATTTCTGACCTTGGCGGAAACTGGCGTGCGCTCGACACAGTGCTCGACGCAAGACCAGAGGTGCTTAACCACAACCTCGAAACGGTACCCCGGCTATACCCCCAGGTTCGCCCTCAGGCTGTCTACCAGCGCTCTCTGGATCTCTTGACTCGGGCTCGTGCACACGTGTCCCCTCTTGTCACGAAGTCTGGGTTGATGTTGGGCTTGGGTGAGACAAAGGACGAGGTCCTCACAGTTATGGATGATCTCCGGGAGGCCGGCTGCCATGTGATCACCTTGGGCCAATACCTGGCACCATCCGATCGACATCACCCGGTCGTTCGGTATGTCCCGCCCGAGGAGTTTGCAGAATACGAGGCTCAGGCCCTGGCCCGTGGATTCTTTGGGGCAGCCAGCGCTCCCCTGGTGAGGAGTTCTTACCGGGCTGAAGAACTGTATCGTACTGCTTCCAGTCAGCTTTCCTCCTTATAGCCATATAGCCGCACTTTTATAGGTAATGAAAAAGCGATTTGCAAAACGGTTGGTAACGTTCAAAAGTTGAGGCATTTAGGTTTAAGAAGGTAATGCCAATTTCCTCAAGCCATTTTCTTTTCCCACTCAAGGGCTGTTTTACAAATAAAGGCGAGGTCATCGAATTGCGGTTTCCAGTTTAGATGTTGCAAGATCTTACTGTTGTCAGCTACAAGCACCGGGGGATCACCAGGTCTTCGGGCTGACTCCTTGGTCGGAAAATCGACTCCGGTCATCTTTTTCATGGTATCAACAACCTCTTGTACCGAGTAACCCCGGCCGTAGCCACAATTAAAGATGCCAGAGCCCTTGCCTTCCTGTAAATAATCAAGGGCAGACAGGTGGGCAGCGGCCAGGTCTTCAACGTGAATATAGTCTCTCACCCCTGTCCCATCAGCGGTGTCATAGTCCAATCCATAGATCTCTAGATACTCAATCGTGCCAAGAACTGCCTGAGCAGCCCTTTTGATAAGGTGCGTCGCCTCGGGAAAATTCTGGCCTATCTTCCCGTCTGAAGAGGCCCCGGCAACGTTAAAGTATCGCAATATGATGTATTTAAGATCTTGATGAGCTTGGGCTGCATCAACCAAGACCCTTTCACTCATAAGCTTACTCATGCCATAGGGATTTATGGGGTTGAGTGATCCTGTTTCTTTTATGGGGGTCTCTTCAGGGATACCGTAGACTGCTGCTGTAGAGGAGAAGATAAAAGAATTCACCTTGTTTTCAATGGCTAATCGAATGAGGTTGATAGTGTTCATCGTATTATTTGAGTAGTATTTCAGGGGATCGCTTACCGATTCGGGAACAACAATTGAAGCAGCAAAGTGAATGACCGCATCAAATTTTCTTTCTGAAAGAATTTCAGATACAGCCTTGGTGTTTGAGAGATCCTCGACTATCAAATCTCCGTAAAGAACCGCCTCCTTTTTCCCGGTAGAAAGATTGTCAATCACGCTAATGCCATAGTCTGTGTGTTCGCCCAGCAGTTTCACTACATGACTTCCAATATAGCCTGCACCGCCCGTAACCAAAACTGATTTCATAACATAGATTCCTTTCTCTTATTGGGATGGCTCTGAAAAACAGGCCCATCGACCAGCTTTTAGTAGGTCATTCAACCTGAGGTTCATGAAATTCAGGGAAATACAAACAACCCGTATAGTAATTTCGTTATCCGGAAAAATCAATTCATAAGACGACTACCCTAACCCGGATAAACCGGAATTGGCGAATTGGGGAATTACGGATTGAGGAATTAACAAATTGAAAACAATCTCCTTAATCTAATCCCTCAATTCCTGAATCCCTAAATCTTCTGGCCAGCAAGGCTTTTCCGGGAGAAGAAATCGTGACCATTTTGCGCGCAATTCCATTTGTAAGGGACTAAAAGAATACCTTTCTCCAGCCTGAATCACTTCATATTCCTTGACAATTACCCCCTTTATTCTATAGTCAAGATTCCATATTACGTCCGTAGTCCGTTGTCATTAGCCAGTCGCTTAAAACCCAGACATCGAAAAGCTTACCCCATGGTAAGGGATACACAGCCGAATAGCATGGATCAAGAATATAAAGAACTAATGGGAAGGCCTAAAGTCTACATGAATAAGGAAGAAGGAATCGTTCAAGAGGTACGAGGCGAAAAGGCATTGGTTCTGACAGACAGACACACCATGTGTGGTCAATGTGTGGCTAAGGGCTACTGTCACATGCTTGGTGGTGGCAAAGAAATGCTTTCTGAGGCAAGGAATCCTATCGGAGCTCAGCCGGGAGATATGGTAATGGTTGGAATCCCTGAGGGCAGCCTTGCAAGGGCCTCCCTGGTTATCTATATGGTTCCTGCAATCGGCTTGGTAGGAGGTGCAACTTTTGGATATTATCTTTCCAAATTATACGGTCACGATCAAAATGTATCGACCCTTATCGGTAGCCTGGCTGGGTTGGGACTTGCAATGATTGCCGTCAGACTCTTGAGCAATACCTTAAGCAAAAAACCATCGTACCAACCTGAGATCATTGAGATTG
>JAUVXZ010000086.1 GCA_030603345.1 Pseudomonadota bacterium
ACATCTTAAAATTCTTTTTGTGTCCTGGCTAACCCTGTATCTCTGATCAATCTGAATGCCACACACCCACACTATGTCATCACGACTTTTGAGAACAGGAACCTTCTTTCTTTGATCAGATGGAATCTTATTGTCAATAAACACATCTTTTACCTTTTTAAAGCCATCAAGCCCGAGGGGCATAAATTTGTCCCCTGCTCGAAAGTTCCTTATCAGGAGAGGCCATTCGATTTTGTCAAGGTCAATGAATGCCTCTTGAGGCGAAGGAGAATACCCCAAGAAGGACTTTGTTGGCTGTTCCTCTAATAGAATTGTTTGATTGATTTCATGAAGGTGAAATCTCCCCATGTGTTCTATATAGTAAGCATAATCGCCGGTTTCCACTTCGGTACCTAAAGAAAACCTGAGCCTTTCATATATCTTTGCTACTATGAGCTTTTCAGGAAGATTTGTTTTGACTTGGGGTTTCAGATTATTGGCAAGATCCATGATTGCCTTGATATGTCCGATATCTATCCTCCGAAGATTTCCCCTAATCTGTTTTATTGCCTGCCGGATAATGCGATACTGAAGCGGGAAGGGTAGATCTTGAAGGCTGGCAATAGACAGGTCTATTGCATTTTTCGAGGAATCAAGCGTCACCCTCTCGAAACCCTTGCGTGCCTCTTCTTCCATAAATTGGTTTTCTTCTCTACAGAGAGAGGCGAGTTCACCCAGATGCTGGATAAGCCGGGGTTGGTAGCCTAAGAGAACTGGTATCAGTTCTAAGCGCATCTTGTTTCTGAGATACCTTTTTTCGAGATTTGAGCTGTCTACCATAAAAGGTATGTCCTGTTGCTTCAGGTACGCATGGATTTCATCCCTCGTTACCTGAATCAGGGGCCTTATAAACCGATTTTCCCGAACTGGAGGTATTCCTGATAATCCCGCTGGGCCACTTCCTCTCAAAAGGTGCATAAGTACTGTTTCGGCCTGATCATTCATGTTGTGACCGAGGGCCACCTTTTGGGCGTTATGCTCCGCGAGAACTTTTTCAAAAAACTGATACCTGATTCCTCGGGCTTTTTCCTCGACAGAGGTCCCCGGTGCTTTGGTCACATTGCTGGCCTTTTCATAAGCAAGAGCGAGATTGAGCCTGCTCGCCAAGTTGGAAACGAATTGGGTTTCTTTTTCATCTTCCTGGGGTCTTAACCCGTGGTCCAGATGGGCAACAATGAGGCTGATCTTCAGCTCATCTCGAAGTTTAAAAAGGATTTTCAAGAGGCACACAGAATCTGGCCCTCCAGACACAGCTGTAACAATCCTCTCTCCGCTGTCAATCATTCCATGCTCGAGGATGGTCAAGAGAACCTTTTTTTCTGTAGGATGTAAGTTCATTGTATAGTAATTTTCTTTTTGGACGCAGCCCGCCCTGGCGCGACGGCTTCATAGAGCCCTCAGGTTCACGAAAGCCAGGTCTGGGCCAGGGATGAACGCAGATTTTAAAGATTTTGAATATAAAGAGCCAATAGGATAATTATCTGCGGATACCCGCCTGCCTCCCCTTGCGGACTCGCATGGCGGGCAGGTCGGCGAAAACCTGCCCGCCGTCTGGCAGGCGGGTCTGCGTCCTAATTTAAATTTGAAAGTTACCTGTTAGTGACATAACCTTAATAATTTGTTCATTCTCACAGAACAAGGCCAGCGATCAAGTCACAGCCTCACAGTTTATTGCCCACTCGTAGAATACCTTATTTCATGCGCCTTAGGATAGAAAATAAAGATATTTCTATAACCGAATTTGGAACTTTAATCAATTCCCTATTTATGTTGACCCCTCATATTCGTTCTATTAAAATAACACTAGGTGTCTACATAACCTAAGATCTTAACATTTATTCGCCTGGGGCGGATTTATCCGCCAGACTTCGGGCGGATTAATGTCAAGCCCGCCCTGGCGCGACGTGAGTGGAACAAGCTGTTGTCGCTTTATTATTAAGGAAGCGAGATCTATAAAACTCAGTCCTTGCATGCCAGGCCTGCCCGCCATCTGGCAGGCGGGTCTGGGCCAGGGTTTTTGCTGGTTTATTAGGGTAACGGTTAGGGTAACGAAGCCTGCCCGCCATCGCGAGCGCTCAGGCGAGGCGGGCGGGCCCGTATCGGTAACGTTTAAGGTAACGTGGAAATAAAAAGACGAATGACGTTACCGAAAAACGAAACGGGCATCCCCGACAGTATAGTCGGGACAGGCTCCACCGTAACCCGATAAACGTTACTCAGTAGTTCGTATTTTCTTACTGACATCGTATCTTGTCGGTTTGAGGCGGAGCTTCGCTAGGTTAATCTGGAGGTTTGTCATTGGTGGCAAAGGACACTACTACGAGGGGCAAGGTTTTGAACGACGTTAAACAGCGTCTTCGTCTTTTGGAGAAAGAAAGACTTTCTCCATATGCGACCCTCAGCAATCAGGCTATTCGGCGAAGAAACGAACCGGAGATTGCAGAGGGCCACAGGGAAAATTTTTCTATCGATGGCGATCGGATTCTTCACTCTCTAGCCTATACCAGGTATATAGATAAGACCCAGGTGTTCTACCTTATTAGAAATGATCACATTACCCACCGCGTTCTTCATGTGCAGTTGGTTTCTAAGATTGGTCGGACAATTGGCCATCTGCTCAGACTCAATGAGGATCTCATTGAGGCCATTGCCCTCGGTCATGACCTCGGTCATGCGCCTTTTGGGCATGATGGTGAGAAGTTTTTGGCAAATTTGTCTCAGGAATATGGGCTCGGTAGTTTCTTACACAATGTTCAAGGCATACGCTTTCTGGAGATAATAGAAAGAAAAGGACGCGGTTGGAACCTTTCTCTTCAGGTTTTGGATGGGATGCTGAGTCATAATGGGGAGGTTCATAATCCCGATTTATACCCTGATAGGGATAAGGACTTTACCCGATTGGAAGAAGAAATCCAAAAGCTAACTGAGGATCCAGAATTTCCCGTCTTGCCTATGACATTAGAGGGATGCGTTGTGAGGATGGCAGACACCATTAGCTATATTGGCAGAGATATTGAGGATGCAATAAGGCTGGGATTGATAACACGGAAGGATATTCCGGCAGATTGCTCCAGCAGATTGGGGGAAACAAACGGAACGATTGTGTACAACTTGGTTGAGGATCTGATCTCTGAGAGTCTGGAAAAACCCTATGTTACCTTTAGCCGTGAGGTAGCAGATGCCCTAAAGAAGCTTAAGGATTTTAATCAGGAGTATATATATACACACCCGAGCGCCAAGAATCAAACGCACAAGTTAAGATTGATGTTTGGATTGCTCTTTGAAAAGTATTACCAGGACCTACAATCTGGACAGGATAATTCAGTTATTTTTAGAGAGTTTTTGGATGGGATGTCTCCTGAATATCGGGATAATACTCCTCCTGCCATGATTGCGCGGGATTTTATCGCTGGAATGACCGATGATTATTTTTTGCGCCAGTGTCAAGAGAACATCATGCCCCAGATTCTCTCAGATCGTTATTAACCTTTCGACATTTCACTTATGCTCTCTGTATCAAAGATGTCATAAAAGCCAATGTATAGCTACACCGTAGCTAGTAGAGAGCTAAATTATAACCATCTGTAACTATTACTCTTTTAACATATCTTTTTTCAGAGAAAGTAGTTGACAAAACGCAAATAAATAGGTAAATCCCACATTCAAACGGTATTAATATAAAAACCTACTTGGCCCGGGGAAAATGCTATTGTTAACCCGCCTTGATGACAAGTCTTTCTCTCTCTTTTTGAAAAAGAAATTTGCAGAGAATTTATCAAAGCCTCTCATGTGAACAACACAGAGAGGCTTTTTTAATCATTAAGTTCGCTTATCTAGATACCCTAATCCTGGGGGCTCAATGCGGAAGCTTGAAAGGGAGGCACAAATCTATCTGCGATCTCTTTCTCTTTCAACTCACGAATCCTTTCAAATTCAGGAAGCTTAATGTGGAGGCTTAAGAGACATGAATAACGCAGGCGAAGTGAACGAAGGGGATGTTATTCTGAAACTTGAGAATATACAAATGGCCTTTGGAAAGGTGCAGGCCTTGAACGGTGTTGATTTAGAGGTGAGAAAGGGCGAAATACACTCCATTATTGGGCCAAATGGTGCCGGTAAGACGGTGATGATGAACTGTATTAATGGTCTTTATCACCCCCAGAAGGGAAATATTTACTATAAAGGAGAGAGGATTAACCGTCTCTCTCCTCATAAGAGGGCTGAGCTTGGCATTGGCAGGACCTTCCAAAAGCTGGAGCTATATGGAGGGATGACAGTACTTGATAATATCAGGATGGGTTCCCATATCCATCTCAAATCCGGCATCCTGAGCGGGTCTATTTATGCAGGTAAGACAAAAAAAGAGGAAATAGAAGACCGGGAATTTATTGAGGAGGAGATTATCGATTTACTGGAGATTGAGAGTATCCGGGATCAGGTGGCCCATATGCTTCCTTATGGACTGCAGAAAAGAGTTGAGCTCGGAAGGGCCTTAGCACTCAGGCCAGAGGTGATCCTTTTGGATGAACCTATGGCAGGATTGAACTTAGAAGAAGTTGAGGACATGGCCAGGTTTATCCTGGACATCAATGAAGAGAAACTCTGGAAGGTAACCTGTGTATTAGTCGAACATGATATGGGCGTGGTAATGGACATCTCTCACAGGGTCGTTGTGCTTGATTTCGGCAATATGATTACTGATGGGCTTCCGGAAGAGGTTAGCAAAAACCCTCAGGTTGTTAAGGCATACTTGGGTGAAGAAGATCTTTACATAACGAGGAGATGAAATGGGTGAGGAGCAGATAGCGATAACAGAAGACCTAACTATTCCCCAATTATTTTGCAGGCAATGCAAAAGATATGGAAGTGGAAAGGTTGCCATGAGAGAGAAGGAGTTTGGAATATGGCGGCCTTTCACCTGGCAGGACTACCTTGATAACGTAAAATATCTCTGTCTGGGAATGGTAAGCCTCGGACTGAAAAAGGGAGACAAGGTGGCCATGATCGGCGATAACAGGCCGGAAGGGATCTGGGCAGAGATGGCTGCTATGTGCGCTGGGGCCATACCGGTCTGGCTTTTTCAGGATTGTATGATGGATGAGGTCAAATATATCGTAGATCATTCAGACAGCAGATTCTTTGTCGGAGAGACACAGGAGGAGGTCGATAAGGCCCTGTCTATTATGCCTGATTGCGCGAAATTAGAATACATAATATGGGATGACCCCAAGGGGATGAGGCGCTATCATCAGGAATTTCTAAAGAGCATAATAAAGACTCAGGAGCTTGGCAGGGAGCTTGATAAGAAGGAACCGGAACTCTTTGAAAAAATGATAAACGAAGGCAAGGGGGAGGATATTTGTCTCCTCTTTTATACATCTGGCACAACGGCCCTCCCAAAAGGCGCCCTGTTAACCCACTACAATATGCTGAGCATGAATCAAAATCTCATGGCAGTTGACCCCTGTTATGATACCGATGACTTTGTATCATATCTTCCCTTTGCATGGATCGGGGAGCAGATGATGTCCATATCCTGTGGCCTTCAGATCGGGTATACTCTTAATTTCCCGGAGGAACCGGAAACAGCCCAGCACAATATTCGAGAGATTGGGCCTCATGTCATGTTTGCTGCCCCAAGGCTCTATGAGGGCTTGACCCGCCAGGTTCAGGTAAAATATCTGGACTCTGCCTGGATAAAGAGAAAGGCCTATGAAGTAGCTACAAAGATAGGTTATCGCGTGGCCGATCTAAAGTTTGAAAAGAAACCTATTCCATGGTACTGGAAGGCCTTGAATCATTTTGCTTACGTGACTATGCAGAAGAAGCTCAAGGACCATCTTGGTATGTCACGACTCCGGCATTGTTACACGGGCGGCGCTGCAATGGGTCCCGAGCATTTTCGCTTTTTCCATGCCCTTGGTGTAAACCTAAAACAGATATACGGACAGACAGAGATAGCCGGAATATCCGTTACACACAGGGATGGAGATATAAAATTTGACACCGTAGGAACCCCTATTCCTGAAACAGAGGTGAAGATCACAGAAGATGGAGAGATTCTCGCCAAAAGCCCCTCGGTTTTTCAAGGGTACTACAAAATGGATGAGGAAACAGAGAAGACATTGAAGGATGGATGGCTTCACTCAGGGGACACCGGTTTTATTGACGACGATGGGCATCTGGTTGTTTTTGACAGGTCAAAGGATGTTATGATCCTCAATGATAAAAGGCCCTTTGCACCTCAATATTTGGAGGCCAGGCTTAAATTCAGCCCGTATGTTCAGGATGCCTGGGTCATCGGGGATAAACTTCCCTATGTAACCGCTGTCATGTGTATTGATTATTCTGTTGTTGGCAGATGGGCAGATGAGCATAAGATCAATTATACAAGTTATCCGGAACTTTCCCAGGACGCAAAGGTCTACGACCTTATCCAGAAACAGATAGAAGAGGCCAATAAAGCGCTTCCTGAACCGGCCAGGATAAACAAATTTGTTAATCTCTTTAAGGCATTTGATGCAGATGATGATGAATTGACCAGGACCAGCAAGCTAAGGAGGGGTTTTATGGAAGAGCGTTACAAGGATATTGTAGAAACCCTTTATAAGGATTCAGACAAGGTCCACCTGGATATGACCATTACCTATGAGGACGGAAGGGAACAGCCTATAAAGACAGACTTACGGATTCAGGAGATAACCGCGTAGCTTTTAGCTCATAGCTGATAGCTGATAGGAATATCTAAAGAATATCAGCTCACAGCTATCGGCTGTCAACTAATTTGGAGGAACATATGGAACTGTTTTTCATGACCTTTACTACCGGGATTATGGTCGGAGGGATATATGCCCTGGTTGCCCTGGGTTGGGTGTTGATCTACAAGTGCTCAGGGGTATTGAATCTGGCCATGGGAGAGCTCACCCTTATCGGGGCCTATGTAACAATTTATTTTTATTTAATGGGCATTCCCTTTATCGTATGCATCTTCTTTACCCTGCTCATTGGTATTGTCCTCGGTATTCTGGTAGAAAGAATCTTCCTGGATAGGCTTATCGGAGAGCCAATCCTGGCTATCATAATGGTCACCGTAGGACTCTCTTTTTTCTTTAAGGGATTGGTTGGGTTTGTATGGGGGACAGATACCAGAGTCTTCACGCCAGCCATCTTTTCTCTTAAGCCATTTACCATCGGGTTTTTGAAGATATCAACTGTGTACTTCTGGTCCTTTGTCCTGGCCATAGTCCTCTTTCTCGTTTTCGTTGCCTTCTTTAAATATACTCGCTGGGGTCTCTCCATGCAGGCAACAGCGGATGATGAGACAGCCGCCCTATCCCTTGGTGTAAGTGCCAGGTTTGTATATGCAGCATCCTGGGCCATTGCCTTTATGGCCGCTGGGGTAGGAGGGGCGTTGTTGGGAAATATCAATGGAGTTAATATATCCATTGGCTATTTAGGATTATTGGTACTCCCGGCCGTGGTCTTAGGTGGGCTTAACTCTATTCCTGGGGCCATAGTTGGTGGGCTAATCATAGGAGTTTTACAGAATTTTGCCGGTACGTACCTAGATGCATTTTTCCCCGGAGGGGTAAAGGAAATCTTTCCCTTTGCATTTATGGCAGTGTTTTTACTCTTCATGCCTTATGGGTTATGGGGCTGGGTAAAGATTGAGAGGATGTAGCTAAGAATTTTCAATTTTCAATTGTCAATTTTCGATTGAAGGAGATTAGTCTATGACCAGAGTTTGGATGCCATGTGGCCATTACCATCAGGACTATGCCAGGGATCAAGGTTGGTGGCAGACACCGGTGATAAAAGGGAAGATGATCTTGCTTCTCTTGGTCGTATTTGTTGGATTTCCTTTATTTTTAGACGAATACTGGCTTAGTGTGGCTATTATGATCGGCTACACTGCCCTTGGGGCCCTGGGTGTGCAACTCCTGATAGGTTATGCAGGTCTGATAACCTTAGGCCATGCCGCCTTTATAGCCGTAGGTGCCTACACAAGTACAATTTTAATCCTGAGATTTCCATGGCCTGAATTTTTTGTTAACTGGGGTCTTGCCTATCCCATAAGCATTGTAATTGCGGCAATAGTTGCAGGCCTGTGGAGCGTTCTTTTTGGGCTTCCCTCAGCTAGGGTCAAGGGATTTTACCTTATCTTGACCACAATGGCTGCCCAGTTTATCACGGTGGACTTTATCCTCACCCAGTATGTAAGCCAGATTGGTGGCAGGGGCCAGGCCTTCTCCCTTCCGCCAGGCACAATTAAGATAGGCCCCTGGTTTATAGATTCGGATGTTAAGGTATATCTTTTGATGATTATCCTATTGACCCTTATGATTATGCTTATGGCCAATCTCCTCAGGACCAGGGTTGGAAGGGCCTGGGTCGCTATCAGAGACAATGATATTGCAGCAGAGACCCTGGGGATCAATATTGTCTGGTATAAGCTGTTGAATTTTTTTGTTGCCGGATTTATCGGAGGTATTGCAGGGGCATTCTGGATAGCCAACCTAGCAGCTCTCAGCCCGGAACATTTTCCCTGGTTCTTGTCTCTCTGGTTGGTGGGTGTGATATTGATCGGGGGTGCTGGTATTGATGGAGCCATATTCGGGTCCATCTTTATGGTTGTTGTCATGGAACTCTTGCAAATAGCAGCCATACCACTTTCTGACTATTGGCCCAAGCTCATGATTAATTTTGCCTTTATAAAAGAGATGGCCTTTGGTCTTGCAATATGCGCCTTTTTGATCTATGAGCCGCGAGGGCTTTCTTATCGCTGGTGGCAGGCTAAGAACTATTTTAATCTGTGGCCATTTTCGTATTAGGGTTTGTTGGGTTTATTGTGTTCATTGAGTTTGTTGGGTTTACTCAACTACTCAACTACTCAACTACTTAACGGTAACTGGCAGTGGAAAGGAGGTGAGTTAAAAGGATCAATTGATTAAGTGATACTATTGTTATGGGCGTTTAATTATGTTTGTTTATTAAAAAAAGGGGGGGGAAGTTATGAATATGAAAAAATTTTTGATTGGTTTGGTTGCTGTTGCATTTTTGTTTGGCCTAACATCGGTGGCCCTAGCCAAGGTGATAAAGATAGGAGGTTTAAAGGATACCACCGGTGCGACATCTGATGTGGGAAAAGATGCCGCACTTGGTCAGCATGAGTTCTGGCAGTATTATGTGAATGATCATGGTGGCATCAATGGGAAAAAGGTAAAATATACCTGGTTTGACTATGGTTACCGCATCCCTGAGGCCATTACCAAATATAAGCTCCTTAAAAGGATGGGAGTTGTAGCTATCATGGGATGGGGCACAGGCGATACCGAGGCCCTTTCACCAACCATCAATAAGGATAAAATTCCCTATGTCTCAGATTCTTACTCTGCCCATCTGACACGGCCAAAAGACTGGGTTGACAAGGATGGAAGAAAACATATAGGTACTGCCTATAACCTCTTCTTTTCCTCGGACTACTCCACCAACGCCAGGTCTTGTCTGACGGCCTGGTATGGCAAGAAGTGGCCAAAGCATCCTGATTATGGGAAAAGAAAACCCCGCCTTGCATGCTGCTATATGTTTGGCTCTCCTTATGCCAGTGCCCCGATTGCGGCTATAAAGAATCATGCTGAGTTGCTCGGTATCGAGGTAGGGCCTGATCAGGATGTGAGTCTCTTTGCTATTGATACCAAGAGCCAGATCATGGCACTCATAAAGTTTAAGCCGGATATCATCTGGCACGGAAACACAACCATGTCGGTTTCTGCAACTGTCAGAGATGCCTATGCCCTGGGGTTAAGGGCGGATCATATAGTTAACAACTGGGGTTATGATGAAAACCTCCCGCGCCTTGCTGGAGAAGCCATGAATGCACCGGATGCCTTGTGTGTAATGGGTGCAACCCCTAACGGTTTTTTTGGTCAGGACTGTGATTTGATGGATGAAGTAGTAAAGTATGCAAAGAAAATCAATCCTGGTGTACCGCAAGAAAAACGAATATGTAGAACGGTTCAGGGTTGGTCCAATGGTCTCGTTCTCTGGGAAGCGATGAAGCGGGCAGATAAGGCCGGCGATTTGACTGGCCCAGGAATCATGAAAAAGGGCTTTGAGACCATGAAAAACTTCCACATTGGTCTATGCACTGGTGATGTAACCTATACAGCCGATGACCATAGGCCAACAGGAGGTTGCTGGGTTCAGGAATGGAAAAATGGCAAGTTTCAGAAGGTGGAATTTGTTGATGTAAAGGGCCGGTGGCCAAAACAATGGGCGTCTGAGTGGTTTGGATGGTAAGCAAGGAGGTTTCCAAATTGGATGCAGCACAAAATATATTGATGATAAATAATATTGAGGTCAAATACCATGAGGTAATCCTCGTGCTAAAAGGGGTATCTATTGAGGTACCGAGAGGTGGGATAGTGGCCCTTTTGGGTGCCAATGGGGCAGGTAAGAGCACAACCCTGAAATCCATCTCCGGGCTCCTCAAGGTGGAGGTCGGAGAGGTCACTGATGGAGCAATTGAGTTTGAAGGTGTGATGATCCACAAGAAGTCTGCGGTAGAGATTGCCAAGATGGGCATTATACAGGTAATCGAGGGCCGCAGGGTCTTTGAGCATCTTACCGTAGAGGAGAACCTCAAGGTTGGGGCCCATTTGAGAAAATCGGGGTCTGTTAAGGACGGATTAGAGCTGGTCTACCATTATTTCCCCAGGCTCAGGGAAAAGAGGAGTGAGGTTGCAGGATTTGTCAGCGGAGGCGAGCAGCAGATGGCGGTAGTCGGCAGGGCCTTGATGACAGAGCCCAAGCTGGTACTCTTGGATGAGCCATCTATGGGCCTTGCTCCCATGCTAATCCATGAGATATTTAATATCTTAATGAGGCTGAACAAGGAGGAAGAGATATCTATCCTTCTGGTAGAGCAGAATGTGAAGCTGGCCCTGAATGTGGCCCCCTACGCATATGTAATGGAAACCGGCCGCATTGTCATGGATGATACGTCCGAGAAATTAAAGGAAAATGAGGATATCAAGGACTTTTACCTTGGACTTTCTGAAAAAGGCAAAATGAGGAGTTTTGCGGAGGTAAAACATTATAAGCGTAGAAAGAGATGGTTAACGTAATAGAATCATAAAACGATTTTACAAAGGGAGGTTTATTATGCCTAAGAAATCTACTGTATTACTGATAGCACTTATATTCGGTATCGGGGCGCTGTTTGCCTCCTGTGCCGGTGTGCAGACCAAGCCCACCGCGGCCAATTTCAAGGATCCAGTAATAGCCATAGAAATGATAGACGTACCTGTGTACGATGGGTACTGGTATTACTCTGGCAAGATAAAGCCCACCAAGGGTAAGGCAGGGAATCATGGCGCGCCCTTGGTACTAGCCATTACCTTTAATATTACTAACGGGAATCCATATCCGATTTTGCTGGAGGGGTACAATTTTGTACTTGCATTTGAAGAATTTGATATGACTACTGTCAATGGCTATGAGGCCCAGTGGATTCCGGCCGGTAAAACGAATCAAGTCAGAGTAACTACTGTGTTTACCACTCGGTCAGCCTTACTCAAGCTTGGGGTTACCAGTGGCTATAAGCTCAAGGCCAAGGGGATTAATATGTGGCAAGCAATGGAAAAATATTGGAATACAATTCCTGATATGTCCTTCCCTATTAATATTTATGAAGGGAGCTTCAGCTTTAGCGCTAATGGTGTCTCAAATGTGATCCCGTTTAAGGGCACGTACCCCGAATAATCGGGCATAGATAGCTATTTTAGATTATTCAAACCCGGACCGCCATAGTTGATATTCAACTTTGGCGGTCTACTTCGTTATTGACTTTGCGCCGAGAAGCGGGTACAGAAGGTAATGAATTACTGAGATAAAGATCGCTATAACGCTGCCAGTTTTGGCGGTTGACTTTCTTATTCACTTTAGAGGGGTAAGCCATGGGTCTTTATGATTTTACTATTTATGATGTCATAAACCGAAATGCCAGAACTTTCAAGCAGAGGCCTGCGTGGTTAGAGGTCTCGGATGGGCGGGAGTTAACGTTCGGCCAGTTCAAGGATATGGTTGATCATCTGGCCAAAGGTTTACAGAATGCGGGTTTAAAGAAAGGAGATAGGATTGGAGTACTGGGGAAGAATAGCCTTGAATACTTTCTTCTCTATGGGGCGGCTTCTCCCTTAGGGTTGATTGTCCTTCCTATCAATTGGCGTTTGTCCGGGGATGAGGTGGAGAGCAATCTATCCGACTGTGCGCCACGATTGGTGTTTGCCGACCCTGAGTTTCAGGAATTGATGGGTGGGCTCAAGGAAAAATTAAGCTCAGTTGAGGGATACTATAATTTGAGCGGTAAAGAGGGTTCTTTTTCCGATTTTGGCAATTTGCTTGATAATAATGCTGATTTCAAACCGGAAGAGGTAGCCACAGATGATGGCACGGTCATAATCCATACAGCTGCTGTAGAGGGGAAACCAAGGGGTGCGCTCTTAAGCCATGGCAATATTCTCTCTGCAACCACCCAGTTTAGCTATATATTCAAATTAGCTAAGGACGATGTTCACCTCAACCTCCTTCCACTCTTCCATGTGGGTGGTTTTTTTGTTGCTATGACTGCATTTCATGCCGGGGCACTAAATGTCAATGTGAATAAGTTTGATGCAGAACAGGCCGTGGATCTTATCCAGGAGAAAAAGGTTACCATG
>JAUVXZ010000106.1 GCA_030603345.1 Pseudomonadota bacterium
TGCGCAACCTCTCTTTCCAACATTTCATATGAACTACATTTTGGTACCAGCAAACCTGATCCACTCACATGTGATCCTTCACCGTTAGCTATGTCAATAGTGACTGATACACCCACCTTAGGGCTCGCATCATCAGCTTCCCTTTCTATTTCCAGTGTAAGCTTTTCCTTCATATCATTGAGCCCCCTATTACATCAATAGCCACCTATATCCCCCTTCTAAGACAGAGTGTTAGTTTATTTAAGTGGTGCTCAGTAAGCCAACTCAGCAAAAGGTTTATTTGTTCCTCCAATTCCAACATTCCCTTCGACGCCGAAGCCAAGCGAAGCGAAGGAAAGAAGAGGGAAGATTACCTGTTCAGTTTATGCAATCTAGGGAAATCCCGTCAAGCACATTTGTCGCTGAAACACCTTTTTTTCCTATCCTAATGTTATACAATCCCGTATGATCCTTTTGGCAGATCATACCCTGTCTCGCTTTTCAAGCTCACGCTCAGCGGTGAGCACCTTGGTTTGCCACCCTCTTTTGAGCGTTCCCCCACGTTCTCCCAGTTTGGTGAGAGAGCTTTAGAAAAATAAGGAACGTACCGATTAATAAGAAGAAAGCTCGTCAAACGATGAACCCAGGTACAGGGAATTTCCATGCTTATCATCCCTCTGAGCGCTAAACTCAGCAAACGAAACCCCCCCTTCATTACCATTGGCATTATTCTAATAAACTGCTTTGTGTTCTTCATTTTGCAGGCAGGCGATAACAAACGATACCTGCAGGCAATACAATTCTACTTTGAATCAGGGCTAGCTAAGATAGAGGTAACCAGATATCAAGTCTATTTGGAAACACACGATGGAGGTGAGACAAGGCCCGATTTCCAGGGAAAGAAAGATCTAGATGAGAAGGCCATGAAAAGCCTCTATACCAAAATGCAAAGAGATGAGGCTTTTCTTAAACAGTTGCGTAGCGACAGGATTATCACTCCTGAGGAGGAAACGTACAACACCTGGAAAAACCTCAGAACACAATATGAAGCACTGCTGTCTAAGATCACCAGTGTTCGCTACGGTTTCAAGCCCGCGCACAGAAACTTCCTTACTGCTCTTACCTATATGTTTATCCACGGGAATTTCATGCATCTGTTGGGAAATATGGTCTTCTTGTGGCTTGTCGGATGCATGCTTGAATTAGGATACGGGAGGGTGTTGTACGTGCTGCTGTATCTTCTTACCGGAGTCCTTTCGGTAGGCCTTTACTCCTTGGTATATGCGGATAGTACAGTTCCTCTTGTTGGGGCATCCGGGGCCATCGCTGGGCTCATGGGTGCATATGCCGTAGCTTATGGGAAGACAAAGATCAAGATCTTCTACTCATTAGGCTTCTATTTCAATTACGCTCAAATCACTGCAATTGTTTTGCTTCCCGTGTGGATCGGGAATGAGATTTTCCAGCTATTTTTTGGGAGTTACCAGGGCATCGCTTACGTGGGCCACTTAGGAGGCCTGGTAAGTGGTGGCTTGTTTGGGTACCTCAACTTAAGATTCTTGGGACGGGTAGATACAGAGGTATTTGAACAAGACCCTAAAGAAAAAATTCCCGCCCTTCTTGAAGACGCGCTCCAGCGGATAGCAAAGCTCGATATGAGTGGTGCCCGGCCCCTTTTAGACCAGGTTCTTGAAATTGACCCCAGTAACCGTGACGCCCTAACGCACCTTTTCAACATCGACAAATTAGACCCAGGAGGGCAAGAATTCCATAAAACGGCGTCAAGATTGCTCCGCCATCTCAGTTATGACACAGATGCACCTGAGGCACTGTACAATACCTATAAGGAATATTGTGGCATTTCGAAGCGTCCGGGGCTCAGTTTAGATCTCTTATTCAGCATCGCCTCGATTTTCACCGTGCATGGCTATCTTCCAGAGGCTGAGAATATCATGGCTGTGCTCCTGCGGAACTACCCAAATCTACAGAAGGTTCCAACTGGAATACTGAACCTGGCACGAGCGTACCTAAAAGGAGGGATGTCCGAGAAAGGTAAAAAATGCCTGATGATCATCTGCAAAAAATATCCTGAATCATCCGAGTCTCAGATTGCCCGGCGGTTGTTGCAGGGGTCGAACTAGCCGTCTATTAAGAGCAAGATCTTAGCATTTGTATCAGGTTTTTGTAATACCACTAGGATGCAAAGGATAATTGGAATCGTAGAACGGTTGCGGTTGCGCAGCTCGAAACGGTTAACGGTTAACGTCATACGAAACCAGCAGCGCAACCGTATAACTTTAGACGAAACCAACATCGCTTCGCCTCAAGCAATGTTATATTTAACCCAGCAAATCATCGGTTTGCCTGTCCCGGGCCGGGAAGGCGAAGCTTCGCTAGCATCTAAGTTGGCGTGATCTCTCTGAGATATTTTTTTACGTAAGGAATGATTTCGTGGTTCGGGTAGGCCTTAATAACGCTGTTGAGGATACCTGCTGCTTTCCGCGGATTCTGTAACCTCTCATTGATAATATTCGCGGCAAGAAAATATGCTTTCGGAATCAGCTGATTTTTGGGGTGCGTTTTGATGAAGCGGTTGTATGCCTCGATCGCCCCCTTGGGGTTCCCAGCTTCATTCACGCAACTCGCTATCTTAAACAGGGTAGAGGGAGAGGCCGTAAATCCCGCGTTCTTGGATACACACTCCGAATACACTTCACATAATCTCTCTTTCTGGCCTGCTTGAGCAAGGAGATCAATATAGGTCCTTCCGTGCTTCAGCATTTCCGGGACTTGTTGCTTTATTTTAAGAAGATTGTAATACCTTTCAGCTAAATCAAGATCAGAAATCACCCCTCCGGTCTCATCCCTTATGAGAGATATTGCATCATCGATCTTTCCTTCTTTGATCAATATATCAACACTGTTGAGAATCCCATGGTGCGCAGCTTCCTCAATTGTTTCGTCCTGTCCAGATAATTCCTCTTCATCAAAGTCGACCTCGTATCCTATCTCTTCATGATATTGGAAAATAACATACCCCATCAGATGGTAGCAAATAATGGTGTAAAAGTTTTGGGCCATGGTCAAGAGAAACAGATGGGAGCCGGCAGGCAAGTAGGCTATCACGTACCGCCCAAGCACAGCAGGCGCACCTCCCAAAAACGAAAGAAAGAGATACATCAACAGGTATCCCCATCCGATTCTCCATGCCATTCTTGCAAAGACCATGGGATTTATGGCATGCAAAAGGCTGCTGGTAGCCGCCAACACAATGATCATCGCAGGGATAGAGAGGATCGCAAACCCCAGGAACAGCAACCCTATGATCGGTCCTGCGGCCCCAACTACCAACCCAAACGCTATCCCTACCGCTATATAGATGCCGATCTGCTTGAATACTACCTGAAAATCATCGGAGATTGTCTCTGAATTTATCTTTGGTGGGGAGAGGTTTCCGTGGGCAGTATTCTTTAGAGCTGCGTAGGAATATTTCAGCAACACGCCCCAAATAGCAACACGGATCAGTGTTCTGAACAAGCCCGGCCCGGAAAACAGGACCGTGGCAGTGGAAAGTATGATCATCGATAAGAGGGGCCGCGGATGAAAAGGGTAGACGAAAAACTTTGGAAGCCTATTCCAGAAGGGGGTAATCGTATTTCCTGCCGAAAGTCTGTCCACCTCCACGTTACACTTGGGGCAAAAATAAAATATCTTTTTGCTTCCGTATTGCTGTACTGGCCGCTTTGTGACGCAATTTGCACAATAGTTTGTCTCACAACTTGCGCAATTCCACTGTGCAGGCCTGGCAGGATGATAGTCACAAAATATTTTCATACCCGAGCCCCTTTCCCCTGCCACCGCAGTTCTATGCAGATGGGAGCAAGAAGCCTGCGACTGCAAGGTTAGTCAACCTTATCTCGATATTTGAGATTATGCAAAAATAATGCCGGGATTGGGCTGAGTGGGGCCAGGTATAATTGTAGAAGCTCTCTCCATTCAGATAGGGCTATTACTAAGGGAAGTCTAAATTTGCTTGCATAGGGAATAGCTGAGAAGGTCATGGGAGGGTCATGAGGTCTTTTTTGATGTGACTGGCGGCCCGCGACGAGCTCGGCCGAGTCGGAGGCCGCTGTCCTTTTCAAGACTTATCTGCGGGGGAAGCCGCAGCCCCCGATTTATCGGGGGAATGCGGAGCCCCGCCCAGCGGGACGTTGATAAGTCTTAGAAAAGACCAGACCGTGAGGCTCGGAGCAGAAGAAAAGGCCTCATGGCCCTTATCCCGATGTCTGTATTGGAAACTACTTAATGCTCTCCGTAGTAAGTCATTGAGGCATCTCCCATTTATTTGTCCAGAATTTCCCTTATTTTTTGGGACAGCTGTTCCATACCAAAGGGCTTCTGAATAAAACCATCGCACCCACGTTCCAATATCTCCCTTGCCCGGCCCTCTATGCTGTATCCGCTTGAAAGGAGCACCTTCACTTGAGACTTGATTTCCTTTATCCTATCATAGGTCTCGCCCCCTCCCATATCCGCCATGGTCATTCCCAGAATGACGAGATCTATTTCATCCTTTCTTGCCCTACTCACTTCTATTGCTTCTTTCCCACCCCTTGCCAGCAATACCTTATAGCCCAATGTCTTCAGCATGTCTTTACCAATGTCGATAACCATATCCTCATCATCAACTAAGAGTACTGTTTCCTTTCTCGTTGGTTTTTCTTCAGGTACCTGCCTTTCTTCTACTACTTCCTTTTCAGATGCTCGCAGGTAAATGGTAAAGGTGGTTCCTCCACCCTCTTCGCTAAAAACGGTAATGATGCCACCATTATTTTTGATGATGCCATAAATAGAGGCCAAACCTAATCCTGTGCCTCTGCCCATATCTTTGGTGGTGAAAAAAGGATCAAATATCTTTTTCTGCGTCACCTCATCCATACCCACTCCGGAATCCGTAATAGAGGTCCTAACATATTTTCCAGGTTTCAGTTGATAGGGCCTGACATAGCTCTCATCAAGGGTGACGTTTTTCGTTTGAAGCTGCAGCTCCCCTCCTCCGGGCATCGCCTGCCCGGCATTCACATACAGGCTTAAGAGGGCATGCTTAATCTGACCTTGATCTACCTCTACTGGCCAGATACCTTTCTGAAATTCTTCATAGATCTTGATGTTCTTGTGAGTGCGCCCAAACAGGTTGGAGGTCTGCTGGATAATCTCATTCAGATTGGTGGGCTTCCCCTGGTATTTTCCATCCATGGTAAAGCCCAAGAGTTCTTCGGTAAGCTCAGCCCCCCTTTGAATGGATTGTTCGATACTTTTCAGCCTCTTATAATAGGGATGGCTTGAATCAATGTTTGAAAGCATCAGGGAAGCATTTCCTTGAATACACATAAGAAGGTTGTTAAAGTCATGAGCAGTGCCTCCCATAAGAGTGCCAACGGCCTCCATCTTTTGGGCCTGAAGAAACTGTGCCTCCATCTTCTTTTCTGCCATAATGTCCCTGAGAAAATTAAGGGTAGCTGGCCGCCCTTCCCATGTGATAGGAACGGCATTGATTTGCACCCATAATATCTCACCAGCCCTGTATATCATTCTAAAAGAACATGTACTCGACGACTCCTCTCCTTTTAGTGTTCTCACCTGCTTTTCGAAGACCATGTCTTTATCTTCAGGATGTATAAGATCAACAAAGGAAATCCGGGCCAATTCATCTGGGGAATATCCGAGCAAATCCGCTGTCTTGGGGTTGGGGAATTTTATGACCTCATCCTGGATAATAAAAATGGCATCATTTGCATTTTCCACTAAAAGACGATATTTTTCTTCACTCTCCCGTAAGGCCGCCTCTGCCTGCTTGCGTTCCGTAATGTCCCTTACCCAGACTTGTTCTCCGGGCTCTCCCTGGAACCTGATGGGCTGGGCATTGATCTCACCGTGAAACCATGATCCGTCTTTACGCTGCAATTTCACCTCGTAGTGTGAGGGAAGATCGCCACCAAGCCTACCAGCATTAACACGGTCTCTTGCCGGCCCTTGGTAGTCGGAATGGTATATGAGCCAGGGGTCTAAATTCAACAACTCATCTCTGCCATAGCCAAGCATCTGGTGTAAGCGCTGGTTTGCAAAGCTGATTTTAGCCCCTGTTTGAATAAAAATGCCGTCAAAGCTCTCTTCTACCAAGGTTCGATATCGTTCTTCACTCTGGATGAGCCTCTTCTCCGCCTTCTGGCGGCCAGCCAACTCTTCCGTTATAGCCTCATACAGGCGTGCATTTTCTATGGCAATGGCCGCAGCATTACTGAGACCAGTAAGCAATCGGAGGTCATTCTTTGCGAATCCGCCGGGCTTTCCAACAGAATCTACATAAATAATTCCCTGAACCTTTCCTTTACATTTGAGGGGCGCACACATAATTGACATGATGTTCATTTGTCTGATACTGCGAGAAAGGTCGGATTTATCCAACCGACTCGTATCGGACATCATTACCGGCCTGCCTTCCCTAACAGTTCTATTAACTATTGTCCTGCTATAATTGATTTTGGAAAGGAAGCCATCTTTATCGTCCAGTCTCGTCTTAGAAACCACCTCCCTCAGTGTGCCTCTCTCTCTGTTCAGCAATAATATGGCTCCACGATCGACTCTCTCCAAATGATTGAGAATCTGATCTACTACCTGACCTAAGACTTCATCGATGTTGAGGGACTGTGCAAAAAGATTTGAAACCTTGAGGAGTAATTCTAGATTGCGTATATAGGTCCTAGAGCTCTCCTTTAGCAATAGCCACTTACTCGTATCAACGGCCTTTTTTTGCTCCGGTGTAAGGGAGGGTTGATCCGGTTTTTTTCCAGAAGGTTCCTGTTGGAAGGATAATACGCTGTTTCCAATATGCAGATCACTCTCTTTACCCATTTCAAACTTTAGTCCTGGCTCTATCTTTTCCCCATCAACAAACACGCCGTGGAAGCTGTGCAGGTCGACTATAAAAACCGCATCATCTCTCTTAACAAGCCTGGCGTGATGCCGTGAAACTCCTATGTCTGAGATACATATGCCATTGTCAGAGGATCTTCCTACAGTAGTGATACCATCATTAAGGTCAAAGGATTTACCCTTCTCCGGACCGTCAATGACATACAACTTGTTCAAAATTCCCTCCAAATCTTCCAGCAAGAAAAATCTGCTACGCCCTCATAAAACACGCTTTGCAACTACTCAGGTATCTTGCCACAAAGCCTGCCCTGGGGCGAGCGTCTTAGCACATATTGCAATTTCTAAAGCATCCATTTGTATCATATAGTATACTTAAAAATTACATGCCAGGTCTGGGCCAGGGGCACCAGGACCCGCCCGCCTCGCCTGAGCGAGAGCGATGACGGGCAGGCACCAAGATTATAGAACTATTCGTAGGCGTTCATAGGTTCAAGGTTCACCCCTGCCCGCCGGATGGCAGGCGGGTTTTCATTCAACCCTGAACCTCTGAACCCTTGAACGGTCACAGCCTTTCCTCGGCCATTGCCTATACGCAGGACAGGTGCGCTCAGTATACACCAGATCAGTAATAGGAGTTCTTTTTTGAGCAATGAAAGCATAAGATAAGCTCAATTGGGTGTCAATGGAAAAGGCCTTGAAAGATCGGGCACTTGGGCTTGATATGGATTTTCGACGGCTTATGGGAAACCTCAATCGATAGACACAGGAGTGCTGCCAGCAATTTAGATTTTGTCTATAGCCCAAATCCAGGCACATAAGTACCACTGAACCCCCTTCCTGTCTTAAAAAACAAGGCCGGAAAACGTGTATGGCTTATCCAAGGCCTATATAAAGGGTAGAGAAAACAAAACAATACATTAGTGTGGGTTGCAAAAATCGTGCACAATACCGCTGCCCAAGGATTGCATTATATTTCAAATAGTTAAAGAAAACCCATCCACAAATGTGAAAAAAAATACCTGAATTATGAGAAACTAATTCCTACTTTTTAGTAACGCCTTACATACTCTTAGGGGAATGGGATGGGGCAAAAGGGGAAAATCTGGACTGGTATGCGTTCAAAAATCAAAAGATGTTTTAGAATGTCGGCTCAAGAGGTACAAAAGAAGCTTACGCTCTTAACAGATCCTTTGCATCACTTTCCTCTATGTTGTGGTTTCTAAAGTCCAACTGCCTTCTGCTGCATCAGTATTTCTCTCAACTTCAGCCCTGCCCCTGGGCCTGGGCCTCGGGCAAACCTGCCTGGAGGTGTTCCTCTAAAAGTTCCCTGAGGAATGCTGGCAAGGAGTTCTTTCTTTTGATCAGAACAGGTAGCATGTATCTTTGGGCAATATCGGCCACTGACAACCGTTCCCATTTTAACAGTAACAGGTATTGATCCAGAAACACCGTCGGCAGACCATACACGGTATGCCCCTGTAGAAATTCATTACAAAGGTGAGCCAAGTACAGGATGGCAACATTAATCCTTATATCCATAGGCACGTTTTCTGGTAGCGAAAACTCCGGATAGAATTGGAATTCAACCGATCGCCAGACAACCTCAGGCAGATTCCACTTTTTAAGCAAAACGGCCCCAATCTGGGCCCGATCCAGAGAGTCAATAAGCATATCTAGGTTAGGATTCCGGTCCTTAAGGAGCTTAGTCACGACCTGGCCAAGGTCATGCAGCAACCCTATTGTGGCCACCTGCGCCGGGTTACTGAATTGCACATTCTGAGAAAGGGCAAACGCTATGTGTGATATGGCTACAGAGTGGTGATGAAGGTTATTGAAGTACGGTGTATCCGGCATGATACGACGTACACCTGAATCCATGACAAGCTGATGCAGCCCGTTAAGCCCCAGAAGCACGACCCCGCGGTGGATATCGGAGATCTTTTTGTAAAACCCGTAATATGACGAGTTAAGCGTTTTTAAAACGAGGCCAACGAGTGAAGGGTCAGCCTGAATCGTTTCGCTAACTTCTTTGAGTGAAGTTCCCCCTCCCAGCAGTTTATGGGTAAGCGTACTGGCAAAGAGGGGCAGTTGCGGCACCTTATTGACTATGCTCTGGATCATTTCCGAACTGCTATAGTCGGTCTTTTCTTTGGTGCGCGCTGAAAAAAGGTTCTCCGTCAGTTGCCTATTTTTGGCGGCGAGCCCTTTTTCTCTTTGATTTAGATCACCAATGATCATAGAGGCCAGAAAGTTCAGCCGTTTGAAAAGAAACATTTGTGTCTTCTCATCAAGGGCATTTACGGTAGCCTTGTCTATTGCCAAGACTCTGGAAGGTTTATTCGCAAGGGCTGATGCCATCCGGGGAATCTTGCCGGTAAAGCCAATTTCACCTACCCAAGCCCCATCACGGAGCGTGGAGACCGTTTCTGTCTGTTGACCGTGCAGGTGTTTCACAACCCTTATCTCCCCCTCCAGGACCACATATAAGGTCTGATCAATGTCACCCTCCACGAACAAGACCTCATCTTTCCGGAGCGTCTTGGTAGTCGCCAGGTTATAAAGGGCATTCAATTCTTTTTCGTCAAGACCTCCAAAAGCATACAACGGGGGTTTCTGATTCTCTATTTTTTGTTTTAGCATGGGCCACTCGAGTTCACGTTGTTTCCATTTTGCATTCTATCTTTTCCTCCTCAGATTCTCCAGCCACCTGAAAGGCTTCATCCAAGAGGATGCATTGTGGATTTTTGCTCAATGACGATTTTCTGTCATACGCCCCATATGGCAACTTGCTGTTTCAGATAGGGCCATCAAGATGTCGAAGTCAACGAGTTTCCCGACCTCTTTCATCTCATTTTTCCGAGATCATGCAGCAATCCTACAGGTCTATTCCCGAGCGGGTTCGATTTCAATCCGTTCCTTTTAAGTATCGACAATATCGAAAGTATTCTAAAGTACTTTTGCCTTATGGAATCATCTGGGGATCGAGAGTTCAGAAAAGGTACTCTGTTTAGCCCCTAACTACAGTAACCACAATCCAGAGGATCATAAGCCCTACAGCGGCCACAACACCTATCCAAATGAGGCGGGTCAGCCACATGGCACTGCCAAAGGGGTTCTTGGCTATGTGGTTTTCGTCTAACCTGTCTGAAAGCTCGCACAACTGGTCAAATTTGTTCCTGAGGGGCTCTATCCTTAAAAAGGCCATGACAGGATTTCTTGCGTGGAGCAAGATCAGGAGAATCAGCATAAGTAATAGAGCAACAATAACCCCCAGCAAGGTATATTGAATCAACCCTTCAAAGATATTTCCGATTATATGAGACATCGACGCTTATCCCTCCTGCTATTATGAAACGTCATAAAAAATCACAAGGACCTCCTTGACCCCGACTAGAATCAATGTTGTGGAGTCAAGGAATTCACATCCATTTGGAAATAAGCAAGAATAGTGCCACAGATGAGATCCTTCCTATATCCTAGTGAAGCTTTGCCTCAAACCGACAAGATACGATGTCAGTAAGAAAATACCAAATACTGAGTAACGTTTGTGGGTTACGGTGGAGCCTGTCCCGACTATACTGTCGGGGATGCCCGTTTCGTTTTTCGGTAACGTCATTAGTCTTCTTATTTCCACGTTACCTTAACCGTTGCCGATACGGGCTTCGTTACCCTAACCGTTGCCCAAATAAACCAGCAAAAACTTAACATTAATCCGCCCGAAGTCTGGCGGATAAATCTTAAGATCTTGGGTTATATAGACACCTAGAGACACTCAACTTGAACGGAAAAACTCTCTAATTCTTGATTGGTTATATGAAGTGCCATTTGTTGGGCTAGATAAGCCCGCCTTTTGGTCAAACCATATCAAGGTAGCTGCAAGCGTGGTTTAGCGGATACTTTTTGCCTGCGCAGCAGTGCTCTGTATAGCACCCTTCTCTTTGCCCGAGATAACCCCAGCCTTTTTCAGCTCATTGGTTAAGCCGGCAACGCATCTGACAAACTCGCCGTGGTTCTTCACGTCGGCCGCACACCCACGGATCAGCTCTGAAATGAGCTTATCCTCGTAGAGCCGGTCCACTACTCCTGTGTCACGCTCA
>JAUVXZ010000111.1 GCA_030603345.1 Pseudomonadota bacterium
CACTTAGGAGATACTTTGGATTTTAGAACTACCCCAAGAATAACGATCATTGTCACCAATAATGAACCCCCTTTAGGGAGAGATGATGAACGACAAGAAAACAATAGAAAATGAAAAAAGGCAATACAAAAAGTGTATGGGTGTCACGTTTACACTCTTGACAAATTTAGCGAGGTGAGTAAATGGGGTCAGGCCCTCCAGAAAAATGTCGGAAGGGCATAAGTGAATGTGAAGATGGGGACGTAAGAAAGTAAATAACCGCTCGGTGAGGGTCAGGCCCTCCATAAGAGCGGCGGGCAAGTCCTCAATCGTAAATTTCCCTTCCCCTGTGCGCCGCGCACATTCCCATTCCGGAAAACACCACCCCTTAAGAGCCTGTTCACTCTTGACAGAATTACAATGATCGTGGAGAATACAGACCTGTTCTGTTATTCTCTGCCTGTTATAGAGCCCCTTATTATAAATCACTATCACACTCCAGGGAGGAACATCATGAACACCATAGCGCCTCTAGTTGCTCGCCTTATACTAACCGTTCTGCTCGTGTGCCCCTCGGTCACGTCTGCGCAGGAGCTCAAGCCGATCAAGCTTTCAAACCCCCAAATGGAAATCGGTAGACCCCTCATGCAGGTGCTTAAGGACAGAAGCTCTTCTCGCGCATTCAGCACCGAGAAGGTGCCTCTGCACGTGCTTTCAGATCTGCTCTGGGCGGCCTTCGGAATAAATCGCCCGGATTCGGGGAAGCGCACCGCACCATCTGCCAGGAACTGGCAGGAAATCGATATTTACGTGGCTACCGCCGATGGCCTTTACCTCTATGAGGCAAAGACTCACACCTTGGAGCCGATCCTGGCAGGAGACATCAGGGCGATGACCGGGCGGCAAGGGTTTGTGAGAGATGTGCCGGTAAATCTCATCTATGTGGCGGATTTTTCAAGGATGGGGAATGCGCCAACCGATGAGAAGATCTTCTACTCGGCCGCTGACACGGGCTTTATTAGTCAGAATGTGTACCTCTACTGCGCCTCCGAAGGACTGGCCACTTTTGTGCGTGCCCTCATCGACAGGCCGGCCCTGGCAAAGGCCATGAGGCTAAGAGCTGATCAGAGGGTCATTCTTGCTCAATCGGTGGGATATCCGAAACGATAATTTTCGGGAATGGAGGGCCATGTGCCAACGCTCCGATTCCAGGAAAAGAATATTCGGGCGATTGCTCGCCGATACGACTATCCCATCGCAGAAAGGGAACTCATTGAACTGAAGCCGATTGTATATAGAAGAGGCTTCTTGGAAAAGCACGAATTACAGAAGATTGCGTACTGGAAAGCTCCCAGAAGCTCAGGACACATTACCAAGAACTCTGAGGAATACGTCAGAGAGATCACCCATTTTGCCCTTCAGGCTGAAACGGAACAAGCAAGAATCCGAAAAGCGTAAAGCGGGACGGGGCTAAATAAATAAATAAGATTTCCGGGGACACAATACTAGATTATTGCCAATGGCTGTCAGTCATGGCATTCAAGGGGGCCGCCCTTAAAAAACTAAGTTGATAAAGTGAGCCGTGATCTGGGGGTCAAATATTTACTTTTGACATTTTTCGGGAGCAAACGTTGGGTTTTGCCCCAATCACCTCCCTGCTGACTGATGATAATTCCTTAAGACTCGCCCAAAACACCATTTCTTTGCGCTTGCCCTTTTCGAGAAAGAAAACAAGGGCTCTCATGGAGCAGGCCACCTCGTTTCACCAACTAAAGTAAAAGCCCTTGCTGTTTCGATTACGAAACGAAACCTACACTTTTCTTGTGTTGAAGGTTATGGCAAGAAATCTATCAAATAATATCGATCCAGCCATATACAAGATATTGTAGTCGCTAAAAAGCCTTGATTAATGTTTCCAGTAAGGCATTAAATTTGATAGTGAAATGATATCCAAAAGACTATGATAGATTCAGAAGCACAGGTAGTGGCAAGATATGTGAACTCTTAGATCACAACTCCGACACCCACTATTTTGGAGTCCTTTCGTTTATCCTCATATAGATAAGAGCCATCACCTGATCTTGGCGCCTTGCCACCCAATAACAGAGAAAAAGAACATTTATCCCCCAAATGGGGGATTCTTTCATTTCAGATAATGGTAAACATATGATAACTTGTTGGCGTTTCAAAAGATTCAAAAAGGAGAGCTAATTATGGATTACTTTCAAATGACCGCACCCTGCGGGCTGGATTGCTTCAACTGTACACTCTTTTTGGCCCATGAGGATCCGTAGGCAATGAACCAAGTTGAACAATGGTCTGAGGAATTTAACATTCCTATAGAAATAATGCTCTGTCGCGGATGTCGGAACCACAATGGACAAATACCGGTTCACAAGCATCTATTTGGTGAATCGCATCGCTGTGCTGCCTATGAATGCTCACAGAGCAAAGGGGTTATCTTTTGCGGGGATTGCGATGAGTTTCCCTGTGATAACCTCCATCCCTACGCCGACAAGGCTGGTGAACTACCACATAATATCAAGGTCTTTAATCTGTGCTTAATCAATAAAATGGGTGTGGAGAAATGGGCCGAGTCCAAAGCGTCGGAAGTTCGTAGAGTCTACTTCACAAAACCGTGGACTCTGACGTAATCAACTGTGCCAATATTAGGTCTCAAGAGTGCTCCTTGGGCACCTGTGGTTGAACTTTAATAGGAAATTTGCCATGACATCAGATGATACCAAATCAAAAGAAGAACTGCTCCAAGAGTTGAACTCATTGCGGCAGAAGGCAGCTGAAACCGAAGGTTTGCGGAGCCGTTTAGGGAAAATTGAGAATTTGTACGGGGAGCTAGAAAGAAAGTTTGAAAAACAGAGCCGAGAATATGCGCAGGAACGCTCCGAGCGTGATCGAACCGAAGAAATGCTTCGCATGGCGAATGTCATTATCGACAAAAGTCCTGTTATCCTTTTTCGACGGCTAACAGGAGTTGAATCCAATTTAATTTATTTTTCTCGCAATATAGCCCGATTTGGATATACCACTGATGGGCTTCTAGAGGGAACTGTGGACTACAAAGATATAGTACACCCGGATGATTTGGCTCGTTTTGAACAGGAAATAAGAGATTACGCAGAAAAAGATGTGGAAGAATACACCCAGATCTATCGCATTCTAACCAAAAGTGGTCAAGTCCGCTGGATAGAAGACCAGACATCCGTTGTCAGGGATGCCAACGGCATCAAAACACATACTCAGGGAGTGATCGTTGATATTACTGAGAGAAAAGCTTCTGAGGATCAATTACGTAAAAGCGAAGAGAAGTACCGCCGCATAGTAGAAACTGCCGGGGAAGGCTTTGTATTGATAGACAAAGACTTGAACATAACTGATACAAATCAAGCCTGTTGCAAAATGCTCGGCTACAGCCGTGACGAAATCATTGGTAGGAGGCCTTCTGATCTCGCTGCGGACGAGTTCAGACAATTCTTACAGATTAAAAGAGAGGAGATATTATCAACAGAATACAGGAAATTTGAAGGAGTACTCGCTGCAAAAGATGGTCGTTTTGTTCCGATTCTCGTGCACGCTAATACACTAACGGATGACCGGGGAGCCGTAATCGGACACGTGGGTTTTGTAACAGACATGACCGAACACAAGAAGGCTCTGGAGCTTGCCGGAGAGGTACAAAAAAGCCTCCTACCCCAGAAGAATCTCCGTTTTAACGGCCTCGATATAGCAGGGAGGAGCATCCCTTGCGAGGAAATCGGAGGGGATTATTTCGACTATCTGTTGGGCGAAGAGTACCCCGACAGGCCATTTTCCGTTGTGGTTGGTGACATCGCCGGTCACGGAGTTGATGCAGCTCTGCTTATGACCTCGGCTCGCGCTTTTCTCCGCATGCGCTCCTCTCAGCCTGGGAATATTTCTCAAATTGTCAACGAGATGAACCGCCACTTAACGCGAGACGTCCTCGATACAGGCAGGTTTATGACTTTGCTCTATATGACCATTGATACTGATAATGGACATCTTCGCTGGGTTCGTGCCGGTCATGATCCGGCCATAGTATATGATCCGGTCCAGGACAAATTTGAGGAACTAAAAGGTGTTGGATTGGCGCTCGGTCTTGATGCGAAATTTACCTACGAGGAAAACGTGAAGACAGAACTTACCAGCGGACAAATCATCGCCATCGGCACTGATGGGATATGGGAGTCCTTCAACAGAGATGGAGAGATGTATGGCAAGGAGCGCTTCCACAGCATCATCCGCAAGAATGCGAATGCGGAAGCAAATGACATTCTCAACGCTATCTATAGCGATTTAGATAGCTTTAGATCTGGCCTTAAACCTGATGATGATATTACGCTCGTGGTCATCAGAATTACATAGAGAACTATATTCAGGCGCCACTAAATCCTGTGTGTACCTTAGCCAGTTCAGAATTTGCGATAGCTGCTATTGATGCCAGACTCACGCATTTTGTGCATACCATTCTGATATCACATTTCTGAAATCAATGACCTCTCGATTCCGAATAGTTAGGCCATATACATCATATTGTATAAAGCCTTTTCCATGGAAAACCTTCTACTACTGCTATGATTGGCGAAAATCTAGAGCCCGAAGAAGCTTTGATTACCGAAACAAACCTACAACAGAATCAAACTGATCGCGGCTGTCAGCTATGGCAAGAAACCTAAAAAATCTTGACCCGCCAAAAGGGAAGATTAATTTGGGAAACCTTGAATCAATGAAATTTTTCATCTTACATTTAGTAATCGTAACAAAATGAGGGCTATGCTCATGCAGAGATATGGCAAGAAACCTTAAAAATTTGATGCTCCCAAAAATGTTAGTATTGTGATAGAATAGTTAAATTCACAGAAAATTAACCATAATGCAAGAATGGGAAAGTTTCGGTACACACGAAATAATTAAATATGGTATTGGTAAGCATCAGACCATTTATGCGTATTAAAGAAAGATCTGCATATCTCAACATACTGAAAAACAATTAAAAAGAATGTATTGGTATGATTTCGCCACACCAGTTTTGGCCTGACTGTCCACAAGATAGGGGTGGACCTTGGTTGGGCGTTTTAATTTAAAATTCTATAACAGCATAGTATTGGAGCAGCTTATGCACGGAAAAAACTCAGAAATCGAAAGCACGGAGCCAATTCAAAGGCTTAAGTGCTCCGGAATGTTGGGAGGGATACGTAATCGCGACATAGAGATTACTGCTGGAAAAGTCATCGCTTCTATATACTCTTTATCCTGTGAAGGAGGAAAAGGGGGAGACATCTACTACTTTGGAGTCTGTAAAGGCGACCAGATCACTAGACTCGCTATCGCAGATGTTGCCGGCCATGGGGAAGCCGTCACGGATGTGAGCCAGTATGTATATGACTCATTGAAGGATCATATGTGAGATCCGGACAGTCGAACCATCCTGGCCGACGTTAATCAACGAGTTAGCAGCCGTGACCTGGATGCTATGACAACAGCGGCAGTTGTCGCTTACTACAAAGATGAAAGTGAGGCACTCGTCTCTTATGCAGGACACCCACCTATACTTTACAAGCACACGACTGATAAGACCTGGTCATTTGCGAAATCGCCAGATCGAAAAGTTCAAAGTGATAGTCTCCCAATGAACTTACCGTTTGATGTTTTCCCGGATACCCAATATAGCCAAATTGCAATCCCTCTGGCACCAGGGGATAGGCTTTTTGTCTATACCGATGGTATTACGGAAGCATTAAGCCATAAAGGGGAAATGTTCGGTAAAGATCGTCTTAAAAATATCCTGGATGAAAACGCAACAAGCCCTCTTTCAGAACTTAAATCGAAAGTCCTCGATGCATTACATCAGCACACTAAGAAGGGGTTAACCCATGACGACGTCACGTTGATTGCTCTGGAGATATGCTAGATTGTCATGGACACCGTATCTGTATCGCAAACAAATAGATTGACTTCGGTGGGAAGCCTTTGAAAGATCGCTTGGAGTGCTCAAATCGATTGGTGGCATTCCTAAATTTGCCTACCCCCACATCTTGGGGTAGCCATAATCGGGTCTGAGGATTAGCTTTCTGCTATGATTGCTGACAATCCAAAAGCCGAAAAACTTTCTATTACCAAATCAAATCTCTAACAAAAACCGGTTAGCTCAGAATGAGAGATCCAGCAAGTATTTTTTTGTCTCGCTCGTTTTCAAATATTCGTGTATCCTAAACCTGGTATTGACCTCCCACCTCTTTGCGGATAAGTCAAACATGTTATACGTATTTCCGAAATGATACCCCTATTTTTCTTTTGTAAGGACAATGCCTCGGATGGAAAGGACCCACACCCATGAGCGATGACTTTCTATATCGGGATGTTCCCGCCTTTGGGCGCAGGGTATTCCGGCTCGGTTTAGCTACCAACTATGGCGTTGACGGCCAGGATTTGGAGTGGGCGCTTGAGCAGGGTGTGAACTATGTCTTTTGGACCCCCAACGCGCGACGGGTAACGAAGTCGCTCAAAGCGGCCATAAAGCGTGACCGAGAATCGCTCGTCTTGGCTTGTGGGCCAATCACCGGATATTTTGGCGGGAGTATAAGGCGTGCCTGCGAACGATTGCTTAAGAAGCTCGAAACGGACTATCTCGACGTTTTTCAGCTTTTTTGGCTTGGTCGTGCGAGCGCCTGGACTCCATCCACGATTGACGCGCTGGTATCCCTTCGGGAGTCAGGCATGGTTCGGGCCATTGGGGCGAGCATTCACGACCGGAAACGAGCGGGCAAACTCGCCGAAGACTCTCAGCTAGACCTGCTTATGATCCGCTATAATGCTGCTCATCCAGGTGCCGAGCGGGACATCTTCCCCCACCTCGTCAATCGCCAACCGGCTATTGTGGCCTACACAGCCACACGATGGCGCGGCCTACTTAAGCGTCCAAAAGGCTGGAATGGACCTGTCATGACTGCAGTTGATTGCTATCGCTTCTGTCTGTCCAATCCACATGTGGATCTGGTGCTCACGGGCCCTAAAAACCACCAGCAACTCAAAGAGAACCTGCATAATCTTCTGGAAAAAGGTCCCTTGTCAGAGGAAGAAAACCGTTGGATCAGCGACTTCGGGCAGGTTGTACACAAGGCAAGTTCACGGTTTACCTTTAGATTTTAGCCTACCTTTTTAACCTGGATGTCCATATATTGTATTGTTGATATTTGACACTGCGGTCAAAGATATTGTTATCAATGGAAGGAACTGAAAGGCTCAAGAACTTGAAGAGGGGGACGTCCGCCACTCCGCCACAAAGATGGCGGGCAAGAATAATGGCGGGCAAGTCCGCAAATAAGTAAATAACGAATCGATGACGGTCAGGCCCTCCAGAAGAATGGCGGACAAGCCTACATTCCTAACAACCCTAGCTGGGCAAGATTTCCTGAAACCAAAATAGGCTTAAGAAATGAAGAGCTTTGCCCCGACCGGAGAAAGCCACGGCTTTAGCCGTGGATGAATTCGCTTACGCTCGGGATGTCGTGCCACTAAGTCCCGCCGTTCTCGAAGCGAATTGGCGAAACTAAGTGGTGCCACGGGCTTGCCCGCGGGACTCCATCGGCGTCACAGACAATGATTGGTTTGCATACCTAACCCTGCTAAAGCAGGATTGGCACAAGGCGCAGGGCTCAAGGCTCACGGCGATCAAATCTAATTGGGCAAAGGTAAAGAACATGAGTTTGGGGCAGTCCGCCAGAAACATGGCGGATAAACCCTCGAATCGTGGATTTTCACCCCCCTGTGAGTCGATCACCCCTGACCCAGCGGGAGTGGGGGTCTTGGCTTCTCAAGGATGACTGGGCATCGTAAGGGGTGATTAAAATATAGGAGGGGGTAGCAGAGAAAGGCTCAAGTGATTGGTTACGACTGCAGGTCTATTTTCAGTGTCCCCTTGACAAAAGGCAGTACGAGGTGTACATTGTAGGTGTACACCATCTGTAGGAGGTTAAGGAATGGTTGAAGTTAACGTCAAAGACGCGCGGAGCCAATTAAGTGACTTGCTCAACAGGGTTGAAAAGGGCGAAGAGATTGTTATCAAGCGCAGAGGCAAAAGGGTGGCAAGAATGGTCCCATCGCGGGGTGAAAATCGCCTCCCGAGCCTCAGGGATTTTCGTGCTTCCTTGAAGGTCCGGGGGAAACCCTTGAGCCAGACGGTAATCGATGCCCGAAAAGAGGAGCGGTACTGATGGCATACCTGGATACGAGCGTTCTAGTTGCCTATTACTGCCCAGAGCCACTCAGCACGGTGGCAGAAACGGTGATCCTTAAAGCGCGGCAACCGGCAGTGAGTGCGCTGACTGAAGTGGAACTGGTTTCAGCCCTTGCCCGGAAAATCCGTGAAAGGGAGTTATCCCGAGAGAATGCCAATCACGTGCTGACTGAATTTCAATCCCATCTGAATCAGTTCCTGTTCAAAAGAATTCCGGTAGAGAGAGCGCATTACAGCGTTGCATTTACGTGGTTGGCTCAATTCGCAGTCCCTTTGAGAACCTTGGATGCGCTTCATCTGGCTGTTGCCGCAGACAACCACTTGGAAGTCATAACCGCCGATCGGCAGCTCTCGCAGTCGGCACGCAAGCTAGGAGTGCGCACACGACTGCTTCGCTGAGATTGTCTGAGAGCGGAGGGTTTGGTCTTATGAAGAGGGGCGTGAAGGGGCACGCCCTTAAAAAACTAAGTTGACGAAGTGAGCCGGAGCAAATCTTTGTGCTTGACATGTTTCGGGATTAAATCTCTCTTTCACCTCAATCTCCTCTCCACTGGGCAAATTTCATGACGATTGCATGCTCAATCATTCTTCCCAAAGAATGAGAGAAAAGGTTCATTCCAATTATCCGAAAATAGCCTCTTGACATTTAACGCTTTGCGTTATACCCTACGCATTATGATCCAGTCGTTCAAGTGCACGGAAACTGAGAGAATATTCAAACGTGAATTCTCGAAGAAGTTGCCACGGGATAATCAGCGAATCGCCTTTCGGAAGCTTCGAATGCTGAATCGTTCAGTTTCATTGAGCGATTTACGTGTACCCCCGGCAAATCGACTGCAAAAACTTCACGGAGAACGAGCGGGTCAATTGAGTATTCGTATCAATGACCAATATCGAATTTGCTTCAGATGGCAAAACAACGACGCGTATGATGTCGAAATTGTTGATTATCACTAAGAGGTGAAGGTTATGAGAAATGATAGAATAGCTCCGGTTCATCCGGGAGAAATCTTGCTTGAGGAATTTCTTAAGCCCATGGGTATAAGCCAGAACCGAATAGCTCTGGACATCAGGGTTCCTCCCCGAAGGATCAACGAGATTGTACACGGAAAAAGGCGAATAACTGCTGATACCGCCTTACGTTTGGGCCGATACTTCGGTATGTCGGCCCAGTTCTGGTTGGGACTGCAAATGGATTATGATCTGGATAAGGAAGAAGACAGATTGGGGGACCGGTTAGGCGAAGAAGTTCGCATACGTGATGTTTCCGCTCAAGCTTGAAGCCTTAAACGCGGGGAGCACAGGGTCACATCGTAATTACTCATTATTCGCTTGCAGGGCGGGACGCCCCCAAAAAATCAATTTGACGAAGTGAGCCGGAGCAAATCTTCACTTTTGCCATTCTTCGAGATCAAACCTTGCTTTTGCCACAATCACCTCCTCGCTGAACGCTCACCAATGATCGAAACAGCGGTCATGATGCCCCCATCTTAACAGGTGTTTTTTCACCCGCCCAGTGAATTGAAGACGGGTCCGTAAATAAGTAAATAACTTCTTCAATATCAAGATCACATGGGCAGAATAATCCAACCAAAAGGAACAAAAGGCAGTTTAAAATGTAATTTGCGGGACGTTTGCTAATTGTACAAATTTAAAGAGCACGTTCCTAAACAAATAACCCTTTCCATTGGGAAGAAATGGGCAAACAAATCAATGAACGACAGCCGATTGGTTTATTCAACAGAAACAGGCCGAATCTGCCCTGAATGCGGCAAGCCGGTTTCCGCATGCTCCTGCAAAAAAAAGAAGGCTGTTAAAGCCGATAAGCAGCCAAAAGGCTATCCCAACGACGGCACAATCAGGATACAAGGGGAAGTCAAAGGGCGTAAAGGTAAAATTGTCACAGCCGTCTTCGGTGTCCCGCTTGAAAACGAGGAACTACAGAAATTTGCCAAAACATTAAAGCGCCGCTGTGGTGCCGGTGGATCCGTTAAGGACGGAGTTATTGTAATCCAGGGGGATCACCGGCAACCACTATTGGATGAGATCAAGAAACACGGATACACCGCAAAGCTCGCCGGCGGTTAAAACGCGAGTAAGGGGGGGGCGTCCATAAAAATATAAGATACTTATACATCGATGGAGTATTTTAGTAGCTTATGGACGTCCCGGTAGTCCTCGATTTCCTCGCGAAGATGCTTTCCCTGAAGAGAAGTAACTCCTTCCGGGCACGGAAGGGGCTGACCACCGAATCGGCACTGAATCATTAAACTTATAGGCGATACAAATGAACGGAATCGTCCGGGCGGACATCAAACCGGGAACGCGTGTTAAGGTTGTACAGAAACAGGATCAGCGATCCGGAAAACTTACGGAAGGCATCGTCAAGGATGTTCTCACGAAATCCGCCACACATCCACATGGGATCAAGGTTCGTTTGGAAAGCGGCATTGTAGGGCGCGTGAAAAAGCTCATTCCCTGA
>JAUVXZ010000226.1 GCA_030603345.1 Pseudomonadota bacterium
ATCAGGATCAATGCAGCTGCCAGAGAACAGGGCCTCTCCTACAGCACCCTCATGGGAGGACTCACAAAGGCAGGTATTGCACTCGACCGCAAGATCCTTGCTGATATGGCTGTCACCGACCCCACGGGGTTTGCTGAGGTAGCCAAGATGGTGGGGTAGGGAAAAACAGGTATGGGGCAAACATCACGTAAAAGCACCACGAAGCTTCATGGTATGTTCTAGATGTCTATATAAGCCAAGATCTTAACATTTGTGTCAAGTTTATCATTGAAATGAAACCAAGATTCTAAAGGAGCTTAGAAATCCGAAATCCCAAACCCTAAACTCTAAACAATATCAAAATTCAAAAATCCTAAAACTGAGTTGTCCTGGGCAAAGGCATTTAGGTTTAGAACATTAGGAATTTGGATATTAGAATCTGCCCTTCGACTTCGCTCAGGGTGGTGAGCTTGTCGAACCATTTAGGATTTCGATATTAAAATTTAGGATTTTCATAACGCCATGGTGTCTCGTCGGTTTGAGGCGGAGCTTCACTAGTACCTATATGCTAATGTCCTTTAAGATATGGAAGGGGGTTTGATGAGTACCGCTGCAGATAAACTGAAGGGGTTAGAGGAGAGGAAAGAAAAAGAGCTCGCCATGGGCGGAGCACAACAGATCCAGAAGCAGCATGATAGAGGCAAACTCACTGCACGAGAGAGGCTGGAGCTACTCTTTGATCCTGGCAGTTTTCGGGAGCTTGATATGTTTGTGAGACATCGGTGTACGGACTTTGATATGGCTCAAACCTTTATTCCTGGAGAAGGTGTGGTCACCGGCCACGGTACGGTAAATGCGAGATTGGCATATGCGTACTCTCAGGATTTTACCGCGGTGGCTGGTACCCTGGGAGAGATGCATGCGAAGAAAATATGTAAGGTTATGGATCTGGCTCTCAAGACCGGGGCTCCTCTTGTCGGGTTCAATGACTCCGGAGGGGCCAGAATACAGGAGGGCGTCGATTCCCTTGCGGGCTATGGCGAAATATTCTACAGGAACTCCTGTGCTTCTGGCGTGATTCCGCAAATCTCAGCCATTATGGGCCCTACCGCCGGGGGCGCAGTATATTCTCCTGCAATGACCGATTGGATATTTATGACCAAGAAAAGCAGTCACATGTTTATCACGGGTCCGGCAGTAATCAAGGCAACTATTGGTGAGGAAATCAGCTTTGAGGATCTGGGCGGAGCCATGGTACATAACACAAAAAGTGGGGTCGCCCACTTTGCGTGCGACAGCGACGCCCACTGTATAGAAAGGATCCGGGAATTGCTCGCCTATTTACCATCGAACAATATGGAAGATCCCCCTGTGCTGGACTCGGGAGATGACCCTGGTCGAGCTGATCCACACCTTGATACTATCATCCCTGATAACCCAAGATCTTACTATGACATGAAAGAGGTTATCCGCCTCTTAGTGGATAACGGTCAGATCTTTGAACCCCATGAACATTATGCCAAGAATATTATTATCTGTTTTGCCCGGCTTAATGGAAGGACTGTGGGCATCATTGCGAATCAACCAAGGTTTCTGGCTGGATGCCTGGATATCAATGCCTCAGATAAGGCTACCAGGTTTATTCGCTTTTGCGATGCCTTTAATATACCCCTCCTCACCATTGTGGATGTGCCCGGGTATTTACCGGGAAGCAAACAGGAATGGGGGGGTATCATACGGCACGGCGCCAAGCTTCTCTGGTGCTACAGTGAAGCTACCGTGCCAAAGATAACCTTAATAACCAGAAAGGACTACGGAGGAGCCTTCCTAGCTATGTGTGGAAAGCCTCTCGGGAGTGACTATGTCTTTGCCTGGCCTACGGCAGAGATCGCCGTTATGGGGGCCGAGCAAGCGGCCGAGATTGTTCACCGGAAGGAGATAAAGGGAGCTTCTGACCCTGCGGCAAAGCGGGAAGAGAAGGTTGCCGAGTACCGGGACCATTTTTCCAATCCATACATTGCCGCCTCCCGGGGATTTGTAGATGCCGTTATTTTACCCCGGGACACAAGACCCCAACTCATAAGCGCCCTGGAGATGCTCACTACCAAGAGGGAAACAAGGCCCGCCAAGAAACACGGAAACATACCCGTGTAGCACTAGGATGAGGAGATTGGGAATGGCAAAGAAGAAAGAAGGCAAGACATCCAGCCCCACTCAGGCACGTTCCAAACCCAAAAAAACAGAGGCCGCTGGGAAAGAAAAAAGACCTTCCCCGATCAATCTCTGGGGCGTTGCTGGAAGGCAAGAAATAATGGAAATGAGGAGACTCTGGCAGCTAAGAATTCCTGGAAGATAACCGAGTTTGAGCCCTTCCACCACGTACCTTACCTTCACTCCAACCAGCCCCGAAAATGAGGAGATACGATAATGACCAGAGAGATTCCTGCTCAGGAGATCATCAAGGTAGTCAAAGACTTGTGTGTCGATGCAAACTACAATCTCGGCAATGATGTCCTCCTTGCCTTTGACCAGGCCATAGAAAACGAAAAATCAGAGACAGCACGAGAGGTCCTGAGGGAGCTGAAAGAGAATGCTCGGATTGCCCGGGAAGAAAAGGCTCCCATATGCCAGGATTGCGGGCTTGCTGTCGTGTTTATGGAAATTGGTCAAGATGTCCATATCACAGGCGGTGATCTAAAAGCGGCAATCAACGAGGGAGTGAGACAGGGGTATGAGGAAGGGTATTTAAGAAAATCGGCATGCAATCCTATTACCAGAAAAAACACCGGTGACAATACCCCTGCCATTATACACCTGGAAATTGTTCCGGGAGATAAGATAAGGATTATTGTAGCCCCTAAAGGAGGAGGCAGTGAGAACATGAGTAGGGTAACCATGCTTACCCCAGCAGCAGGTATGGAGGGAGTAAAAGATTTTGTAGTAAACAGGGTAAAAGAGTCTGGCTCAAACCCCTGCCCACCGACCATTATTGGCATTGGTGTGGGAGGGACCTTTGAAAGATCCGCAATTCTCGCAAAGAAAGCACTCTTACGAACCCTCGGAGAGAGAAATCCTGATCCGGAGCTGGCAAAGATCGAAAAACAGATTTTCGCAAGAATCAAAAAATTAGGGATCGGTCCCGTTGGATATGGAGGCACTACGACTTCACTCGATGTGTTTCTGGAAATGGAACCCTGCCACATTGCCAGTTTACCGGTAGCAGTCAATATACAATGTCACGCGGCGAGACACAAAGAGGCAGTGATATAGTATTATTGTTTGTTGTCCGTTGTCTGTTGTCCGTTGTCCAGTATGAACACAATGAACTCAATGAACACAATGAACACGAGCAACTGGAGGAGAAGATGTCCCAACAAATCAGACTGACGACACCGCTCACCACTGAAGATGCGGAGAAATTGAATATTGGAGATAAGGTATTGTTAAATGGTGTTCTCTTCACCGGAAGGGATGCTGCGCACAAAAGGCTGTTTGACCTTATCCAGGACGGAAAGGAACTCCCGATTGATATCAAAGGCCAGGTAATCTATTACGTCGGCCCTACACCTGCAAAGCCAGGAAAGCCGATTGGCTCAGCCGGCCCCACCACAAGCTATAGGATGGATCCGTACTCTCCCAAACTAATCGAGCTGGGATTAAAGGGCATGATTGGCAAAGGAAACCGTTCCCAGGCTGTTATCGACGCTATGAAGCAATTCAGGGCAGTATATTTTGGCGCCACTGGTGGAGCAGGGGCTCTCATTGCTAAGAGAATTAAGAAGGCCGAGATTGTTGTCTACCCCGATCTCGGGCCCGAAGCAATCCGAAGATTAGAGGTAGAGGATTTTCCAGTAACAGTCATCAATGACACAAAAGGAAATGATCTCTATGTAGAGGGCATGAGGCAGTATGCCGAGGAATGAGAAACAAAAGAGCTTCTCCGCCCCTCTGACAAATCATTTTCTTCTAATCCAAACTTTTCAATACGCATGCTTGTATAATAGGGTTTATGTTAGACAATATCCGTGGAATAGCCTCTCCAGAGGCCTTATAGGCTTCTCGCCAGATATATAGATAGGGGCATGGTCCGAGTACTGAAGCATCCCATGGGGCACCTTGTGCTGATCGGGCTGCCCTTGACATCATTCTCGATGCCAGAAAGAGGAATCCGTAACGAGACACGAGATTGACATCATTCCCCATCTAAAGGAGAAGACGCTGTGGAAACGGTCAAATTGGAAATTAAGGAAAAGATTGCCATAATAACCATAAATCGACCTGAGAAACGCAATGCATTATCGATCCCCGAGACACACGTTCTCTGTTGTGTGACTGGGCTGAAATGGCCTACGAAATTGAAAAAAACAACTTAGGACCAAAAAAAAGGGGTATGAGGTGTTGAGGGTGGCCTACCCGTATTAAGCGTTTGGAGGAACCTGCCGATACTAGAACATTAGAAAACAAAGCCGCGGCCTGCTATTTTACTGGTAAATAAAGGGTTGCAAAGAAACGAAAAAAGATGATATAGGTACGTACTGTTTTACGCTCTGCCACTGTGAGGCATCTAAGTCGCGTATTTCCTTAGGTGCCTTATTTTAATCAGGTGTTAGCATATGAAAAAAAAGGTAACAGTACACCTAAAGGGCTCTTCTCCTGTTGAGATTCCTGCCCAAGGCCTCGATGGTTTTCAGGCCTTAAAGGCCCTCGGAATAGATGACCTGGAAAACCTGGCAGCTATCAAGATAAACGGTGAACTCAGGGAACTTTCAGCAGAAATCGAAACACCGGCCGAACTTGAGCCTGTCTCCTTAGACTCCCCAGAGGGACTTCCCATACTGAGGCATAGTGCTGCTCATGTTATGGCAGAGGCTGTAAAAGATCTCTTCCCTGGGGTGAAGGTCACCATAGGTCCTGCAATCAAAAACGGCTTCTATTACGACTTTGACTATGAGCGGGCATTTGAGCCCAATGACCTGCCCGCAATTGAAAAAAGGATGGCTGAAATAATAGACAAGGATCTTCCCTTCATCAGGAGTGAGGTTCCAAGGAGCGAAGCACTTGAATTTTTCAAATCTCAGGGTGAGCCCTATAAGGTCGAGCTGATCGAGGATCTTGCAGAAGACACGGTAAGCCTCTACAAGCAAGGAAATTTTACCGACTTGTGCCGGGGGCCCCATCTACCGTCAACAGGGAGAATAAAGGCATTTCATCTTACCACTGTTGCCGGGGCATATTGGAGAGGAGATGAGCGGAACCCCATGCTGAGCAGGATCTACGGTGTTGCATTTGCCGACGAGGATTCTCTTGCTGCACACCTCGAGAACCTTGAGGAGGCAAAAAAGAGAGACCACCGCAGGCTGGGCCGGGAACTGGACCTGTTCAGCATCAATGAGGACCTCGGAGCGGGCCTGATCCTGTGGCACCCAAAAGGGGGGACAATACGCACCATCATCGAGGATTTTTGGCGCCAGGAGCATTACAAGGCCGGCTACGAGATAGTTTACTCGCCTCACATCGGCCGGGCGGAG
>JAUVXZ010000025.1 GCA_030603345.1 Pseudomonadota bacterium
ATCAGGATCAATGCAGCTGCCAGAGAACAGGGCCTCTCCTACAGCACCCTCATGGGAGGACTCACAAAGGCAGGTATTGCACTCGACCGCAAGATCCTTGCTGATATGGCTGTCACCGACCCCACGGGGTTTGCTGAGGTAACCAAGATGGTGGGGTGAGTTATCTTCGATAACCGTTCATTGCGCTATCCGGTCCGCCTCAAGCAGACCACGTTTCTCTCCCCGGCACAAAGACCTTGCAGGTTAGAGCCACATCGATCCGGCCTTTGGCAGGATTAGGTGCAGCCCGCTCCTGCCTTATCAGGCCCTGACCGTAAGAACCGTGACATGGACAAGGCGATTGATGGAACCGTATGACCCACGAAGGGTATTTTGAAAAACGAACTCCTCACATTAAAAAACGAGGCCCTCAAGGAGCTTGAAACACTTGCTGAAAGTGCTGATATCGAACAATTGCAGCGGGAGTATCTTGGCAGGAAAGGTCGCTTTACCCTTCTCTTGAAAAGACTCCCAGAGTTGCCCAAGGAAGAGCGACCGGCCATAGGCAAACTGGTAAACCAGGCAAAAGAGGAACTCCAAACAGCGTTTCAAGCGGCAACTGATGCCCTAACAGCCAAGGCTGAAGCTGAGATTTCGGTTTTCGATGTAACCCTTCCCGGAAGAAGACCTCCCTTAGGCCACGTCCATCCGATTACCCAGACAACAGATGAGATATGCCGAATCTTTGTGACCTTAGGTTTTCGCGTTGTTCAAGGGCCTGAGGTTGAACTTGACTACTATAACTTTGAGGCCTTAAACATGCCCAAGGATCATCCTGCCAGGGATATGCAGGATACCTTTTATGTCTCTGACAATGTGGTCTTGAGAACCCACACCTCTCCAATGCAGATCAGGATCATGGAAAACCAGCCCCCACCGGTGAGCATCATTGCTCCTGGAAAGGTGTACCGTCCCGACTCTGATATCAGTCATACCCCCATGTTTCACCAGGTAGAAGGGCTCCTCGTAGATAAGGGGGTTTCCTTTGGTGATCTCAAGGGAACACTGACAACCTTTGTGCACCAGATGTTTGGTGCTGATACCGACCTCCGGTTTCGGCCCAGCTTCTTTCCCTTTACTGAGCCCAGTGCAGAGGTAGATATCAGGTGCGTTGTATGCAGAGGGAAAGGGTGCCGGGTATGTTCTCATACGGGCTGGCTCGAGATACTGGGCTCTGGCATGGTAGATCCAGAACTCTATACAGTGGTGGGTTATGACCCGGAGAGTATCTCAGGTTTTGCATTTGGTATGGGAGTTGAGCGGATAGCCATGCTCAAATCGGGCCTGGATGATATCAGGCTCTTTTTTGAGAATGACATCAGGTTCCTTAAACAATTTTAGTGGATCTTCGCACTCGTTAATGTCCGTCGATGTTTGTCTGTTGCTCATACCAACGTACTTCGAGTAGACCAAAGTTAGCTAGCTGTTTGAATGCTCGGGCTTTAGCTGGTCAACAATGTATTGACTAGACTAGGAATAGGCACCTTCTTACTAGAACCTACTTTGTTTTGCCACGGACAACTGACAACAGACTACTGACACCTAAAGGAAACAGAGGATAACCATCCATGAAGGTTAGTCTTAGATGGCTGAAAGAATCTGTGGAGATTGATCAAGCACCTCCTGAACTGGCAGAAATGCTCACCATGGCAGGGCTTGAGGTTGAGGGCCTCGAACATAAGGGCCAAGGCCTTGATAATGTAACTGTATCAAAGATCCTGGATATACACCCCCATCCCCGAGCCGACCGGCTCTCCATCTGTCAGCTCGACGCTGGCAAAGGAGAGGTATCGGTGGTGTGCGGGGCTCCTAATATTAGCAAAGGAATGGTGGTGCCCCTTGCCCTGCCCGGAACAACCCTTCCCAATGGCATGCGCATCAAAGAGAGCAAGATACGGGGTGAATTATCTTACGGAATGCTCTTGGCAGAGGATGAGATGAATCTCACGGATGACCATGCCGGCATCATGGTCCTTCCCCACGATCTTACCCCTGGTGAGCCGCTCTCTGGTGCCATGGATCTGGAAGACTGGATCCTGGAGATCACCCTCACTCCTAACCGGATCGACTGTGCATCGGCAATAGGTATTGCCAGGGAGATCGGCGCCCTGACAAAAAAACCGGTCACCATGCCCGACATCCGCTTTGAGACCAGCGACAAAAAGATCGACGATCTGGCCCAGGTGACCATCATCGACCCCGAGGGTTGCCCTCGGTATTCGGCAGGTCTGGCAGAAGGGGTAACCATCGGCCCCTCGCCCTTCTGGATGCGCTACCGGCTCCATGCCTCAGGAATCAGGGCAATCAACAACGTGGTTGACATCACAAACTATGTGCTTCTGGAGCTCGGCCAATCCCTCCATGCCTTCGATTACTACGAGCTTGGCGACCGGAGGATCGTGGTTAAGCGGGCCGAGCTTGGCGACGTCTTCACCACGCTCGATGGCCAGGATCGAGACCTGAATGATCAAACACTCATGATCTGTGACGGCCAGCAGCAGGTCGCAGTCGCCGGGATCATGGGCGGCCTCAACTCCGAGATTACGGAGAACACCACTACGGTCCTCGTCGAGAGCGCCTACTTTAGCCCCACCTCGATCCGCCGTTCCTCGAAGTGGCTCTCCCTGGCTACCGAAGCCTCATACCGTTTTGAACGGGATATCGATGTAGAGGGCACCGCCTTCGCCCTAAAGAGATCCCTTGCGCTCATCGCCCGGCTGGCGGGCGGTGTTGTCGCCGAGGGGATCATCGACTGCTACCCCAGGCCGTGGTCTGCCCCGGAGATTATCCTGCGCGTAGATAAGGCCAATGAATTCTTGGGAATGAGCATCGATAAGAGGGAAATAGTCGATTCCCTTTCCGGCCTTAATATGGAGGTAGAGGAACAGGATCATAACAAGCTCCTAGTGAAACCGCCTGCCTTCAGGGGAGATGTTACGAGGGAGGCCGATCTCTTTGAGGAGATAGCCCGCCTGGTCGGCTACGACAACATCCCCGTTACCCTTCCCCTAATCAGGCCCACTGAGGAGGAGCAGCCTGAGCTCTCTCTCAGGGATCGCTGCAAGGCCCTGTTGGTGGGCATAGGCTTCACCGAGATCATTACCTACAGCTTTGTCTCTCCACAATCTGCTGATATGCTGGGAGCAGAAGAAAACAGTGATCTGAGATCCTTTGTCAAACTGTTAAACCCACTCTCTCAAGAGCAATCGGTTATGAGAACCTCCCTCATCCCGGGGCTCCTTTCAACCGTCAGATTGAATACCGTGCGGGGCCAGACTGATCTGCGGATCTTCGAGTGGGGAAAGTCCTACATCCAGGGCAGCGAAGAGTTGCCGCACGAACGAAACATCCTCGCTGCCCTGGTCACCGGAATGAGGTCCAGGCAAACCTGGTACGGGAAACTGCAGGAATTTGACTTCTACGACATCAAGGGCATAGCCGAGAATATCTTCGAGGAGCTGGGCATCCCCGAGCCCGAATACGGCAGAACCGCTCCCAAGGAGGGGTTCGGCCCCCGTGAATACGCCCGGATTTTTTCATCTGGCACGGAGATAGGCGTCCTCGGTGGGGTTTCAAAAGAGACTCTGGCAGGATATGAACTTGAGAACAAAGCCTATATCCTGGAGCTCGACATAGATGCCCTGCTACCCTTGGTTGCCTGGGTAAAGAAATTTACCTCCCTGGCCAAGTTTCCCGCGGTGAGGAGAGATATTTCTCTCATCGCCAATCGCTCTCTTGAGAGTGCCATGCTCATAAAAATTATACGGGGTATGGGAAAAGGCCTGATTGAATCTGTGGATGTGTTTGATGTGTATCAGGGAGAACAGATTGATCCCGCCAAAAAGGCCCTGGCTGTAAGAATTAGCTACCGATCTAGCAAAAGAACATTGACAGACGATGAGGTAAATACTATTCATGAAAAGGTAATCGGCGAGATTCGCCGCCAGACGGGTGGAAGGCTGAGAGATGGCTCTCCACACACGGATTGAGTTTCTTGAGTTTTTTGGGTTAACTGAGTTTGTTGAGTCCCTTGTCTGCGAAGAGAACTTCGGCTGCGAGCCTCTGGGCTCTTCGTGCTATTTTAAAACTTTAGCTCACTTTAGTTCACTTTAGCTCACTTAGCGAGATGCACATCCCGGACGATAAGCGCTATTTCAGGATCGGTGAGGTTAGCCGGATAGTTGGGGTAAAACCCTACGTCCTCCGCTACTGGGAGTCAGAGTTCCCCACCGTGAGGCCGAAAAGGGCAGACTCCCGTCAGCGCGTGTATAAGCGGGAGGATATTGAGACCCTCGGAGCGATAAAAAAGCTCCTCTACGAAGAAAAGCTCACCATAGCAGGTGCCAAAAACAGGCTCAAGGCTATGAAAAAGGGTGATGACACCCCCGTACCGCAGGGTGATATCTTGGCAGAAATCAAAGAAGAACTCCACCAAATCCTGAAAATCCTTGAGTAAGTTTTATCACCTTGATATCCCTCTTTACGTTCCATCCATACCGACCCAGGATGAGACTCTAACACTCCCTTTGTTTAACCTTGCCCAGTCAGTTAAAACGTCCTACTTACGAGGTTAACGATACAAACCCAATGAACACAGCAAACCCAATAAACCTGGTTACAGTTAACACACAATTAAGATCTACCTCCCAGCTTGAGTCACTTCATACAGGACTCCGAACCTCCCATGCGTCGAACAGGGTTTACTTTCCCTTACGCGTCCTTTATAAGAATCGAAACAAGAGGAAGACTCGTTATGAAACAGCTAATCAGAAAATGCGTTGAAAGCTTGACCCCGTATCCGCCAGGAAAACCGATAGAGGAACTTGAGAGAGAGCTCGGGATATTCGGTTCCATAAAACTGGCCTCAAATGAGAATCCATTAGGCCCCTCACCCAAAGCTATAAGGGCAATTACCGAAAACCTGAATAAAATCCACCAGTACCCTGACGCCAATGCCTATTATTTGAAAGAGAAACTGGCACACAAGTTTGGGTTGCCCATGAGCAGAATCTTGGTGGGTAATGGAGCAGATGAACTCATAGAGTTGGTTGTACACACCTTTCTCTCGCCTGATGAGGAGGTTATCATTCCCCAGCATGCCTTCTTACTTTATGAAACATTTGCGAAAAGTTTTGACGGAAAAATAATCACGGTGCCCCTCACAAATTTCTCTGTCAACCTGCCAGCCATGATCAAGGCAGTATCTGCTAATACAAAGATTGTTTTCGTCAATAACCCGCAGAATCCTACTGGAAAGGCCCTTGCTAAGGAGGAGATCGCCCGTTTCTTAAACGCCCTTCCCCCGGATGTGATCGTTGTTTTGGATGAGGCCTATATCGAATTTGCCACCGATCCAAACATTGTCAGCGGATTGGAACTCTTGGATTCATACCCCCTCCTCGTGGTGCTGCGAACCTTTTCAAAGGTCTACGGATTGGCTGGGCTCAGGATTGGTTATGGGTTTACCTCGGAGATAATAGCAGAGGGTATCAATCGGGTCAGACAGCCCTTTAATGTAAATTATGTGGCCCAGGTCGGAGCCCTGGCCGCGCTCGACGATGATGAGTTTGTGAAAAAAACACTGAACCTTATCAGGGAAGGTCTTGCATTCCTCTATGCTCAGTTGGATCGGATGGGCTTTGAATATATCCCTACCCAGACCAATTTCTTCCTCCTCAAAACACCCCTGGGTGCACAAGAAACCTACCAGCGTATGCTCAAGCAAGGAGTTATCGTCCGCCCGATGGATAGCTACGGATTAAAGGATCATATCAGGGTGACCGTAGGCCTCCCTGAAGAGAATGAGCGCTTTATCAATACCCTGGAAAAGATCATCTCTTGAAATGAACCATGTGATCACCATAGATGGACCAACAGGGTCTGGAAAGAGTACGGTCAGTCGCCTCCTGGCAAAAAGGCTTCACTACCCTTACCTGGATACAGGAGCGATGTACCGTGTTGTTGCGCTCGCTCTCAAACGGGCTGGCATAGGACTGCACGATGAAGCGGCCATTTCCGAGATCTGTAGCGAGCTCGACATAGTCTTTGTTCCAGAAGGTGATGCAACCAGGATATATTTAGGTAAGGAGGATGTTACTGAAGCCATCAGGGAGCCCGATATAGATTTACTGGCATCCGATGTGTCGGCACTGGAAGTGGTCAGAAGCGCAATGACCAACCTCCAGAGAAAAATCGGATCTCAGGGCCCCTTGGTAGCAGAGGGTCGTGACATGGGGACCGTAGTTTTTCCAGACGCTCAGCACAAATTCTATGTTGATGCATCGTTAGAGGTTCGGGTGGATCGCAGGTTCCAGGAACGGCAGAGGAGAGGAGAATCCATCTCACGGGAAAAGGTAAGAGAAGATCTCATCAGGCGAGACGACCAGGACATGAATCGCTCCCTCGCCCCCCTCAAGCCAGCCGAAGATGCCACCATCATCGACACCACGGAACTAACCCTGGATCAGGTTGTTGAGAAAATACTTATCTACTTGGGGTCACATGTTAATTAGGACTTAGGGACTTCGCCACAATTGGAATATTTGATTACTGGAATTGAAGCCGGTTGAGATTCTTCTCTTCATTACCAACATGCTCTTCATCTTGTTAGCCTTCCTGCACAGGCGAATATGCGAAATAAATTTTTTTCGGAACGAATCAAGGTAGTTATTGACAAAGTATTTTTTTCCATATAAAAAGAAAACTTGTGTATTTCCATCGCCTTTGCAAAGCTACGTTCTCTTAAATTTGGCTTTATAACCCGTAGAAACTGTTTCAAGGCGTTTTGGAACGAGAGATCAGGATCTCGGGGCAGATACATGACAAAGGTTTACCTCATCCCTAACGCAGTGTCAGAGGTTCCTGACAGTAATCCTTTTGCGAAAGATGTTACTACCAGGGTCTTTCCGGTCTTCAGTATGTTTTTTAGAGAGCAAACGTTCTGCGTGGTTACCCTGGGTGATTTTTTGTACCAGAGCGGTTATGAAAAGGTCAGTTCAATAAGTTCCGTGGAAATAGGGGCGGCGTAAATGGCTGGGAATAGATCAACACATACCTTCCCCCAAAAGGAGCAATCTACCAGACGTGCCGCCGGAGACGAATACCGACTTCCACCGTGGCTGTTCCAGCACCAGGAGCTTATCCATGATCTTGAAAGCGCCGACTTCGTTGATCAAGAGACCCTGACCAATATGCTCAATCATGTCCATTTTATGGATGGATATGTTTTTGCCCACCTCCGTCATCGGAAGCATGAAGACGGTATTCTTGTCAAAGTCCGTCCTGAGCCCTGCCTCGGCAAGAACCTCACCTGTCACTGGTCAGATGAAACCTCTTCAGGTCTCGAACTAGAGAACTATCAATTCCTCAATATTATCATTGATGATGGTTCCTCTATGATACTGGTACCGGCCGTATTGCAGGAGATAGGCAGAGGCGGCCTTACCGTTCAATTACCCTCCACCAGCTATATCGTAGGGCAACGCCGGGCAAGGCGGTATCCCTGCCACGAGGTGGTCGTTGAGTTAATCCAGAGCGGGTTTCAGGCTCACGGTGAGTTACTGGATTTTAGCCCCCTGGGATTCCGGATCAAGATCGACCCACAGTCATCTGATTCCCTACACTGGTTCAATTCAGATGCATTAGTCACCATTCATTTGCGGCACGGGCAAAAGATTTTCTTTTCCGGCCTGTGTCGGTGTATTCGTGAGCGGGGCGGCCTTACAGACAAGGAGATCGTGGCTGCCCCAGTGGACGAAAAAATCACCCGCTTCAAGAGAAAGCGAATGCGCAATCCTCGCCTGCAGTTGGTGCCGTCGCCTACCCTCATTTTCGATCATCCGCTTCTGAAAAAGAGGGTTCAATTAGAGGTCGCGGATATTTCTACCTCGGGATTTTCCGTTTATGAAAAGCCAGATCAGGGAGTTCTTTTGCAGGGGATGATCATCCCCGAGCTGATAATTGGTTTTGCCGGTGCCCTGAGGATGAAGTGTTCTGCGCAGGTAATCTACCGCTCTGAGGAAAAAGGAAAAGGCATCCGTTGTGGCCTTTCCATTTTGGATATGGATGTCAATACTTACAGCCGTTTGACACACATCCTCACCAGTGCCCTGGATCCCCATGCCCGTATTTCCAGCGAGATCGACATGGAGGCCCTGTGGGAATTCTTCTTTAAAACAGGGTTTATCTATCCCACGAAGTATCGCCTTATCCAGTCTCATCGTGAGAATTTCAAAAAGACCTATAAAAAGATTTACCAGGAGAGCCCCGAGATCGAGAAGCATTTCACATACCATAGGAACGGGATGATCTATGGCCATATCTCTATGGTGAGGGCTTACGAGAGGGCCTGGATGATACATCACCATGCTGCAAGGACCATGGACAACAGGCGGGCCGGGTTTACCGTGTTGAAACAAATCATGCACTATTTGAATGACATACATCGCCTGCCCTCTGCAAAAATGGATTATGTGATGAGTTATTTTCGTCCAGAGAGCATTTTCCCTGATCGAGTTTTTGGAGACTTCGCCAATGCTCTGAATAATCCCCGCGGTTGCTCTATGGATCTCTTTTCCTATCTTCCCTATACCAGTCTGTCTCTCGGTATGAAACTCCCGGAAGGTTGGTCGCTGAGGGAAAGCTCAAAACTTGACCTTTGGGATCTGAAACGGTTTTACAGTCACTGCTCCGGAGGACTGCTTCTGGATGCCTTTGGTCTGGCTCAAGAGGATTCTGGGGGTGAATCTCTAGAAGAAGTTTACAGCCGCTTGGGTTTTTTACGGAACCGAACAGCTTACTCTTTAATGCATAAGGATGACCTGAATGCTGTTCTAATTGTTAATCGGTCAAGTCTGGGAATCAATCTCTCGGAGCTTTTGAACGGTATCACTGTTCTGGTGACCAATTCTGAAGACCTGCCCTGGAATGTGCTCTCCACTGCTATCGCACAATTGACGGGTGTCTATAACATGGAAAGGGTCCCTGTTCTGTTTTATCCCTTCGACTATGTCAAGGCTGAGCATGTGCCTTATGAGAAGCAATATCAGTTATGGATCTTGAATGTCCGGTACGGAAACGAATACATGGAATACATGCAGAAGAGATTCAGGCTCAGCTATAAGTAACACATAACCAAGAAATGCCAGCCCCTGTTTTCCATCCAGGTGTTCTTTCATTTTTTCTCATCCATTGTGTGTACCTATCTCAGTGCCCTAGAAGACTCCAATGGAGGAAAATTGATTCATTCAGCGCACCATCAGGTTGTGGTCCTGAATTTTGGGGTGGAATACAATTAAAAGAATTCATGCATAAGAAGTATGGGCAGGCCAATACTTATGACAAGAAGTCCTAAGAAAAAAATCCCAAGACCAAGGAACAGATCTTGCATAACTACAGCACAGCGATAAAAACCATGGAACAGCGGAACAGACCTCTTGCATAGCAATTACCAACATATTAAAATCATTGACATTTCATACTATTTATTTTAGATAGAATCTGTTTGTTTGAACTAACATGATTCAAATTATCTCATGTAAGGGGGAGTATGTTATGGGCCCTCATAACGGCCGAGATAATAAAGATAATGATCCTCTCTATAATAGTCGTGTCATAGAGAACTATGTAGAATACACGAGAGAACATTATCCTGATGTCGACATTGATTCACTGTTGGGCTATGCAGGGATTGCTAGCTATGAACTGGGAGACCAGGGTTACTGGTTCAGCCAGCGCCAGGTAGATCGGTTTCACGAAGTCCTGAGACAAAAGACAGGCAACGAAAATATATCCCGAGAGGCAGGACGTTATGCGGGATCATCCGGGGGATTGGGTCCTGTAAAGAAATTTACATTGGGGTTTATGACCCCGGGTGCTGCTTACTGGATGGTGGAGAAAATTGGATCTCGGCTGACCCGAGCCCACACATTCAAGACTACAAAACTGGGGGCCAATAAGATAGAGGTGTTATGCAACCCGAATGTTGGTGTGAGCGAGAAGCGATATCAATGTGATAACCGGAAGGGGATGCTGGAGGCCATTTCCAAGCTATTCACCAACAAGTATGCTGAGATTGAACACCCCATCTGTATACACAAGGGCGGGGATATCTGTCGTTACATAATCACCTTGGAAAAGACTCCTTCTATGGTCTGGAAAAGGGTACGTAATTACTTTTTTTTATTAAGCATTATTGCCTCTGTAATCCTTTTCTTTATCTTGCCAGTTATGCCATGGGCTGTCTTTTCTCTGCTATGCGCTGTCCTTGCAATGGTAGTTTTTTGTTACTCCGGACATCTTGAAAACATAGAGCTGACCAAAACCATCGAAACTCAAGGCGATGCCGCAAAGGACCATATAGATGAAATCAATATTCGCTATGGTAATGCACTGCTTGTTCAGGAGATCGGTCAGGCTACGTCCACGATTTTAGATAGGGATAAGCTTTTGAACACTGTAGTCAGAATTATGGAGAAGCGCCTCGATTTTGATCGTGGGATGGTAATGTTAGCCAACGAAAAACAAACACGGCTCGTACACACCACTGGCTACGGTTACAGTAAGGTACATGAAGAGCTTTTGACGAGAACGGAGTTTCATCTTGACAAATCTGAGTCCAAGGGGATGTTTGTAGTAGCTTTTAGGGAGCAGAAACCCTTTTTAATGAATGATCTTGCCGAAAATAGCAAAAAGCTCTCGAAAAGAAGCCAGGAATTGGCGGCACAAATGGATGTTCATTCACTTATTTGTGTGCCTATTGTGTATGAACAAGAATCCCTGGGAATTATAGCTGTGGACAATATCAAGTCCAAGAGGACCCTTACGCAGAGTGACATGTCTCTCCTGCAAGGGGTTGCCTCACAAACGGCTGTTAGTATGGTTAATGCCTTGTCCTTCAATAAACTTCAAGAAAGCGAGGAAAAGTATCGAACCATCATTGAAAGCACTGAAGAAGGCTACTTCGAAATTGATCTTGCCGGGAACCTGACCTTTTTCAATGAATCGCTGTGCAAAATTTCCGGATATTCCCAGGGCGAATTGAAGGGTATGAATTATCGGGATTACGCCACCCCAGAGACAGCTGAGAGAATGTATCAGGTCTTTAATGAAATCTACCGGACAAAGAAGCCTGCCAGAGTGATGGATTATGAAGTGGTCAGGAAAGACGGCAGTGCAATTGTTCTTGGGATGTCTGCTTCGCTGATACAGGACGCAACAGGTGAGCTGATCGGTTTCCGTGGTGTGGTGCGGGATGTCACCGAGCGAAAACGCGCCGAGGAGGCTCTTCGGGCGAGTGAGGAGAGATACCGAACAGTTCTGGAGGCAAACCCTGACCCTGTCGTCGTGTATGACATGGAAGGTAAGGTAATCTATTCTAACCCTGCCTTTACAGAAGTCTTTGGCTGGTCCTTAGAGGAGCGCTTGGGTAAGAAAATGGATTTGTTTGTCCCTGAGGAAAACTGGCCGGAAACCAAGATGATGATCGAGAAAATGCTGGCAGGAGTAAGTTTCTCTGGTATTGAAACCCATCGATATACCAAGGAAGGGAAAATTATTCCTGTGAGCATCAGTGGATCCACGTATCGGGATCGGGATGGCAATCCTGTGGGGAGTGTCAACACCTTGCGGAACATCAGTGAGCAGAAGAAGCTCGAAGCCCAACTCCAGCGAGCGCAAAAGATGGAGGCTATCGGCACCTTAGCAGGTGGGGTGGCTCACGATCTCAATAATATCCTCTCTGGTCTTGTGAGCTATCCCGAGCTGTTGTTGATGGAAATTCCGCAAGATAGCCGCTTGAGAAGGCCTATTTTAACGATACAGAATTCGGGAGAAAAGGCTGCTGCTATTGTGCAGGATTTGCTGACCCTTGCACGAAGGGGGGTTGCTACTACGGAAGCGGTGAGTCTCAATCATGTCATCTCTGAATACCTACATAGTCCGGAATATGAAAAGTTGCAATTGTACCATCCTGAAGTTGGATTAAAGACCAATCTTGAGACAAATCTTTTACCTATTTTGGGCTCTCCTGTTCACCTTTCAAAGACTATTATGAATTTAGTCTCCAATGCAGCTGAGGCCATGATCGATGGGGGTACGATCCTTGTTTCCACAGAAAACCGCTATGTTGACCGACCAATTAGAGGCTATGACCATGTAGAGGAGGGGGATTACGTTACCCTCGCTGTTTCTGATACAGGTGTGGGTATCCCTGAAAGGGATATAGAAAAGATATTTGAGCCTTTCTATACGAAAAAAGTAATGGGACGGAGTGGAACAGGATTGGGCATGGCTGTCGTGTGGGGAACACTAAAGGACCATAAAGGATATATTGATGTTCAAAGCAGTGAAGGAAAAGGAACCACCTTTACCCTCTATTTCCCTATTACCAGGAAAAAGCTAGACAGAGATACATCTCAATTGTCCATGGAAGAGTACACGGGCAATGGGGAGTCAGTTTTGGTTGTAGACGATGTGGAAGAACAGAGAGAAATTGCGTATGAGCTTTTGAGTAAGCTGGGCTACTCAACCACAACGGTCTCAAGTGGCAAAGAGGCGGTTGAGTATATGAAAAGTAACTCAGCAGATCTCCTGGTGCTGGATATGATAATGGATCCTGGAATAGATGGGCTGGAGACGTACAAGAGAATCCTCAAGCTCCATCCTCAGCAGAAAGCAATAATCGTGAGTGGATTTTCTGAAACAAAACGGGTGAAGGAAGCTCAGAAGTTGGGTGCGGGGTCCTATGTTAAGAAACCCTATACCCTAAATAAACTTGGTACGGCTGTAAAAGCTGAGCTAAGCAGATGACATAATTTCAATGAAGCGTTTTTCAGGCTTTGTTATTTAAAAATCTTATACCATTTTTGATGCTTAATTCAAGTATGGGTGAACAGTGTTTTTCGATTAATTGCTGAGCTATTGATGCTGTTCCAAATCCGAAGTCTGCAAGCCCAACTTCGTTATCACTTTTGATCTCAAATTGGTCGCTTCGCCATTCATCTTCAAATAGCAAAAAAGAACACCCCTCAAAGTAAACAAGATTAGATGTGGTCAAGGCGAAGGCCTTACCCGCTTCTTTTAGTATTTCCGTTTCCCCCACGTGGGCACCTAATTGGCAAAGTATGTTTTGGGATTTTGCGAACTGTGCAATCCGCTTTGATCTCAATAACCCACCGCATTTGGAAATCTTAATATTCAAAATATCGCAAGCCTCTCTTTCTATCAATCTTTTTGCATCGGATAAACTGCACATAGATTCATCAACAATTATTGGTATTCCTATGGCCTTCTTTAGTCTTTGCAGACCTCTAATATCATCTTTGGCTAAGGGTTGCTCGACTGCTGTTATATTGAATTTTTCCAGTTTGTCTAGATTATAGATGGCCTGCTGAAATGTCCATTTTCCATTGTTTTCAACCCTAATATCTACATCGTCCCCGAATAAGGATCTAACTAAACCTACTCTTTCTATGTTTTCATTTTCAGCTTCCCCTACCAAAACTTTTACATGCTTGACGCCGTCAAGTTTTGGTAATTTGAAAAATAATTCTTGAATTTCTTGAAGAGGGAGAAGTGGGATAGCAATTGAATAGGGTACTGTCTTTCTTACAATTGAACCTAAGAAATTGGTAACAGGCAGTTTTTGAAACTTGCCAAGAGCGTCCAATAGAGCGGTATCAATAGTCCCTAAAGCAGAATTGTAATGGGGGATATCTCTACTACGACATTCACTTTCTAACTCAGTTAGTGCACTTTCAACATCCTCCAGTGTATTTATTTCACAAGAAAAAAGCAGAGGCGAAAAACAATCTTTTATCAGCGTCGAAACTGTTGAACAATTCTCTCCGGTTACATAGGTCCTCGGTGCGCTCTCTCCGTATCCCGAAATGCCATTTTTGAAATCTAGTCGGACAATTACGGAATCAGCGCTAGCTCTAGAAGCTTGAGCGGAGTGAAACCCCAACGTAAAGGGTTTATTAAAATGGTACAGATGAATCTTTACAATTCTCATTACCTAGATATACCTTGACCACTCGGCTTGCCAATTTACATCATTCCTTGTTATACCCAGCTCATTAAAGAAGATCTCTAAGATCTCTGGCTCGGTCCGCTGTTCCAATGACATTCTTTCCAGGGCCTCTTCGCGGGTCATGAGCCCTTGCCGGATTAACACGCTGTTTTTGATTGTCTCTTGAGTCAAACCATATTTCTTAAACTTCAAGTATTCCTTCAAAGGAAAAAGAGAACAGTCAAAATGGCTTTCGTGGACGTCTGGGGGATGCTTCCATCCCAGCTCTGCAGATAAGGTATACGGTATTTTCCGTATGTTCCATTCTATGTAGTCTGGTAACATGATAAAGTTCATGGCATAATCGCCTAATTCTCTATGTGCATCAGTGCCCATTTGTGCCTGTCTGGCATCTTTCAATTGCATACAACTCAAGACCACTTTCTCTTCGATAAATGATTGAACCATTAGTTCATTGAGTAACTCTTTGGTCAAGTTTCCAAAGAAATACTGCATGGACATTACCGAAACGTTCTGCTGGAATTCGTATTCCTTTGACCAACCCCCTACCATAAAGGGAGAAAAGCCTATGGATAGTTTTTGGTTCCAAGAAAGGCTTGCCATACTTAGGTACACAAGGTTGCTGCAAACCGAACAAAACTCCCCGCGTTTACGCAGAAAATGAGTGAATAGCTTTGTTAAAAAGCCTCTATTTGGCCTAATAGTTAACAAATCTATATTGAGTCTATCTACCAAGGTTTCCAGGTTTTGAATAGCATATGCGGAGCGATAACCAATATCATAGTTCACACCTAATATCTTTAGGTCATATTCTTTTCTCAAATAATATGCCACGAAGGTACTATCCTTGCCACCACTCAGGCCAACAATAACATCATACTTGTTGCTTTTTCCTTTATGCTTTTCGATAATCTTATCTAATTCACTTTTTGACTTCTTTTTTGGCTGCTCCTGTTCTTCTGATGCCGCCGAACAATAGTTGCAGATCCCATCTTTATCAAACTGGATATCCGGATAATTCTCGGGCAGAATGCATTTTTTGCATCGCCTGGTATCTGCCATTTCATCCTCCTTCACTTTATTATAACGAATTGAAGTACTCAAGCGATCTGACTCCAAAGTCTTTAACCTAAATCAATCGAAACTAACGTCTCTAGTAGTATTCTTTCAGGCAATAACCATTCTTACTCTTCCCTTTTGCCTGGTCTCAATATTTTGCCACTGTGTGTTTCTCTCATTGCAGTACTTTTGTGAAGGATTCAATAATATCATGTTTTTTGAGCTGGGATTCTATTGCAAGTTTTGAAAGTTTATGTCTCAAAGCTATGAATTTCTTGCGTTCGTACTGAGTAAGGCCAAAAAGCATATCCAGGTTGTCTCCTCTCGAAATGGGGCCGGAATTTTCCAGCTCGAAAAAGGTCTTTTTTATATGCTCCATTGCTTGGCTAGAGTCCATCGACTTATGTTTCCACTGTTGCATGTATCCCGTTAACCCGTATTTTTGTCTCATTTCAAATTCGTATATTGGACTCATAGGGCTAAGGATAAATGGAAACATGGACCATGAAAGGCTTCCTTCAAGCTCAGGATGCTCGATGGTTTTCATAAATTCACGCGTTCGAAGAGCGGTTTTTTCGGTCTCACCAGGAAATCCGAAGATGAAGTAACATGAACAATTAACACCAGCGGCTAGCACTTTTCGCACGACGTCGTGGTAAAGCTGAGGGTTGGCTTTCTTGTTCATGTTGCGCAATATCTGCGAATCTGCAGATTCCAGTCCCAATTGTACCTCTGTGCAGCCGGACCGTCGAAGCAAGTCCCCATCAACACTTCTCAGTGTGCTTGCCCTAATAAAACTCATCCAATGAATATGAAGGTCTTCATCGGCTAAACGCTGGCAAACAAATTTGAGATTGCCTCTTCCAAGCCGGAAGTTGTCATCTGAAAACCAAACATAACGAACTCCGCGACGTGACACAGCCTTCAACTCAGCAATCAATTGCTCTATAGCCTTCATAAACATGGTCCGGCGATCCTTAGTAAAATTACAAAAGGCACATTTATAGGGGCAGCCGTTGCTGGTCTGCACAGGTACTACACCGGTTTGGAAGATTCTATCGGGAAGGCATTCCCAATCGATGTCAATGTCTCCCACATTCGACACATCATCAACCCGGTTGGTAAAAGAATACGTTTCCCCCACTAAACGCGCTGTATTAGGAAGAGATTCTATCGGTCGGTTCTCACTGATTCTTTTTAAGGCCTCACAGAGTATCTCCTCACCCCGGAGGCTGATAATATAGAGATCAACAGAAGGCTCATCATTAACATTAAGAAACAGAAAGTCATCTTTGGCTGGCTCCGTTTCATAGTGTTCTTCATGCGATCTTTGAAACATGAGATGTGACAAATATATGAATGGTCCCCCGACAACAATAAATATGTCTGGTGCTAGAGAACGGATATCATTTACAAGTTTGCGAAGGGCCTGTTTGCTATGAACAAAAGTGGTAGAGATAATTGCTACGCGCGGTGTGTGTTGAAGAAGATTTGAAAAATGATCCCTTTCATCATAATAGTTATCGACCAGTTCGACGTCAAAATTGCGTTTTGTGAGGTAGCTCAAAAGGAAAATACCATTCAGCTTGGGTGCAGATGACCAACTCACTGTTCCATCGCCATCGATGGGCGGAACAACTTGACCTTGATTCTCTAAGTAGTTCAGGACCACTTGTATAAAGGCAGTTCTGCCATCCAGACTTAGTCTCAGAGGATTTGTTCCTGATAAGCTATCTTCACCGGAATCTGCTATTAAAATCGCATCGAGCCCCAACTTGATCACCCACCTAATCTACTATGCTACGAAATTGCATGGAAGACATGAGCTTTCTAACAAAAATGGATTTGTTCCTTTAAGCTGTTATGCTCACTTATATTTAAATTATACTAAATTGTATATAACAAAACAATCTAGAATAAAATGTTTTTTCGTAACAAATGATTGAGCGCTCACTCGTTTTGGATAACGAGGGAAAAGCAAAAAGATTTTTGTACTGATAATGAATCGTACCTCTAGTCTTCTTGTAATGGGAGAATCCTAGCCGAGTATCATGCTAATACAGATATCCTAAATCGAACCGCTGTCACATTTGTCTGACTCTTTTCGTTGAAAAAGAAATAGGCTGGAGTTAACGGGGAATATTTCTTGATTGCCCGCTGCATGGAAAGGGTAGCCTCACCTGCTCTAGTGTTTTTTGACGAGGCACATTAGAAAAAGCCCGGCTGAGGCCATGATCGATGGGGGTACGATCCTTGTTTCCACAGAAAACCGCTATGTTGACCGACCAATTAGAGGCTATGACCATGTAGAGGAGGGGGATTATGTTACCCTCACTGTTTCTGATGCAGGTGTGGGTATCGCTGAAAAGGATATAGAAAAGATATTTGAGCCCTTCTATACCAAAAAGGTGATGGGACGTAGTGGAACAGGATTGGGCATGGCTGTAAGGACCGAATTGAATAGATAGAAACTCCGGAATTCCTCTTTATGTCCCTAGACACAGCCGCTCGGCTTTGGGATTTGACTAAATTTTCTCTTGTTCGCCAATTTTCATGAGCGGGCATGCCCGCAAAGGACGCCCCTTTTTACTGCCTCAGGGTGAAAGAGGCTTCATGCCCTTGCAGAGGATTAAAGGGGTATAGATAAACCTTCTGGGATCCATCAAAAACTTCGTAAAGTCCGAAAAAAAAGCATCACGGCCACCGGGGTAGCTTTCAAATAGTCTACTGGCTTTGATGGCGGCAATCTGTCCCTTTTTCATCCAGTTGAAGCTATCTTCGTATCTTATCTTTCCGTAAATAAGCTTGTGGGCCCTAAGATCCAGCTGAATATCTTGATAACCTATATCATATAAGTAAGAATACAATTTTCGGCCTGCATAGGGGTCGAAATTATATTCCTCTTGTACCATATCAATAGCCTTAAAGAGGATTTCTTCCATCTTAGGAGGCAACTCATAATGATTCAAGGAATTATGGTCTAGGTCAAGTAAACATAAATATCCACCTGGTTTCAATACGGCTGTTAGATTTCTCACAATATCAGGGCTTTCCACACGGTTGTACTCCAATACGAGACGGGCCCAAATGAGATCAAACAAACCCATGCCATCCAGGGGATCCCTAAGGTCATGGGCCTGAAAATCAATGACCGATTCCTGACCATAGTGCCCTTTGGCGTGTTGGATCCTTTCTTCTGAGTAGTCCACTCCCAAAATACTCCCGCCAGGCTGTATCGTTTCATAAAGGATTGAGGTTACCTTGCCTGGCCCGCATCCAGCATCGAGCACCCTGAGACCAGGTTTCAGTCCACACCAGAGTCCCTGTTTTATAACCACTTCAGGGTCGATTTTGATCTCCAGGCGAACGGTTTCTTCCTGGTTTTCCATCAAGTAAGATTCGGCTCGAGGCATCGACCTGCTCTCCTCTCTTTGGGATAACACCTTGCTAAAGGGAAAGGTGCGCAATTTCTTGGAACCCTGGCGCTAGCTCCTCCACCGGATAGCATACAACTGAGAATAGAGGGAATAAATAGAATATATCGTGCTCATTAATCGGCGACTGCACCTGCCAGAACTCTCATTCCTAAACGCCCTTTTTGAGGAAGGTAGTATAGGGAAAAGATCACCCTGTGTCAATAGGATGCTTGCCTTATGCGGGGCTATCTTTTGAACATTGAGCGTCCTGGCTTTTTGAACTGCATCCGATTCCCCAATTGTATTCTTAGGTTATGATCTCAATCCAGAGTTCGGAAGAATAGATATAGGGTTTACAAGCGACAGCTGTTATTTTATTGATATTAAATGAGCTCATGACCGCAGTGCTCTCGAAATTTGCTGCCGCACTGCCCGATGGGAAAGGATAGCCTCACTTGCTCTCGTGTTTTTTTACGAGGCACATTAAAAAAAGCCCGGCTGCGGCCATGGCAGCACTGATCATGAAGGCATAATTGTAGACGCCCGTAGTATCACGAAGAATCCCAGTCACCCAGTGCACCAGAATGGCACCCGCGCCATACAGGGGTGTCCATGCCCCGATAACGCTTCCCATCATATCCTTCGGAAAATAGTCCCCTGCGCATGCACCATACATTGGCCACGTGGCCCCATAAAACATGGCTAGTATCCCCACAAGCACATAGAGCACTCCCCAGGAATTGCCGGTTAGCAGGATTCCGATCAGGCAGGCAGTGATACAGGAGTTGGAGATGATGAGAGTTTTTTTTCGGCCCAGATAATCGGAGAGCGGCAAGATGGTTAGAACTCCTACAACCTGTGAGGCACCATGAACGGTGGCCAAAAGGCTCGCCTTTTCCAGAGGCAAACCAATTTGGTATGTGGCATAATCTACCATAAAGGTAGTGATTCCATAAAGGCTGTAGGAGATTGCCAAATAAGAAAGGCCGATAAGCCAGAATCTGCTGTTTTTAAACACAATGGAAAGGGAGCCACCCTGAGTATGGGTTTTTGCATCAGCTCGACTAACACGGGAAGGTTCGTCTTTCTGTCCCCATGGCAAATACCCTGAGTTTTCGGGATCACTTCTGAGCAAGAGGCCATTTATCAGAACCATCACCAGTGCCGCTGCCCCCAGAAAATACCAGGCGTAGCGCCAGCTATAATGATGCACAACCCAGGGAAACCCAGCCCCCATGGTTGCGAAGCCCAGTCCGTACCCGGTAGAAAGTATACCCAAAGCCAGACCTCTGCGGTTGGGCGAAAACCAACGCTGCACCACGGTAATGACCGGAGTCCACATGCCCGTTGCTCCCAGACCGACGATGGCGTAAAAGAGGCAGGCTGTCCAGAGGGTAGTAATGGTCCCCATTAGGAGTACGCCAATACCGAGGATAAGACTGCAAATCGTAATCACGGGACGGGCCCCAAGCCGGTCGGTCAGATAACCGGTAAGGGGGGTCAGGGCTATGTAGGGTATGAGATAGGCGTTATAGATGGATCCGCCACTAGCCCGACCAAAGCCCAAAGTCCTGATCATTTCCGGAAGAACTACGCCATATCCAAGACGAACAGAATAGTTGACAAAGAGGTCGACAAAGCAGGTGGCGAGAATAATCCAGGCCCAGTGAAAGGGTATTTTTCTTTCAACGATATTCTCCCCATATACTCTCATAAGCCCTCAAATAGCAAGGTATAGCTAGCGAAGCTCCGCCTCAAACCGACAAGATACGACGTCAGTAAGAAAATACGAAATACTGAGTAACGTTTATGGGTTAAGGTTACGATGCCCGTTTCGTTTTTCGGTAACGTCATTCGTCTTTTTGTTTCCACGTTACCTTAACCGTTGCCGATACGGGCTTCGTTACCCTAACCGTTACCCTAATAAACCAGCAAAAAACTTGACATTAATCCGCCCCGGATAAATGTTAAGATCTTAGGTTATGTAGACATCTAGTGATCGAGATAGAAGCGCCACTTACAAAACATATCCTGTGGATGTGGGTCAGGAGGGGCGAAAAGGCACTCAACCTGAATCCGTTCATCAACTTCGTGGGCAAAGCCCTCAAACTCTCTGCGGTGCATCTCCTTGCATAAAAACTCTCCTAAGCCCCGTCGGATCCGTGCCTCTTGGGTAGGGCATGAGGGGACGGAGATAATCACCTGATCCGCTTCTTCCTGAATCTGATAACCTACAAGGAGGTACCAAGGAAAGTACCTGAGTGCCCTCACAAAGCCCTTCAAACCCTTTTCCTGAACCTGAAAGCGGTTAACCAGATCCCTGGCAGCCATCCCGGCTACCCGCCCCCAAACCTTTTCGTTGATGAGTTCTGCAGTGGGTTGATCGAAGTTTTCGGCTACGTAGATAAACCAGAATGCATCCACAACCCGGTAGTGCCACAGAAGGAATTCAATATACTTTCTAAGTTCGCGTGCATCCATTTCTTCAAAAATTTCAAGTTCCACGGGATCTCCTTTCACCTATCAGATTGTTTCTTTCATCACACTGTTTTCAGTGCAAGGTTGTTACCTATTAATCCGTCTGCAGGAAAAAGTCTCTGAGAAGGATTCGGTTTTTCCACACGAGAAAAACCTAACTGAAGTTGTCTTTTTGGCGGAAAGAGTAGAGTAAAAGGTACTGATGTGTCAAGGCCGATTCACCTGCGGTGCGATAACCCCCGGCTTGACAGAATATGCATTTTAAACTAAATGAAAATATGCAATAGTAAGTTAGCGAAGTTTTGCCTCAAACCGATGAAAACAAAAAGGAAAGTATTTCACCACAGAGACGCAGAGGACACAGAGATAATTCGTTTTTTTCTTTGCCGCTGAGACGCCGGCAAAAAAAATAGTCATGCCCTTCGGGCAAGCTCTGATAGATTCAAACAACTTACGCACAGCGTTAGCTCTTTGCCTTTTCTGCCCTCCTCCGCCCTGTGGAATGCGGAGCCTATTCCTCCGGGGTCAGCAGAAAGAGGAAAGATGTTTTTCTCTGCGATCTCCGTGCCTCTAGCGAAGCGGGTGGTGAGACATAAATATTAGGATCCTAGGTTATGAAGACATCTAGGTTACGGCTGTGAACCCTAAAGGTTCATAGGCAAGCTCACTAATCATAAAGGCTGAGGGAATGTCTGCTAAAAAGAATAAGGATAACGTTCCTCCTGAGGAAAAACCCACGGCTCTTTCGGGACGGCCTCTACTGGC
>JAUVXZ010000282.1 GCA_030603345.1 Pseudomonadota bacterium
CCCTCCTGCAAGGGTATCGATAGCCTCCATCTTTCGAGCTTGTTGGAGCCGAGCCTCGAGCCTGCTTTTTTCCTCTTCAGCCCGCTTAAGACTTGAAATGTCGCGATTATAAATTACCGAGCCAACGAATTCGTTTTTTTCATTGTAAATAGCCTTTTCTTTTCTCCAGACAGGGATGGCAGAACCGTCACTGCAAAGGAGTTGGATCTCTCCCTCAACATATCCGGTCTCTTTCAAGCTTTGAAACTTCCGTTCAAAGAGTGACCTCATACTGTCCAAAAAAAAGTCGGTGGTGTGATTCCCAACTATCTTCTCTTTCTTAGTCCCGAGCAACACCTCGTGAGTTTTATTGCAATCTACGACATTTCCGCGAACATCCAGTACTTCCACACCGTCGGGAGCGGCCTCAAATAATGTACGATAGTTCTCTTTTTTCTCTAGATTCTTGGTTATTTCCCGAATCATTTTATACAATTCAAAGCTCTCCAAGGCATTGGAGCTATTTAATAGAATAATGGATAAGAGCGAGAGGGCTGTATCAGGGATATTCGTTTCCCCATTTTCCAGTAACCCGACAAACATACCCCTCACTCTGGAACTCGTGGCCATAACATGGAGCACTAACTGTCTTTTGTAGTCCTTTGAGGAGACCATAACCGGTCTTCTTTCCCTGAGGGTCCATGCAAATGTTCCATTATCGATGAGAAAGTCCGCTTCATTTTTCAGAAACTGTTTGTCGCTCTCAGGCTGGCAGCTAGCAAGGAAAAACTCATGGTCCACCTCATCCACTAAAAAGAATGCTAATGTTTGTAGTGGAATCAGGCGTTGTACCCGGGATCTTGTTTCATCTAAAATAAGAGAAGGTTCTTGGAGCGTATTGATGCTGGTCTGAAAATCTCCAAGGGAAGCCGCCATCTCCAGAGTGTCAAGGGTAAAACGATTGAGGTCCTCCAGGTATTCGATACGCTTTTCTAAATACTCCATGTGGTCTTTCGCTTGAGGTTTATTGCTCATTTTAAAAGAGTAACTGAATGATTTCCTCGATCTGACGATCTGTTTGTCTAATGGTTGAAGACAGAATATTGGACGAAAGGCCAATACATTCCCAGGCATCTGGACTCAGAGGAGGAACGAATCTCTCTCCACTTGAGCCTCTGCCCAGCGCATTGGTCATAATATCTGCCAGATGTATTATAGCTGGTTCCAATGGATCTTTGGATCTGTGAGGCGAGTGGTGGTGTCTGACGCTGTTTTCCAGAGAGATTGGTAACCTCCATTTTTTTAACAGGAGCCCACCTATTTTCGAATGATCGAAACCCATGATCTCGGATTCTGCCTTATACAGCAGGGTATCACCATATTTTGCGCTCAAAAGGACGTTCTTAGCATGAAGGGGTACATTGCTATATAAAATCAGCCGCCCAATATCATGAAGGAGCCCGGCTACGAACAGGCGTTCAGTGTTCTGAATCTTTTTATACCCAGCGATAATTCGGGCACTGATTCCACAAGCAAGGCTGTGCTCCCAGAATGATTTCATGTCAATGAGATGGGAAGGGATTCTTTTGAACACCCTGACGATATTCATCCCCAGGGCCAGAGTGCTGAGCTGCATGGTCCCTATGATGGTTACGGCTCGAGATAAGGTGTCTATTTTTGATGGAAAACCGTAAAATGTGCTGTTGACTATTTTCAAGAGCCGCGCAGAGAGGCTGGTATCTTTGCTGATTACTTTAGCAATATCGCGGGCTGAACTATTTGGTCTATTAATGGCCTCGCTGATTTGCAGGTATATGGTTGGTAAGGAAGGAAGTTTGATATCATTCCTGATCAGTTCGTGGGGATCAATGGTGGTTGCCACATCGTTCGAGAGTCTGTTTGAATCTATCTGTTTTTTGCCCGTATCACGGGGTCCAAGATCTTCTCTGAGAGTCATACCGGATCTTCCTCTTGCCTTTCGCAGACAACAGAGCCGATATAGTTCTCGAATAGGGGGATGTTCCAGGTCAGCATGGTGAAAACGTTCACCTGTCAGGCTTTTCACCTCCTCGATGACTGCCGGATCCAATTGGGCTATTGTATTTTCTTCTACATCCTTTCGTGAAATTCTTTCAATGTTGGCTTCGATCACTCCCCACATTTTGAGGATTCGAAGATGTTTTGAGTCCAGTTTTGTTCCTTTGGCGAGAACAAAGCGGCCATCGAGGTTTCTTAGGTCCTCTGCCAGGACCATCTCAGGCTTTAGTTCGGCAACATTGATAATGCCCATGATTTCCAGAAAATGTCTTGATTAGGGGTTAAAAAGAAAAGAGACCAATTGTTCCTACCCATTTGGTTCTATCGGCTAATTAACCAGAATTCTTTAGGATTTAAAGGGTTCCATAAGGTAAGCATTTCGGCTGAAGACTTAGTAAGAGATGAGGTTGCTCCCTCTCGATGGACACGGCCAAAAGGCCTCACTTTTTGGCAGATGCACAAGGGGGTAAATCTGCATCCAGCTCTGCGTGCCTCTGCCTGCCCTGTGGAAGGCGAAGCATCTTCCTCTGGGGTAGTGAGAAAAGATATACCCGCAGCCCTGGACTCCTCACCAGCACTTTTCGGAGCCAGGTGAATACGTGTGAAAGATTCTTGCTATTCAAGATATGTTTTTTATGCTAGCTAATTAGGAACAGACGGCACAAGAAGAGCGTCGGATATAGCAGGGTAACGTCAAAGTCCAGGGTATGGGTGTGTTTTTTTTGGATTATGCCCCACAGAGTTTAGATTAGTGGGCGTTTCAAAATGGTTTATATAGATGGAGCCTATGATTCTAAGGCTTAGGGGGCAATAAACCATTTTGAACCGACCCAGTAAGGGGCCATATTATAGGGCATAACCAAAAAAAAGACACCCATACCCTGCAATAAGCTTAAGAATCAATAGGTTAGTTTCCACTATGACGCGACCCTGCAGGATACAGCTTGAAAATCCCAAAAATGTACTACACTATTACGGCTCAGCCATAGGACTGTGATATGAGTGAAATAAAATCCATATTAGGCCCAATGCGTATCCCTTTTTTAGTATTAACTCCTGCTTGTGTGTTGCTTGGCTTTGGTAGTGCCATGTGGCGATCTGAAAGTGTAAGCTTCTTCTACCTTGCTTTAGGGTTTATTGGCGCCCTTTCCGCGCATATAAGTGTGAATGCTTTTAATGAATATTTTGATTTCAAGAGTGGTTTAGACTTTGAAACAAAACGGACCCCGTTCAGTGGTGGGAGTGGTACCTTACCCAAGAGACCTGAAAAGGCATCTAATGCCTTGAATACGGGGTTGGTTACATTTGCTATCATAGCGGTCGTAGGGCTATACTTTTTGTATGTCAGAGGCTTATCCCTCTTACCCTTGGGCCTTGTCGGCCTCTTCATTGTATTCACCTACACTATCTGGCTTACTCGTCATCCGCTGCTGAGCCTCATTGCTCCAGGATTAGGTTTTGGTCCGCTAATGGTAATGGGCACGGATTTTGTGCTTACCGGTGGATACTCATGGGCTGCGTTCGTTTCATCGCTCATCCCCTTTTTTCTGGTCAGTGACCTGTTGCTTCTGAATCAGTTTCCCGATATTGATGCGGATCGAACCGCAGGAAGAAAGAACTTCCCGATTGTTGCAGGCAAGCAAATCAGTGCCCTTATCTATGGGGCATTTCTTTTGCTAGCCTATTTATCTATTATCATGGGGGTCTATTGTGGATATTTGCCCAGGAATTGTCTTATTGGGCTTGCCTCAATGGTTATTGCCGTTCCTACCTTTTTTGGTGTATTTCGATATGCAGAAGATATTGAAAGGCTTATGCTCTACATGGGGTTAAATGTAATTGTAGTGATTGCGACCCCTGTATTGGTTGCAGTCGGTTTTCTGTTGACGTAGCTGTTGATACAGTGCTGTGAGAATTTTTTCACTGATGGTCATGTTGATCCAAGGCTTGCCACACGTCCTGTGGGCGTAGATTCTTTACTACCAGCTCTGGGAATGGTATATAGGGGCTACCCTGGCCGAGTCGAGCACTGTAGTTGACCCGTTCAGTGCGCGG
>JAUVXZ010000189.1 GCA_030603345.1 Pseudomonadota bacterium
GAATATACTTGATTTTTCTTTGAGATATTTTATACTATGTGAAATTCCAAAAAAGGAGGTGATGACCAGGACTCATAGATATATTCAAAGTAACATAATCAGGTAAAAACCCTAAAAAAGGAGGATTTGCCATGGCCAACAAAAGCGAGAAATCTGGTTCCGAGTTTGTAAAGAACTGGGGTGCAGGATTAACCATTTGGACTGAAAAGTGGATTCCTGATTCCCTTGTAATCGTTTGGATCCTGACTATCATTGCCTACGTCATGTCCCTAATCTGGGGCTTCGGGAATGAGGTCAGCTTTGGAGGTCGTCTTTACGGGGGCATCGAAGCCTGGGGCAAGGGATTCTGGGTATACCTCAGGTTTGCCATGCAGATGTGCTTGATCATGATGACCGGCTATATCCTAGCCCTTTCGCCGCCGGTGCGCCGATTGCTTGACGGCCTTGCCGGGCTGCCCAACAAGGATAAACCTGCGCAGGCTATCGTGGTCATGGCCCTTTTCTCAACGCTCTCGGCCTGGATTTCCTGGGGGCTCTCCATCATCGGAAGCGCCATTTTGGCCCTTTTTATCGTTCGCCGCAACCCGAAAGTGGACTACCGTGTTCTGGTTGCTGCAGCATACCTTGGCCTGGGCTGCACCTGGCATGCGGGACTCACCGGTTCGGCCACCCTCATGATGGCCTCCCCCGGCAACGCCTTGGTCAAGTCCGCCATAGAGAAGGGCTGGATCGACAGCCCCATCTCCACCGGCACAACCATTTTCCATCCCTTTAACCTCATCCTAGCTGCGGTGATTGTCATTGTTGTTACGTGGGTGATGGCCAAGATGCACCCGAGCCCGGAAAACACCTATGTGGTCCAGCCAGAACTCATGGACAGACTGAAACTTTACGAGTCGCCCCAGCGGGAGGAGGCCAAGTCGCCGTCTGACTGGATGAACTGGTGGCCGGGCTTCAACATCATCATAGTGGTGGGCGGAGCAATCGCATTATACACTTACCTGAAGGGCAAGCCCCCGGGGCTCTGGCTCAATCTGAACCACGTCATCTACTTCTTCCTCATGTTAGGCATCCTCTTCCACTGGCGACCCTGGTCCTTTCTCAAGGCCACAGAGGAGGCAGGCAAGGCGGTATGGGGCATCGTTATCCAGTTCCCCTTCTATGCGGGTATCTACGGCCTGATAGCCTTCACCCTCCTGGCCAAGGTATTCACCGGATGGTTTGTGGCCGTCAGCGCCGGGTCCACATTCTTGATGTTCGCTTACTGGTATGGTGGTCTTTTGAACTACTTCGTACCCTCGGGCGGCGGTGAGTGGCTCATGACAGCGCCTTATCTGCTCCCCGCGGGAAAGGAGCTGGGTCTTCCGGCTTACAAGACCGTCATCGCTTACGCATGGGGCGACATGATGACCGACATGATTCAGCCCTTCTGGGCTATCGCCATGCTTGCCGTAGCCAAGCTCAACTTCCGCGACATCATGGGCTACTTGATGGTCATTTTTGTTATATACTTCATTATAACTTCTATTGCTTTCTTGCTATTGCCAATACTTTGATTTGTAAGCGATCAGCGATTAGAAAATTAATAGAAAGCCCTGGAACTACTAAAAAGTCCCAGGGCTTTTTTTGCCAGAGTTTATTCAATTATCCGGATAGGAAAACGGCTGCCATGATCTTGGCATCGGTGATGAGATTTCTGATCGAGCAGTATTCATTTGGCTGGTGGGCCGTCGGGGAATGAGTAGACCAGACTGCGGCCGGCAGTCCTGCCTTTCTGAAAAATGCTGCTACAGTGCCGCCTCCGATACCCATAGGTCGTGCCGTCTGACCAGTGACCTGGCCTATAGCACGGGCAAGGCTCGAAACCACAGGGGAGTCTGCCGGTGTTGGTGGTGCAGAATCCTGCCGGTGAACGGCCGCAACCTCTATCTCGAGATTGAGTTCCTTGCCAACTCTTTCGCCTATGAGCCTCGCCTCTTCAATAATCTCATCTACCGCATAATCTGGCAAGATCCTGCAATCCACGTAAAAGACGTCTTTTCCCGGGATGGTATTTACATTGGGGACATTCGCCTCCATCTTGGTAGGCTCAAATGTTGATTCCTGTGGTCTAAAGATAGGGTTCCGCAAGCCAAATCTCTTTTTGAGATTCTCAAGTTCCACAATCAAATGGGCAGCTCCAGACAGGCTGTTCCTCCCCTTTTCTGGTGTGCTGGCATGACACTGGGCACCAGTGATGGTAAACTTGAGCCACAGCGTAGACTTCTCCTCCACCTCGATCATGGTCCCCTCCTCGTTGCCAGCGTCAGGGACAATAATCAGATCATGCTCGGTAAAGAGCTCCCGTTTTTCCCGTAAGAGGTATTCCAGTCCATACTTACTGCCCATTTCTTCATCCGCAACCAAAACAAGGCCCACCTTTCGAGGGGGCGCCCGGTTTAAAGCCACAGCAGCCTTCACCGCAAAATACGAGCTGACAATACCATGCTGGTTATCCTCAACACCCCGACCAATAATTGTATCCCCCTCAACTCGCATCTGGTAAGGGTCTCCGGCCCACAAACTCAGATCTCCCGGCGGTACAATATCCAGGTGACTCAGCACCCAGACCGGCTTTCTTTCCTGGCTTCCGTTCCATGCGGCTACCAGATTGGGCCTGTATCCCTTGGCTACCCGTTTATCAGGGGCATGAACCTCATAGAACAGGTCCGGTTTAAGGCGCAAGAGCTGTTCTTTGACATATTCAGCCTTGTCATGCTCTCCACTACCACCATTTTCCGGACTTAACGCAGGGCGAGAGGTGAGTTCCCGCTGCATCTCAATGATCTCAGATCTATAGCTCTCAATCTTGCTATACGCCTCTTCCAGTGCACTCATTTCAGATCCTCTCGTTTATACTATCTCCATGGCATTTCAACCAGCACCCTCTCTCTTAATAACGGACAGCCCATCCAGGTATGGTCTTAGGGCCTCGGGAATAATCACACTTCCGTCGGGTTGCTGATAATTCTCCAGGATTGCCACTAGTGTCCTTCCAATTGCCAGACCTGAGCCGTTAAGGGTATGGACCAGTTCTGTGCCGCTTTCCTTTTTTCTCTTAAAGCGAATATTTGCCCTTCTGGCCTGGAAGTCTGTAAAATTACTGCATGAGGATATCTCTCTGTAGACCTCCTGCTCAGGGAGCCAGATCTCGAGATCATAGGTTTTGGCAGCGGAAAAGCCGAGGTCACCGCTACACAAGGAAACCACTCTATAGGGAAGCTCCAGACGCTGCAGGATCTCCTCTGCATCAGCAGTGAGAGATTCCAATTCCCCGTCTGAATCTTCAGGGCAGCAGAATTTAACCAGTTCCACCTTGTTAAACTGGTGCTGCCTGATAAGGCCCCGTGTATCTTTTCCGTAAGAGCCGGCCTCTGATCTAAAGCAGGGAGTATAGGAAACATACCTGATAGGAAGTTGATCAGATGACAGGATTTCATCCCTGTGTATGTTCGTAACCGGCACCTCGGCCGTTGGAATGAGAAAGAGGTCCCAGCCATCTACCTTGAACAGGTCCTCTCTGAACTTGGGAAGTTGACCGGTTCCGGTCATACTATCCGAATTCACAAGAAACGGTGGCAGGATCTCGACGTAGTCATGATGGTTGATGTGGACATCAAGCATGAAATTGATCAGTGCCCGTTCTAATGTAGCACCTATACCACTCTGAAGCGAGAATCTGCTCCCGGCAATCTTAGCTGCTCTGGAGAAATCAAGGATGTTAAGCTTTTCTCCAATCTCCCAATGGGGAAGAGGATTAAAAGCAAAATCTCTAATCGTGCCCCACTTGCGTATAACAGGATTATCATCTGCGCTTTCACCTACCACCACTGATTCGTGGGGCATATTGGGGATAAGCATCAAAACCTTATTCACCTGATCTACGACACCGGGGAGTTCGGTCTCAATCTCCTTTATCTCTTTAGAGACTGTCTTCATCTCCGCGACAAGGGATGATGTATCCTCTCCATTCTTTTTCATAGCCGCTATCTGGTCAGACACCTTATTGCGCCGATGCCTGAGCTGTTCAAGGCCTGACAGGATGGAGCGTCTCTTCTCATCCAGAGACTGAAAGTCGGAGAGGTCAAGATCATAGCCTCTCTTTTCGAGCATACCTTTTACCAGATCCAGGTTTGACCGGACAAATTTCAGATCAAGCATCCTGCCTCCTGACGGTTCGTTGGGTTTGCTGGGTTTGTTGGGTTTGTTGGGTTTGCTGGGTTTGTTGGGTTTGTTGGGTTTGTTGGGTTTGCTGGGTTTGTTGGGTTCATGAGGTGTAACCTCGTAACTGAGTTTGTCTAAACGCTCACGGTATTCATGGATGGGGTGAGAACTCTTCGGAGTGTCTCCAAATCTTTATTCCTTCCCATGGCTATGAGGATATCGTCAGATTGGATCTCGGCCTGGGAGGAAGGATTAAATATCATGGTGCCGTCCTTTTGTTTTATTCCAATAATGATAATGTCCATCTCCTGTCGAATACCAGAATCAACCAAGCTCTGATTAACTAAACGGGAATCCTCGCCTACGGTTATCTCCTCAATGGCGAGTTCAAAGCTCTGATCATGGACAGCGGACTCCAGGAAATCACTCACCGTCGGTCTAATAATCGCCTGCACCATTCGCCGCCCGCCTAGTATATAAGGCAGAATCACCTTGTTTGCACCTGCCCGAAGAAGCTTTCGCTCACTAGCCTCATCCTCTGCCCTCGAAAGGATATAGAGCCGGGGACTTAATCCACGGGCAGTAAGACAGATGTAGACATTCTCTGCATCAGATGATACCACTGACACCAATCCCTTGGCCTTTGCTATACCAGCCTCTAACAAGGTCTCTTCGTGCGTTGCATCGCCTTGCAGATAGAGAATTTCATCCTCTTCTAGTTGTTCCTGTACCTGTTCATCCTTTTCGATAACCATCAGGGGTATTGCTTTGCGGGTAAGCCCTTTGCAGATAATGCTTCCAATCCTGCCATAGCCACAGATAATATAATGATCTCTCAGAGATTTTATTTTTTTGCTCACTTTTCTCCTCCCGAGGACTGACCTGATCTCGCCTGCTACCAGGGTCTCAGCAACTAAACCAACAATATAGGTTATTGTAAAGAGGCCAAAAACAATCAAAAGGACGGTGAAGACACGGCCACCAGGCCCTATTTCACGTACCTCACCGTAGCCAACCGTAGAAAGGGTGATAATAGTCATATAAAGGGAATCTAGAAGATTCCATCCCTCTATCCACGTATACCCGAAAATCCCAAATAAGACCACCACGAGAAGCATGAGGATGGAGAACAGCAGTTTTCTTGGCACATTCATTTACGCGATAATGCCCTTTGGGTTCATACGATAAAGAACGGTACACACAACTCTAGACAAGAAAAACACGGTATCAGAAAATCTGCTGGTTTGGGACATAGGAATTTTTGGGCAACTTACTTTCCGGCAGGGGAAGAACTGACTGCTTCTACCGTAAATTCGCTCATATCCTCAGGTAAGCTACTAAAAATCACTACAAAGGGAATGGAAGAGTTGGGAAGCACATTGGTATTCATCTTGTTTTTGCCAAGCTTATCACTAAGCCTCTTATGTATCTCTTCCACAGACAGGGATTTCAGCTCCTTATCGGTGAGAGGGTGACCTGCGAAGACAACCTTACTTGAAACTACCGTGCGCTTAGAATCCAGGATGTTAGATCTGATCCTGATAAAACTCCTTCTATCAGGGTACTTATTGGTTACCCACCCTTTAACTACAAAGAGCTTACCTGCCTTCGGCGAATTCACAAAAGAACCGCTCAAGTCCTTAAAGGACAGTCGTTTGTTCCCTACATCAAAGGCCTGTTTCTTAGGCGGGGTCTTTTTTAGAAAAGGAACATAGTCAGGGAGAAAACCCGGTTTAAATACGATTGAGGCGCTTACGGCGCCCACGATTATGAGAACAAGCAGCAGAAGGGTGATCCTCAATCCTGTTCTGCGTTTCTTTTTAACAACGTGGGGTCTGACCGGTATTCTGGGCTCTTCTACCACTTCTTCCTTTTCCCATTCATCTTGGGCTACGACCTGCTTTTCAACCTGCTTTGCCCTGCCCATTGCCGTTCGAATCTCTCCCCTCTCCTCTTCCTCCATTTCAAAGTCTTCATCTTCATCAAAAATAGGCAAATCCTCAATAGATATCGGTTCTATCTGTTCGTCATACTCTTGGATCATCGTTTTACTAAAATCGGTGCCTTGGACCACCTCTTCAGGGGGCTCTTCAGGAGGTTTTACCTCCATCTCCGCAGACGGTCCCGGCTTTATCTCTTCTATGGTCTCTACGGGGATTTCCTCAATCTGTAATTCTGCTTCCACAGGAAAGGCAGTAAATACATGTTTGCATATAGAGCATCGAACCTTTGATCCGGTTTTTTTCAGAAGGCTTTCGTCAAGGTTAAATTTAGTGCGGCACTTCTCGCATTCAACAATCATGTTTACTCTCCTAAGATTTATCCCTCATGTCTAAACTAAGGATATAGGGCAAGTACCGAAACTCTTCATTATAATCCAGGCCATAGCCAACTAAAAAACCTTCTTTTATCTCAAAGCCCCAGTAGTCTATCTGTATTTCTTTCTCCCTTCGCTCAAGCTTATTGATCAAAGCGCAGATCTTGACAGATTCGGGCTTTTTTTCCTTAATATGGTTAGCCAGGTGACACAGTGTTAATCCTGTATCAACAATATCTTCAATAATGATTACCGGTTTCCCTTCAATCGGTACCTCAATATCCTTTGTTAGTGTAATCTTGCCACTTGATACGTCTTGTGAACCGTAACTGGCTACTCTCACAAAATCTATCTTCAGCGGAATAGAGATCTCCCTAACAAGGTCGGCAAAAAAAAGAAACACACCATTTAACACACCTATAAGTACTGGCTCTCGGCTCCGGTATTCCTCGGTGATATTGCGTCCGAGCCTCCTCACCTGTTGCCGGATTTTTTTCTCTGGAATCTTTTCTAATATATGGAA
>JAUVXZ010000078.1 GCA_030603345.1 Pseudomonadota bacterium
CCTCTTGTTCTCTCCCATTTTTCTGGGAAGTTGATTGATAATCTTCTCCGGTTTCATATACATAGTTCTTTTCCCCTTTTAGATTATTGTATCCACCTACGGTCTATCCAATACCCTGGCGTGAGAGATCTTTCCTTTTCAGTAACGATAACCTGTTTTTCCTGATCAGTCTAGCAAAAAGTTATCTTTTTTGCACTTTTTTGTCAAATTTGTATGAATTGTTCATCATTTCCAGAGCTCTTTCTCTTCGTTCTTTTCACCAATCTGTCAAAAAATTGCTCTTTTTGTACTTTTTTGCAAAAATTCCATGAACTCTATCACTTCTTGAATCACATTCCCTGGTAGGCATCTATCCAACCACCCATTGACATTACCTTGTTTTTCATCTATTTTTTTATGGTGCCTGCCTTACTGAGCGGTTATACAGAGGCTTATTATCAGAGGGAGCGCTTTGGTGATTCTCTTGTTTCTGCGACAAAAGCCCTGGCGATATGACTGATAAATCAGACCGCAAGCATAAGGTAGATCAACGCTGGCAAAGGTATGAAGAAGATTATTGATATCTATATCTTTAAGGAGATGATTCCGAATTTCGTAGCCAGCCTCGTTGTGTTTACCTTTCTTGTGCTCGCGGGGAGGATATTAAGGCTGACCGAATGGATGGTCAACCATGGAGTATCCCTGGTGCAGGTTCTGCTCATAACCTTGTATACGCTCCCCTATGTTCTCTTTTTCACCTTACCAATGGCAAGCCTTTTGGCTTCCCTTATCGCCTTTTCTAGGCTCAATGAAGACAATGAGATAATTGCCTTGAGATCATCCGGAATCAGCCTGTATCAGCTCTTTTCCCCGGTTATCACCTTTTCGATTATCTGCTATTTGTTGGCCTCCTTTATGGCCATCTATCTCCTTCCAAAAGGGAACCATTCCATGGCAAGACTCCTCTTCGAGGTGGCCCAGTCGAACACCAGTATTGGAATTAAACAAGGTGTATTCAACGACACCATCCCCAACATAGTGCTCTATGCCAATCAGATCTCGGCTCAGGACCAGACCATGGAAGGGGTGTTTATATTGGATGAGAGGGATCCAGAGCTTTCCAATACCATTATTGCACGAAATGGAAGGATCAGTTCAGATCCACAGCAGATGTCCATCAACCTTCATCTCGAGGGTGGATCGATCTTTATGGTCAGTAAGGACTTAGATGCATCCAAGGTGCTGCGATTTAAGTCCTATGATCTGAATATAGAGTTGTCTGAGATCATGAAAAGATTCTCCTCACGGATGAAGGGTGAAAAGGAGATGTCTCTATCTGAGCTCAGGCGTCACCTCAAAGAAGCGGAAAGAGGGAGTTACCGGCACAACAATTTGTCCATAGAATTCCATAGGAAGTTCTCGATTCCTTTTTCTTGCTTGCTCTTGGGTCTTCTTGGGCTCCCCCTCGGTTTAATGGTGAAGGCAAGGGCACGGTCATGGGGGATTGCCCTGAGTGTTGCTATCTTTACGGGCTACTACATTTTGCTCTCGTCGGCAGACAGCCTCGCGGAGACGGGCACTATAAACCCGGCCCTGGCTATGTGGATACCGGATATGGTCTTGGGGGTAACTGCCGTTACCCTGATTTGGCGGGCAGTACGGAATTCATAACTACGCTGGCGGGCTTTACCATGCCTCTTGCCCTCATTCCCCCAATAGCTTAGTCAGTCCTCTATCAAGATATATCGATAAACGCTACTAGGTTCGGGTGCTCTCACCATGCTCATGATTCGTTTGAGTTCCTGAGTAATCCCATCGATAACGTCCCTGACCCCTTGTCTGCCTGCCGCTGCCAACCCAAAGAGAATCGGTCTGCCGAGGCCTATGAGCGAGGCCCCAAACGCCAGGCCTTTGAGCACATCACTTCCTCGACGGAACCCACCATCTACCATGACGACTGTCCTTCCTTTTACAGTTGCGAGGATTTCATCCATTACCTGAAGTGGATGGGGCAGATAATCAAGAGTATGGGCTCCGTGATTGGAAACGACGATGCCATCGGCACCTGCATCCACGGATTTCATGGCGTCCACTCGACTCAAAACCCCCTTAAAGATCAGAGGAAGGGAGACCTTTTTGCGGATTTCCTCGAGCTCCTTGAGTGAAAGCGGCGCGCAACCTGTGGCCCTTATTTGATCTCTGATCTTGGTGCCCTGTCCAGAGTCGATTTCAATGCCAACCCATCGAACTCCAGCTTCCTGAATTTCCTCAATGCTGCGGAACATTTTCTTGCGATCTTCGAAGGGCTTTACATTGGCTGCCACAGGGACCCCTGTTTCAGTAATCTCCTTAAGGTTCTGAGGGATGGGGGTACCGGTCCACATCAGGCTCCCGGCCTCTTTAAGACCCAACGCCACTTGTATGAGGCCATCGTCGGCAATGGCAGGAATGGGGGATGTCATTGCTGACATGATGGCCGGGGTGGCGAGTTCAACTCCGAGAACGTGACAACCTGTGTTCGCCTCCACAGCATCAATACAATGCTGGCTGAATGTATAGCGATCCAGAACACGGCGGTCATGATCAAGGATGAATCCGGTTTCCACCCCATCCAGTAATACCCCGATATCCTTTTGCCTGAGCAGGTCCTCGCCTTTTTCGTAGAGATCTGTCAAGTCCATAGGAATCTCCTCTCTTTTTATTGTTTGTGAGGCCCATACTTCTTTTTGCCAGAAGAGAAGGTGATTTCCTCTCCTGATGGGCTAGAAAATGACGCGCAAAACGTCATCAATATTTCCAGCGGCATGAAGGATGCCCGAGGCTGAAGCAGGTTTGAGATGCCTGACATCAAGGGCAGACAAGTACCCCTCCAAGCCATCAAAGGCTCCCTTTACGTCGAGATCGGTGTCCATTTTCTCAACAAAAATACGTTTCATTTTTTCAAGGGCTTTGCGATCCGTATCCGGAGCCCCATCTGCTCGCCTTTGGATGGTGCTCAGCATTTCCTTAAATCTTCTCAGTTTTTCGACTGCTCGGTCCATGTTTTTAAGCGAATAATTGAGCCTTTTCCGGTAGTGACCATAAATAAGAAAAAACCTTATCTCACCTATGTCGTATCCTTGCCTACGGAGTGTGTCTATATAGTAAACGTTTCCTTTGCTCTTAGACATTTTTTCGTGATTTACGTAAAGATGCTGGCAGTGGAGCCAGAATCCGGCCATGGGATAGGGCCGTATCGATTCGAGGATTGCACGGGAATAGTCATGGTGGCGGTAAAGGTTGTCCACACCGCCACAGTAGATGGAGAGCGTCTCATTGAAGTATTGTATGATCATAGACGGATCCTGGATGTTCCAAGCCGGCCTGCCTCTTCCGATCTTTGTGTCCCAGCAAACTTCCTCCCTTTCGTTGGATCCATGCCAGAGGATAAAGTCTCCCCGGTTCCACCTCAATCCCCGGTACGTATCTTTATGAAATCGCCTCTTTTTAGGTGGCCATTGCGTCATATCAAGACCAAAGAGCTCTCCAAACCCAGGATATCGTAACGGGTCAAAGTAGACATTGCCTCTATACCAGTATGCAATCCCAAGCTCTAGGAGACGTTCTATAATGTCTGCGGCATAATCCACGGACTCGGATGCCCTGGGCAGGAAATCCGGAATCCTCATTCTCAGAAGATCCATTTCGTGGATAAAGGCTTCAATATTTTTCTCAGTAAGGGCTGCAACGCTCATCTTTCTCTTTGCAGCCTCCTGGAGCGCTTTGTCCTCAACGTCAGTGAAATTCATACCTCTCTTGACAGTGTGGCCTGAATATTCCAGATACCGAACGAGGATGTCTTCAAACAGGAAGGTTCGGAAGTTTCCGATGTGAGACCTTTGGTAAACGGACGGACCGCAGGTAAATATGCCTACCTCGTTTTTATTTACGGGTCGAAATACTTCGATACGTTTTCCTAATGAGTTAAAGAGTTTCAGCAAGCCTTTCCCTCGCTATTCCAAGAAACTTCACATCTTACTATCCTTATACAAAGAAACAGAAACAAGATCAATAAAGCTTAGTGCTTCGATTCGCAAATACACTGACCTATTTTGCCGACTTATTTCAGAAATGTTGGTCACTCCATTCGGCCCGAGCCTTTCGGCAGTGAGCCTCTCGGTCATGAGCTCAAGGCCGAGGGCAGCACTAAGTCCTGAGTGAATAAGTTCGTCATCGAGCTTATGAATCGAAGGACCTAGCGAAACTACAGGGTAGCGTCAAATTGCGGGGTATGGGTATGACGTGGCCCTGAGCGAAACCATAACGAGCATCATGAGAGGCTGTAAGATAAGGTGGGAGGGTAGGCCGGTGCCAGATTTCCTAATCAGACATATAGATAGTACGGTAGGAGAGCGGTGAGGCTTCCACGTTCCCGGAAAGCGGCACAAGGCGCTGGTCGCTCACGGTCAACCACTGGTAATCAGGCCGGAGATCCCGCAGTTTTCCGTCCTCAGGCGGCTTTGAAAAGGGAGTATTGCGGTAGACCACCTGAAGAATTGCTACACCGTAATCATCGCAGATGTCTACCAGATACCGTTTCACAAAGGTGTCAAAATGAATCCGGTTTTCATTCAAAAGTTTGGATATTTCTGCATGAGGCAGAGAGATCAGTACGAATTTGCTCACTCCCCGTTCGCTGATACGCGTGAGGGTGCGATCCTCTGCGCTGGCAACGTAGACCGCGGAGATGAAATCCATCTTTTTGAGGAACTGGGCTGCCACTATTGCTGCGGTGCGACGACCGCCGATAGAGTAGTGAAATCCATAATTCTCAAAGAGCTTGCTGTGCAGGCTTTGGGCGTACTTTTCGCCATACTCGTAAAGCTCCTTAGGGATGTAGCGGAAATCTCGGGCCATCGCCTCAGTTGCATCATCAATGGGCCAGTCGATCTTCACGCGAAAGTGGGTCATCGCATATCGGTTTTTTCTCTTGATTGTCGGATCCTTCTGAACGAGAAGGGCATAGTCGACTGGCAGCAGGTCAAGAACGAGGGGTTCAAAGCCAAGGTTATCGAAGTAGCGCAAATTCTTGGTGTATCGTTTGTGGAGTTGGATATTGGCCAACTCTGCTATGCTCTCCTTAGTGACCTTGTTGGTGTCGAAGAAACGAATATATTTTTTGTACGTGCTGGGGATGGTCCCTTCGCAAAACAACACGAGAAAGTGATTGTGAAGGGTGTTCTCTTTCTCCACAACACGGGCCCGTGGCTTCAACTCCCGTTTGGTAACAAAGGGATATGGTTCACCGTTCACACGGAAGTTTTTGTATGACTCGACAAGGGCGTGCTTAACGAGGTAGGTGTCCATCTGATCCCGCAGCAACTCATAAACCGAGCGGCGGACTCGATCTACCAAGCTTAACTGATACCGATAGGGCCACGTAGTCATCATCCTCATTCTCCCCTGGTAACTAAGACCACCAGTGCGCTCAGGCTATTCTCTCGAATCAGGTGCCGGCCGCTTGAATATATGTCCTCCTACCAATCCGGCATATCTCAGTGTTGATTGTCTTGGATAGGTTCCCCTGCTCCATTCCTAAAGAATTATACAGTGTCAAAACCTGCTGCATCTCGACGAGCCTATTTCCCAATAAATTGTATAATAATATCAGCATATTAAACTGTCAATAGAATTAATCGTGGCTGTCACTTTTTTCGATCCGCACCTCCCCGATGAGCTATCAGTAATACGTGAACCAGCTGGATTAACTGATAAGCAACAGCCCGTTGAAACCTTTATAGTCAGCAAAAATGCCGCGAGATTATAAGAGAACAATATTATTTTCGCGGCACTTTGTGATCATATCGTCGGGCCAGATACCGGTTTGGATCTCGCCGATGTGAGCCTTTCGAAGGTACAGCATACACAGCCGGGACTGTCCGATGCCGCCTCCAATGGACAGGGGTAGTTCGCCATTGAGCAGACGCCTGTGGAACAGGAGATTCTTCCTTTTCATCTCACCCTTGATTTCCAGCTGTCTCAAAAGCGTGTCGGCGTCTACCCGGATTCCCATTGAAGAGAGCTCATAGGCAGCGTCTAACGCCGGGTAATAGACGAGAATGTCTCCATTGAGTCCTCTGAACCCACCATCAAGGGGCGTGGACCAGTCATCATAGTCCGGGGCTCGACCATCATGGGGCCTGCCGTTTTTCAGGTCGCTGCCAATGCCGATGACAAAAACGGCACCATGCTCCTGGCAAACGGCTGTTTCCCTCTCTCTCGGCGTTAGGTCAGGATATTGTTCTTCCAGTTCTTCACTGTGTACAAAAGCAATGTCTTGCGGAAGAATTGGCTGGATGAGACTGTAGTGATGGCAAATATATTTCTCTGTCCGCTTGATAACATCGTATATCTTTCGGACTATGTTTTTTAGAAATTCCAGGTTCCGCTCCTCTGGTGATATTACCCTTTCCCAATCCCATTGATCCACGTATAGTGAGTGCAGGTTGTCTAGCTCTTCATCCGGACGAATAGCATTCATGTCAGTATACAGACCTTCACCGTGCTTAAAACCATAATCGGCCAGCGTCATCCGCTTCCACTTGGCAAGGGACTGCACTATCTCTGCACCCATACCGTCCAAAGCCTTTATTCTGAAAGAAACGGGTTTTTCGATCCCGTTAAGGTCATCATTTATCCCCGTGCCGGCTTTAACAAATAGGGGTGCTGTCACCCGCATGAGGTTCAGCTCAAACGATAGATTGGTCTGAAAGAACTCCTTGATGAGACGGATAGCCTTTTCTGTTTCTTTCAGATCCAGGAGTGGTTGGTACTGGTTCGGGATAATCACGTTTGTCTTCATTATCTTTTTCCTTTCTTTCTGAGGTGCACGCCATAGCAGTTGACTCTGATGGTTATTTCCTTATTCAACGTGCCGCAGAAGCGCGATGAATAGCTGACTGACCCTATGGCCGTCCGAGCAAAACTGGGAGGGATCTTGAAATCAGGAATCAATAGAACGCTCCAAACCTGACGGGAAATCCAAGATCATCTGGATTGAGGGTCCGGAAAGACACGTTTACCATGAAAGATTTCTCTGACCAGGAGAGATCACTCTTATAGGGAAATTTCTCTACAACCTCATCAACTCCAAAACGGGCCAGTTCATCGACTGAGAGCCAGTGTGCCCCCTGTTTAAAGAAGGTCCGAGCATGGAGAATGTCATCGGAGAGGGGTTTTTGGGTTCTAGAGTAGACTGTCTTCCAAAGGAGTCTTCCATCGGTGACACGTATGACATAAACTACAAAGGCTGCGGATGCCGGACTGCTGGATGCCCGGGCAGTACCAACTCTCTCTCTGTATCTCCATACCGTTCCAGCAATGACATGGTCGGCTTTCAATTTCTCACCAAGCCTTGTTGCAAGAGAACGGGGGGTATCGATGGTTTGGTCTCTGGTGAGCCCTTCAGAAGCCCTAGAAACCTTTTCAAGGGGTATCACCCGCTCACCCAAACGCTGTTCAAGGGCTTCCTGCATGTAACGGGTTAAGGTTGTGTCTGCCCCGCTTCTGACATCCTGGGTATTGAAACAGAGCTGAGAAACAGCACAGTCCAACGTAGCATTGATGGCCTCATCTATCCTTGAGTCATGCTTTCCTGTTAGGAAGGGCATCACAGCAATACTCTCCCTACCGGTTTCTGGGAGCATGAGTTGATCATGAGTAGTGACAGGACGAGGCGTACACCCGTTAATCAGCATAGTCAAAAGAGAACCGGCAACAATCATCCAAAAACTCATTTGCTTCATCATGAGATCCCTCCTTTCTTGTCTCATACTATCAATTCCTTCACAGAATTCCATGTTTTTTTGAAACAAAATCGCTTGTCGTCAACCGGGCTCACTCATTTTTACATCTCAGATCCGTATATCTGGATAGTCCTCACCGCGGAAGACTCTTAGGCAGATGATAGTAATGTCCACCCAATTCTTGTCATGCGCTGAAGGTAATCCTTTCCCAGCCGAGCGTCAAGGGGCAAACAGTGCGTGCTCGGAAATCACAAACGGTATCGGAATTTGCGATGGAGCGGGGATTTGTTGAAGGAGGCTTTACCGGGGTGAGCGGAGTATTCGATTATGTTCCTGTTTCTTGGAAGGCAGACCCTTACGAGGTCAATGACTGGGACCTTAATCTGAGCTTTTCTTTCTCTCTTTTTCTCAAGGTCAACAATTTTACATCAAGCAGGTCTCTGAGTTGATGACAAAATCCATAGGGATAGAGGGAAAAGACCTCAGGAAGTCTGTCCTCCAGCCCATTGTAGAGCCTATTTGCAGTGGGATTTATGGTGCCTAAGAGCCAATTAGCCTGTTTTCTGATTCTACTTCTCATTTTCATCTTTTCTATCTTATCAACCTTAGGCGTGAGGTTAAGCTCGTCCTCCAGGATCCTCAGTATTTCTCTTACATCACCTTTATCTAGGCTGACCATAGGCTATCTCCATGAATCTGAAATCCCGCCCTTCAGAGAGGAGCACAGGGCTCCTCTGAGCAGAGACCTCGTCTTGTATTTTTATCGACGTAAACAATTCAAAACTTTACTGGAAAATGGCTAAAGATCTGATTTCTATAGAGACAGCACGTATCTCAGCGACCTCGACCAGCCCGGGAGCCTCGGAACAGAAGAAAAAACCTCACGACCATCCTAGACCCTTCTCGGTTATGTCCAACGCAAACAATAGAATACTTTGCTTAGTAGAATGTGCCATCAGGGTATTCCATCTATATCTGACGGGCCTGAGTATTGAACGAGAACTGTACGGTAGGAGGTGTCAGTTCCAGGGAGGGGTAGCTCGCATGCTCGCGCTACAATTCCTCTAAACCTTGGAGAAACTATATGTTTTCTTGTCTTTTCGGGATAAGACAAACAGGTTGTTTCTTGTTATCTGAGATAGTATCTCATCTTCTTTCATGTGGTGATCGCTGAAAGATAGCACGGAGTCGAGCTTCAAGACCCGATGCAACTCCTCTAATACGCCATTTGGATTCGTTACGTCATGATAGGTATCGTACAGCAGGACCATATCGATAGCACCATTTTCTAATCCGGTTGCACAATCAGAATGAATGGTTTCAATATTTTTGAGCCCTTTCTGTGCAGCAATATCTTGAACCATCTGAATTGCAAGCGGATGTATATCCAGGGCATAAATCTTCCCTGATTCGCCTACCAATTTCGCAAGGGGGGCTATGTAGCTTCCCGGCCCACAGCCATAGTCGAGTACATGAAACCCTGGTTCTATCCCCACCTTTTTCAGGACATTCGTGCGGGGCAAGAAGAAATCGCGGAATTTGAAGAAAAGAGCCATCAACTTATAATGGAAATTGGGTTCTGGTTTACCCATAAGGTTTCCTCCTTTGTATCGTTTTCTTCTGAGGTGGTTTCGCCTGCCATTCGCTTTGTCTTGTTGCACCGGGCAACAGCCCAGCAAGGGCTACGCTTCCATTTACACAAGCCGAGGGGCTGACCCAGGTGGTCAATTATAGATAGGCCAGTTTCGTCTCCACCCCTGTTTCTCAGTTTTCGAACGACCGCGTCCGATATATGAAATAGTCAATTGAGCGGCCCTGTGGGTCCACATCCGGCACTGTGATCAGCTCTGTTTGGCCAAAGACCTGCTCGAGCCTGTTCTGGAAGGGCGCACATTGGTGTGCTGCCCAGATCGTGAATACGCCACCATCCCTCAACAGGGTCATGAACTTACGGAGAGCAGGCTTTTCGTAGAGCCTCTGGTTACTTGCCAGTGCCAGCCAGGTGGGCCCATTGTCAATGTCCAGAATGATGGCGTCATATATCTTGTCTGTCTGGGTAATGTAGTCTCCCAGATCCATCTGTATGACGTGCACGCGCGAGTCAGAGCAGGCGTGGTGGTTCTGTTTACTGAAGACACCCTTTGACCACCTGATAATATGTTCCTCGATCTCAACAACGTCCACGACCTGAATGCGGTCATCATCCAGCGTAGCCCGCAGAGAATACCCGATTCCAAGGCCGCCGATCAGAATCCTGAGATCCTGCCTGTCCGAAGTCAGTGGCTCAATGGCCAAAGTGGCCAGAGCCTTTTCTGATAGCTCATTGTAGCTGGCCATCAAAAAAACGCCGTTAAAGATGACTTCGTACACCGGTTGGCCTTTTTCATCGGTTTCGGTCCATCGTTGCAGTTGTAACTCCCCGTGGGGAGTTGTCACACGACTCAGGATAACCTTCTCTTGTTCCATGTCTGGTGCCTCGTGTTGCAGCCTTACCCCTTTGGCGTTGCTTCGTGAAACCCTATCTCCTGAGCATGCTCGAACTGTCTCTGCCAGGGTACGTTCGGATGTGCCTTGGTAAAGAGATTGGCGCCGACACGTTCTAAGGATTCAGCGTCAACAGACACTGGATGGTACCCCCCCAGAAAACCTGAATCTGAGGTCATGACCTGAGCTTCTCCTGGCAAACAATCGCAATCCACCGTAATGTTGAGCAAGGCGTTAACCAGTACGGTCCTATTCTTAATGTAATGCCATACCGCGGCAGCCGTCTCCACCAATTTCTCCTGAAAGACTTTTGGGTCGGTACCCCAAAAGATCTGGAGGGCTACCTCAGGGCACTGGGCAATGCACTGGGCACAACCAATGCACCTTTCCAGATCATAGGTTGGGTATTCGTCGTCGACGAGCTGTGCCGCACCAGTCGGGCATACCTCGACACAGATACCACAGCGGGTGCACTTCTGCCGCCCGAGAACCGGATGAACATCAGAATGCATGCGCTGCTTTTGTGCACGTGAAGCAAAGCCCATGGAGATATTTTTGATGGCCCCGGCAAATCCTGATCCCATATGACCTTTGAAGTGGGAGAAAATCACAAAGCCGTGGGCTTTTTCCACGACCGACGCAACCTGTACCGTATCGAAATGCTTGAATTCTGCAGGTATATTAATGACATCCCGGCCATCCACGCCATCGGCAACAACAACCGGACAGCCAAGGAATTTTTCTGTATACTCATGCTCAGCTGCTGTTGCCAGGGTGTCTTTCCCGGTGCGTCGTCCTCCGGAATAGAGAACAGTGGTGTCAAAGACAAACGGTTTTTTCCCGTGGCCGTAAAGCCATTGTACAACCTCTCTTGCATAGACCGGTGGTAAAAAACTGCGGTTTCCCCGTTCCCCCCAATGGAGCTTCACACCAACAGAATCGCCGCCAGAAAAGGGCTGCTCTAATCCAGCAAGCAGGGAACGGAGAGATGCCACAGACCCTTCCATAGAGCCATTGGTTTGAAAGAACAAACCCTCCATAATACCATCCTCCTGTAAAGTAAAATGGCGCATTTGCGGGTGCGTAGAACCCATCTGACTAACGGTTTTCTCTGAGGAAAAGCGCAACTTTTGGTTGTTCGGCCTTCGTGGCTTTGGATTTTAGATATTTAGCGCTGAAGCAGCTCCTCATAGATTTTATAGGGTGTCTCCAGCATACCCAATGCCTTATATGTGCTTTGAGCGACAGTGTTTTTTCGCTCAACATATAACCGAAGTCCGCAAACATTTGTCTCGTGCACTATTCTTCCCTTTACATACTCGTAAAGCCTTTGGTATATCCCTTGGCGGCGAAACTCGGGCCTCACATAAACACTCTGAATCCACCAGAAAAACCCGCTCCGCCAATCGCTCCATTCAGTTGTAACCATCAAAGAACCCCGTATTTCTCCCTGATTCTCAGCAACCACATAAAAACCCAGGTGTGGGTTTTTCAATAGGTTCCTTACCCCTGAAGATATGGTTTCAATGGGAAGCTCTTTACCTTCGGTTTCACGGGCCATGGATACATTACATTGTATCAGGGCATCTGCGTCACCTTCTTGTCCCAGCCTACACACAACGTCTTGTTTCATAAAAGCTCCTCTCAGTAAGGAAACAACCCCAAGAGCCGCGTCCGAAGGGAAGGGACTCTTCATCAATAGTGTCAAAATTCCCCATCGTTTTCCCGCTAGTTGTTTCCAGGATATCCATGAAATTATAACGATCTCTCATTCATCGGACAATACCCATCGTGGAGTGTCAGCCCCCTGAGGAAATACTCCGGAAATCGATCTACAGACACCACTGATCGACATTCCTTTGAACATCCATCATGATGAGCAAATCCTCAGCCTCGTTGAGTCGCCCCGCTGTGCGGGGTCAGCCGCAGTGTTCGGGGTGGCGTCAGGTTATCATGTGTTGTGATCCAGCCCTGTTTCCTTTGTGTCTCAAGGGCTTGAAACAAATCCAATGTCGGTGCTTATTGCCTCAGAGGTAAGGCCTTTACCTCTCTAAGGGCGAGGCGGATTTCTTCTCGGGCTTCAGGGCCAAGGGGCACCTGGGGAGGGAGGGGGTTTCCGACAGGAAATCCCTGCAATTCCAGCCCTGTCTTGACACATGCCGCTAGATTATATGTGGCGAAAATCTGGTTGATGGTCCACAATTCACGCTGGAGCTTCAGCGCTTGCTCCCACTGCCCAGCCTGTGCCATTTCGTAGAGCTGAACACTTTGCCTGGGAATCAGGCAAGCAGGTCCGGCCATCCACCCAACTCCTCCCAGCAGCATCACGCACAGGGGGACATGGGCCGAGGCGCTGAAGATCTTTAGTTGATCGCCTACTAAGTTAATAATAGAGAGCAGGCGCCCGGTGTTACCGGAGGCATCTTTAAGGTAGCGGATGTTGGGAACCTTTGCAAGGTGACCAATGACATTGAGGGTCAAGTCGCTCCGTTGAAAGTTTGGATTGGTGTAGAGCACCACCGGGAGGGAAACCGCTTGGGCCACGGCAGTGAAATAGCCTACCATACCCTTTTCACCAACGGGAAAATAAGCTTCCATAATCGCCAGTATGCCATCAGCGCCCATGGCCTCAAATTCCCTCGCCTGCTGTACGGCCTCGAGAGTAGAGGCTGCAGCAACTCCGGCTACCACCGGCAACCGTGCGGCGTTGGCCTCCAGCACCACTTCGACCACTCGACGACGCTGGGCCCAACTCAGGTAGGCGAACTCTCCGGTGCTCCCCAGCGGGGTGAGTCCGTGAACCCCTGACTGTACCAGATGATCTACCAGTTTTGCCAGTACGTCTGCCTTAACCTCACCCGAGTCAGTAACTGGGGATACGAGATAGGGAAATACACCCCTCAATTCGTTTTCTATCATGGGAGTTCCTCCAAACCCTTACCCAATTAAAAATACACGGTTAGGTTGCTGGGGATCTGGGCGATTCATGCCACATCAGCCCCCATCCCCCGCCCCGAGTTAGGTAACATGCTCACCCTCCCGTGAGCTCCTCAGAAGAAAAATAGACTCTTCTAAGCCGTATGGCGGGCGACCGCGTCCACCACCTGTGGCCAGAGTTGTGGGATGTCCGCCAGAGCGTGGCCCATGCCTTGGATGATCAACAACTTCGCCCCAGGGATTGTATTGGCCACATCCATGGCACATTCCTTCGGTATGAGGGGGTCGTCACTCCCGTGAATCACCAGAGTCGGAATCCTCAAGGAGCCGAGCGCTATTTTTGAACTTTCTGCGGTCATAAGGGCTGCGAATTGGCGAGCTACGCCGTCGGGAT
>JAUVXZ010000215.1 GCA_030603345.1 Pseudomonadota bacterium
CATGAGCCCGGTGTAGGGTGCCTTTCCGGTCAAGGCGCTGATAAGGCATGCAGGACCTCCAATTCGGGGGTTGCGCGCCCCAAAATAGGAGTTGGTGAGCAACACCGCCTCTGAGCCAAAGAAATTGGAGCCGATTCTGTAGCGCGGGACGTTTCCTACCATATAGGGACAGCAGGTAAAATTAGGTATCAGTCCCAGTTTCTTGTAATATCCGATGCATTCTTCCCAGTAGGGATTCATCTTTTCCATATACTCACGCTTAATCCCCTGTTTCTCCCAGTGATCCCGGTCAATGGGAAAGGGATGAACAGTACTGTAGGTCCTGGCCCTGGCTCCCTCGCTGATCTCCTTGAGCCACTCTATAGGCTCACCGGGACTCGTATGGGTATTGGTTATATCGACCAGCTTCTCTGCTTCATAAACCTCTGCCCACTTTATGACCATATCCATAGCCTTGGCAGTACCGGGTCCCTCTGCTCCATCCAGCATCCGTTTTTCTTGATCGGTTAACTGCATAATGTGCCTCCTTTGTTACTCTTCACCGTATGGTTTTCTTACATGAAATGGGAGATATCTCCCTGTTTTCTCGCGACCCCATCGATCATCATGCCTTCAAATGTGAGCGGGGCCCTTGCTCTCTGATCTCTAAGTTACCTCTTCCACAATCTTCTGAAACTCCTGCTCCGTAAGCACCCGTTTTAGATCATGCGATTGGAGCTTCACCTCTCTGAGCACCGCCATGGCCTCATCTTCGGTGAGTTCGATATTGAGCTTGTGGGCCCATATGGCAATGTTATCGAGCCCGCTTTTTTTGCCCATGACGATTTGGGGTGTTGCATGACCCACAAAATCGGGGTGTACGGGAAAGACAGTGGTGGGGTTTTCCTCAAAAACATTCTTGAACCACCCGGTCACAATGCCCGACTCAATGGTATAGGCGTCATCACCAATGAAGGGTCGGTTGCCTGGAACCTTCACCCCTGAGAGCTCCTGGACCAGTTGTGCGGTCTCATTGAGCTTGCTATAGTCGATACCCACGTCGATCCCGTACATGGTCAGAAGGGCCAGCACTGTCTCCTCCATGGGGGTATTGCCGGCCCGCTCACCGATACCGGTGATGGTGGTGTGGATGACCTCGCCACCTGCCAAAACGGCATTGATGGTATTGGCGACGCCCAGGCCGAAGTCGGGGTGAAAGTGGATCTCTATGGGTTTCTGGATCCGCTCTTTTACCTTTTTGGTAAAAAAGGTGGCTGCCTGGGGTGAGAGGACCCCAAAGGTATCCACCAGGGTAAAGGCATCCATGTGGCCCTCGGTGGCAACACGATCTACGAGATCTAACAACCACTTCATATCTGACCTGGTGGCATCGATGGTGAAAAACACCGTGTACAGTCCCTCGGCCTTGGCAGAAGAGGTTGCCTTGATTGAGAGATCGATGGCCTTTTCCAGGGGCCACTTATAGCCCTGTTCGATGAGGTGCTTACTGGATGGTATTTCGATCACGATTCCGTCTACCCCACAGTCAGCTGCGAGTTTGACATCCGGAACCATGCAACGGCTGAAGCAAAAAATCTCAGAAGGCAAGTTGCGCTTTACTATTTCCCTTATCGCAGCCTCATCATTGGGAGAGACTGCAGGCATGCCCGTCTCAATACGGTGCACCCCGATCTCGGCGAGTTTTTCGGCAATCCTGATCTTATCGTCTTTGGTGAAGATGATCTTGGCCTGCTGCTCCCCGTCTCTGAGGGTAATATCGTGAATCTTCACCTGCCTGGGAGGGGTGAAATCCTTGGTCACCTCCTCTAAGTAATTCCAGGGGCTCACATGCCAGTGAGGTGTTTTCCAGGGCTGTTCTGTTTTTGATAGTGCCGTGTCATTCATTTCGCGTTGCTCTCCTTTCGTTGCTGGGGTAGTACGCATTCTTGATATCTCACAGTGACATGCAGATTAACTCGGTAGTATCCATGTCTTTCGATTATTCCGTCTTTTGGTTATCATCACTCTTATTCCAAGGACTCGTCGAGAAGCCTCACTAAGTCAATTACCTTGACATTTGCATTTAGCTTTTTGGTTACTTTTGTGAGCTGCATTTCACATGCTGGACAATTGCTTACGATCACCGAAGCTCCTGTCTCCAGCAGTTCTTCAACCCTCCTCACACCAACCCGCTCAGCCAACTCAGGGTGCGTTGCCTCAAGCCCCCCACCACCACAACAGGTAGACCACTTGCCACACTGCTCTGGGTCCAGGTCAGCAAGCTCTATCCCCTCAATGCTCTTGAGAATCTCTCGTGGCTCATCGGTGAGTTCAAGATATCTCGATAGTTGACAAGGGTCGTGGTACGTTACCTTGACATTCTCTTTGACCTTCGGCTTTACACCGGTTTTCTTCAGCTTCTGCACGACGACCTCCAACACGTGCTGAACCTCCAAGTCATAACCCTCAATGTATTTTGGATAGTAATCGCGCAAAGAGGCAGTGCAGGCAGGAACAAGGCCTATCAGCTTCTTTACCCCGAAGGATTCAAAGATCTCGTAATTCTTTCTGGAATGTTCAGCATAGTCATCCTCAAAGCCTGCATAATACATGGGTGAGCCACAACAGGGTTCTTCCTCGTGCAGGTATCCTACATCAAGGCCAAGCTTTCTGAGCACGCTTATTGCGCTTATGAGAACCGGGGTATAGGGATCATCTTTGGAGGCGGTAATTTTGGCAGTGATACCAGTGAGGTCTACCCCAACCTTGCCAAATGCCTTACTGATCCCTACCACCTTACCCATGCCCATGCCCATCTTGCTCGCGCTTTTCAAGGCGCCCATCATCCCCTCAACATATTTCATGTGCTGGTACCCGCAGGCAGCGAAGAAGGTGTATTCGGCCTTTTTGGGTAGATTAAGATCTTTTGCCCAGAGGGCTTTGCTTTCGGACACGCCAGCTAAACTGTCCTTCTCCAGGATGTTATCTTTGATATAGATGTGCCCCACGGGTATTACATCTTTAAGGGATTTGCTCATGGTTCCTTTCCCCCTTCAATTCAGCCTTCCTAACTAAGTATTGCCGTGCCTTGAGGATCGTATCTGCTGGACTACAGTCAGTGGAAAGTATCCGACATCTCTCTTGGCATCTCCGACAGGTCGTACAAGAGTAGAGCATGTTGCTTAAGTCCTCTTCACTGCCCAATCCATGTTTGATGTAGAGGTTGATTGCCATAAGCCTGCCAGCAGTGCTCTGGGTAAACCAGCCTTCGTAGGTTGGGCACATTTCGACGCACATCCTGCACTTCCAACATCTCTGGACATTATCTGTTATTTCTTTCGCCAGCTCTGCCAGTTCAGAATTACTCATAGCCCTCTCCCTCTAAATTGCCAGGGTTAAGAATGTTGTTCGGGTCAATTGCCTTCTTGACATTCATCAGCATTGTATGGGCTGCCATACCGTACCGCTTCTTGAAAAAGGGCATCCGGGAAGCTGTTTGCCCTACTTCGCCGGAGGCACATCCCCACATAAGATTTACATCACCTTCAAGCTGTACGGCCTCTTTTGCAATCTGCATCCTTTCTGCTTGTGGCATACTCACCGGTGCCACCCACATTCCGTGTAAATCACAGGTACCGATATGGCCATAAATGAAAAGCTTGGCCTCTTTCAGGGCACGATAGGTATGTCCTGTTTGCAGATATACCAGAACATCATCCAAATGACTCAGCGGAACTGAAGACTCCAGCGCACCTGCCATGACCAGCTTTTCATCACCCTCAGATGCCTGGAGGATATTCAAGATATTATCACGGGCATCCCAGTAATCGGTCTGCTCCCTTTTGGATGTGACGACATGGGCATCGATGGCGTTTTCGCTCTTGAATACTCTGACCATCTCCTGGGCCTCCCGGTCCGCTTCCTCCTGGGCATAGCTAATAGTTATGGCTAGGGCCATGTGGCCCTTGGGCTCGCCTAACCCTCTCAGCCTAAAGGGCGCTTCAGCAGCAACCTTATCCAAAACCTCCCCATACAATGGGGGCGGTAGCTTTTCTCTATAGTACCGCTGAAAGGCATGGGCAACATCAGTCAGCTCTGGGAAGAACCCCACGACATATGCCTTCTTACGATCAGCAATCACCCGAAACCTTACCTTCGTTATTACCCCGAACAAGCCTTCAGCCCCCACAAAAAATCGTGTGTAATCAAGCCCAGCAGGTCTTCTGATGCTCCGTGTTCCGGTTTCTATGATGTCCCCATTCGGCAAAACAACTTCAACCCCCATCACATAGTCGATGATCTTCCCCAAGCATATGTCTACCATGTGGCCAACAGTGTTTATGGAGACTGCACCTCCTATGGTAGAGGAAAACTTGCTGCCTATGGTCATGGGCAACAGATATCCTCGGCTGAGAAGCAGTTTTTCGAGTTTATACAGATTTACACCGGCACCCAACTCATAGTACATGTCCTCTTCATGTTCCTCAATAGACGTGAGCCCCTGGGTGCTCAGCAGAATGCTGCCCGGGCGTTTCGGTTTTGGAGAACCCTTAAAGGCAGTGCCTGCACCGTGGATATAGATGGGGATTTTGTTCTTGTTAGCATACTTTAAGGCCTCGGATACCCCTCGCGTTGACTGAGGTTTTACCACTGCGACAGGTATCTTTTCTGGTTCTAAGTCGGGTTGCGCCGCATCTTGACCGTAGCTGATCCTCTCGTAGATGTTATCTGAAGCATTTTCCTTGCCTACCAGCTTTTTCAAATCAGATATTATGCTCCCACCCATTGTTAGGTTACCTCCTCCGAGCAAACCGTCCTTAATCGACCCCCCTCACCATTCTGATAAGCTCTCTGTCTGGGGCTCTGCTGTTTGCCTGATCTCATCCTCCATAAGCGTAAGGAAGCCTCTTATGTGAGACCTGAGCACTTCCTTGGCTCGGTCATAATCGCCTCTTTCGATCAAGCCCAAAATCTTTTCATGTATTTCTTGAGACCTATTCATCAAGCCAGGTATATAGGTATACATGGACTGATACCGCGCCAGACTGGGAAAAAGTGCATGATAACAGTGATTCAGTCGAGAGTTACCCGCAGATTCAACCAGCCTTATGTGAAAATCAGCAATCGCTTTCAGGTAGTCAAATTTTTCATAGGCATCAGAACTGGTGGGCATAGGCAAATCTGCAGTTACCTCCAAGGCTGCGCCCACTTCGGGCAACTCTCTTATCCCTTTTGCTTGGAGGAGTTCAACAGCAAAGCACTCTATCATCTCTCTTTCCTCGTAGATCTCTCGGCAGCTGTCCGCCGATACCTCGGTGACATAGCACCCTTTTCTGGGAATACTGACAATCAGGTGCGCGTTTTCCAGTATTCGAAATGCCTCGCGCAAGGGAGGACGACTGATTCCAAGGCGTTCGGCCAACTCGAGTTCGTTGAGCTTCTGGCCGGGCGCTAATTCACCTTCGATAATGTGAATCCTGAGGTTTTGAGCTACACTTTCGGTTACGCTTGTTACGCTTAAGGTTTCCATATATCCTCTTATATCCGGTATTTACTGTTTATTGAAGACAATATACAATAGCCAAAAGAAGTGTCAAGAAAAAAATGACTTTGGAAGATTTTTTTTATTTTTATTGCTCTTTCTTTTTTTGACCATAATCTATAACATCTTGACATCCTCAAATACAAATCCCAGAGCCTTTGAGAGTGAAACCGAGGAGACCGATAGGCTAATAACCTATCTTGGCATCCACCCAGGGTAACTCCGAAATGGTCTTCCCAGGACGAATGCCTAAATTGATAGCGACAATTACACTCTGTTCAATGGCGATCTTTATGGTCACAATATCAGGGGTATCTGGCAGTAAGGAAACGATCAAAAAGGTAGGAGAAAAAATTCTGCAATCACCAAATGGAGAAATGGGGATAATGTTGTTGGAGAGATAGAAAAGGTGGGTCGGCTGGTGAAAATGTGCC
>JAUVXZ010000287.1 GCA_030603345.1 Pseudomonadota bacterium
ATCCCTGCGCCTGATCAAAGGCAGTAACACCATGGCGCCGAGGGCAAAGCGGATACCATTAAAGGTGAGGGGTCCCACGTGACTCATCCCCACCCGCTGCGCCACAAAGGCGCTGCCCCAGATGACGGCCGCAACCATCAAGAGGAAATCAGCCCTGTAAACCCTTTGATTCAAAACCACTCCCTTACGGTCCTCTATCCTATCATAAGCTTAGAAACAATCCTTATCTCTGGCAGGGCACCTCCTTACCCCTCAGAAAGCAGGCTCATATTTCTTCCGGCAAGCACCTATTGCAATCCCCTCTCTCTTAGAATCCTTTCATGCAATACTTTGAAACTAGAATTTGGCAACTGCCCGGATTTGTCTGGCCTTAGCTTTAGTTTGGCGGGCTCGGCTGGGCACTTGACAACACAAACTCCGCAGCCTATGCACCAGTCTTCATCAACCATGGGAAGATCGCCTTCCATCTGGATTGCGTCAACTGGGCATACTTCAACACATTCTCCACAACCTGCACATTCCTCCTCATCTGTGTCCCGAATGAAATAAGTCGCCATGAGGACGTCTCTCGGAATCTTTCTCCTTTTGATGCTGCCTACATTCCAGCACGCACAGCCGCAGCAATTGCAGTTGTGTTTTATATCCCCCATGGCATTGTCCACAAAGTGTACTAGGCCGGACTCCTCACTCTGTTTGATTATCTTTAGGGCCTCATCCTTTGTTATTTCTCTAGCCAATCCCCGTTCGATCACATACTCGGCCATCTCATCAAATTTCATGCACACCTCTGTGGGATGTTCGCAGCCCCTGTCTCTTAAGCGGGCTGTCATGCGACAAGGACAATGAGCTACAGCAATTACTTCTGCCTGATGGATAACGTGTTCCATCGTATGATAGGGGTAGACTGCTTGTATTTCCGGCTCAATTTTTTTCCCCATTGGAATGTATCGATATGGTTTAGTCTCAGCAACACCATACGCCTCCCGCGTCACCTGACGGTTAAAATATCTTGCAACTAAACTGGCCATGTTCCGTGCATGAGGGGTATCTTCTCCTTTCCAGAAAAAGGTCTGGGGGAACCCAAAGCCGACCTGGTGCAACGCATACCCCTTCTCACCATCCTTTGTTTTGCCGGAAAAAAGCAATCCCTTCTGGGAAAGATTCTCCAGGATGTCCTCCAATTCCGCTCTTGGAAGATCAATCGTCCCCATTAGTTGGTCAATTTCTGTGAGCTTAAGGGGAATGACCCTTGTTGGAAAGGCCAGAGCAACTTGAGCCTCCAGTGGGTCAAAATTTGCCCTTAGTATCTCTTCCAAGGCTTCATGGGGCGGGTATCCCATTCCCAAAGAAGAGAGATGATCAGCCAACTGTTTGTATATGTCTGTTGTCTCCACCCTTGCTACCTCCTTTGCGTCCTAGTTATTTTAGGTGCTTATGCCGGAAGATCCTAAGCGCCGGGCCCAAAATATTTTCCTCTGTTTTCTGCAGGGGGCTTTCTAACAATAAGGTACCATCCATTACACCACTGGATGTGAGATACCTCATTCTCTTAGCACATTATCAGATATATCTGCAACCATGCCGCGTGAGGTATGCTGACCCTAGGTCGAGAAAATCGAGGGTTCCGATAAACCCCTGGACAATCTTCCTTTAGGTTGATAATGAACGGTTGCAAAGCATAATCAATAGAGGCCTGAACTCACGGTGATGATTAAATGAGAGGTTCTAAGTATGCTTCAAGCTGAAGGCGCAGCTGGTAGGGCTGTGGGTCTGGGTGGTATGATTACCTTAGCAGGCGCTGCTTTGGGGCCACCTTTTTTTGGCCTCATCGTAGACACAACCCATTCCTACGCGTGGGCATGGTTGTCCCTAGCCTTTGGGGGAGCATTGTGCGTATTGCTCCTTGTGTTTGTAAGGGAAAGTAAAAGGAAGATTTAATGGGAATGATTGCACTACCAGGGGCACCCATAGCAATCGTACCCGGGATACCAGGGATGCCTCCACCATGGACCCCACAAGCCCCAGGGGTAATATTCATAACTCTGTGGCTGCTCCTCCTTCCAGAGGTGAAGATCCTTGATTACGAGATAGGGATAGTGATACTCAAGCTCCCCTAGTCTCATAACCTTCTCACCCTGCACAATGCCGGCAATGGTCACCCTTCGCCCCTTACGGTAGATCTCGCTGTCTAGAAGTCCTTTATAGAGAGCTAGAAAGCGCCCTCCAGATACATCCAGTTTAATAGGTCTGCCCTCACGGTCCATCTGGGTCTGATAGACCTCAAGGATAGTCCCCTCTTTTTTGTTTACCAACCCAACGATAATCCCGCCGAGAACTACCACCTTACCCTTATATTCCTCGGGCGCCTTTTGCAGTGCGGAAAAGGTCAGTTCCGTGTCCACCTGCTGCAAGGTGTCTTTCGGTATGACGTGGGCACAGGCTGATAAACAGGCGAGGGCTGCGGCGATGATAAGAAACCCCTTTCTCATGCCTCTATGACCTTCAGAAGGTTTTCCCGATTCCAATTCCAATATGAAACCGGGGAGTCGTTGCAGGGGCCCCCTCCGGAGGCCAGATATAGAGCTCCCTTTTTTCGATGATAGGATAGGCATATCCGAGCTCACCCAGCGGACGCACTTCTTTTCCCATGACTGAGCCCGCTACGGTGATCTCTCTCCGGGGGCGGTAAATGGCCGGATCTAGAAAACCGGGTGTGGAAACGATAAACCTTCCCTTCGATTCACCCTCTGAATCAGGCTTCTGATTGTAGCCGAGAGATCGCTGGAGCACGATGATAACCGTTTTATCCGGCAAGTTCTCCGTCTTGATAATTTCACCGCCCAAGAGCACTATCTTCCCCTCGTAGGCGTCTGGGTTTTCCAATAACTCCTCGAAGCGGACGCTCTGATCAACTTCCTTTAATGCCTTCTTAGAAATCACCGGAGCACAGCCTGTCATCACAAGGCCGGTTAAGGTCACCAAGCATAGCAAATGTGTAATATATCTCTTTGCCTTCATATCCTTACCTCTTTACCTCGTTTCATTCGTTCCTCTTCCTATCTTCACCTGTAGGCGTTCACAGGTTCAGAGTTCACCCTTCCAACTCCTCTATCTTCTTGAAGATTTTTTGTAATTACTCAGGTATCTTGCCACAAAGGCACCAAGATTATAGAATTATGCTTTATGATAGCCTTTTTGATGCCTGGCACATTGAAATTAATGAGCCAAAGGCTCATTAATAAGAAAAGTCCGTTATTCAATTTATATTCATCTTCTCTTTGGGTCTTTGTGCCTTGGTGGCTGAATAGTTACGATTTTTTTAGCATACGCTTTTCCCCCTCCAACCTGCAACCTTTATGTAACTTAAGGCAAAACCAGCGATGACCACGAACCTCATGCACATAGAATCAAAGGAGTGAAGCCCACTGATGAGGCCTTCAAAATAACAACAAAGGCCTCATCAGTGTCGACATATTTTGACATTTCCTGACAATTTTTGACAGGTTCTGGGCTGGAGTTTTTTCTATGTCGAGCCAAGTAGGCGAAATCTATATGATATTTTTAGTCCCGGCACATGGCATGGTTTTGGCATTATAGGAGGGATAAGACCGTATCAGATGCCACCCAACTTTAACACCAATATAAAACCATATGAAGGCTCAGGGCTTCTGAAGGTTATACTTTATAAAGAGAGTTTGAGGTGGCACTGAAACGGGCCTCTCGGGTGTGCGTGTATCTTTCTACCGGGCATCTCCAAAGAAACCATGAACAAGGTAGAAAACAAGAGGTGTGCCGGGGAAAAAACGGCATCGCGGGAAGTCATTGATATAGATGGCCCAGTTGGATGGTTAACCTATCAGCCTCACCTTTGGGTGCTTTACACGTTACATTGTCAACCTTCCAACCAACACAGCGGCCCGTAGATCATATGTGATCTACGGGCCTTTTTGG
>JAUVXZ010000283.1 GCA_030603345.1 Pseudomonadota bacterium
TCCTCCCTTTGGCAGGATAACATTAAAGTCCAGGGTATGGGTGTCTTTTTTTTGGTTATGCCCCTGGCCCAGACCTGGCATGCAAAGCATCAGTACAAAGAGCTTACTTACGAAATACTATAACGACCACAGTGTATTCCAGAAGTGTCGCGCCAGGGCAGGCCTGTGACATGGCCCCTTACCCCGCTGAGCGGGATTTCAAAATGGTTTATTGCCTCATAAGCCTTAGAATCATACGCTCCATCTATATAAACCATTTTGAAACGCCCACTCATCTAAACTATGTGGGGCATAATCCAAAAAAAAGACACCCATACCCTGCAAGAAGCTCAAAAATCAATAGGTTAGGTTTCACTATGACGTGGCCCCGGCAGCTAGGCAAATATCGAGGGTAAGAAGATAATGGCTATGGTAAACCTTACTGATTCCTGGGTTGCCAAAGTAGAGGAGAAAGGAATTCAAGGAGTTCGGGGGTTATTAGGAATCGGGAACACATACATATCGTTGGTCGGGTGTAAGGCAGCGGCATGATTCACATCACTGACACCATTGAAATAGACGAGAACGAAATCCAATACCATTTCATCCGTGCCTCTGGACCGGGTGGGCAAAATGTCAACAAGGTCTCCACTGCGGTGCAGCTCCGTTTCGACGTGGGCAACTCCCCTTCTCTACCCGATGACGTTCGTGAACGTCTGATTCGTTTGGCTGGTAGGCGGGTTACTGAACGCGGCTTATTGATTATCGACGCCCGGCGGTTCCGTACTCAGGAAGGGAATCGCAAGGACGCTTTTGATCGTCTTGTCGGATTGATCGGTAAAGCCGCAGAAAAACCAAAACCTCGCCGCAAAACAAGGCCCACGCTTGCATCAAAGGCACAACGGTTAGAAGCCAAGCGCCACCAGGCAAAGACAAAACGCATACGCCGACCTGTTTCCCGTTTTGAAGAGTAGGCACCGGAGCAACCAGGCCTGTGAACAAGATCTGTGGGATCCAAGGGAAACGGCAAAGCCGGCAAATCCTCAAAAACCCGGGTGCTTCTCAGGCACTGTAAGCATAAAAAATAAGGAGAAAGCCAAAATGAAAGGGATTCTTGTCAGATGGCTGATCTTGACAGTGGCCATCATGTTTGCCTCATATGTCATAGATGGTATACACGTGAAAGGTTTCTTCAGCGCCTTTTTCGCAGCAGCCATCCTGGGTATCTTAAATGCCTTTTTCCGTCCCATATTGATTATTCTGACGCTCCCCATCAATATTTTGACCCTCGGTCTGTTCACCTTTATCATCAATGCCCTGCTGCTCAAGATGGCATCAGGGGTTATTTCGGGCTTCGAGGTATACGGGTTCTGGTCAGCTGTGTTTGGCTCCCTGCTTATTAGCATAGTGAGTTGGGCTTTAAGCTCCTTTATTGGTGCACAGGGGAGGGTGGAATATATTGACCTCAAAAAGAAAGGGGACAGGTGGGAGTAAATCTAAGGCCTATCGATCCATCAACAAAGGCTCGCGGCGATAAATTCCGGAGTAGAGATCCACATCATAGTACCACCACAAGGGGGTACTGAATCCCCAGCATCTCTGCAATCTTCGTTTGCAACATCTAACACCTCCTCACTTTTGCGCTTCTGCAGATCATTTCCACTGATAGGTAACACATAGGGAGATCATATCAAGAGATTAAGCTAGATCTCTGTACAAGCGTGAAAATATAATGTATACCGGCTATCGAGTTATGGCTCCAAGGCTTTAAGCGCGAAAACGATGGGGCCCTGGAAGCTATGTCTCTATAAAGGAGGGTGTGCGTGGGCAACAAAAGCGTCACGCAGTGCCTGAGCGGAGCTGGCCTATCTCATTTTTTTGAACCTCAGAGCATTGCCATTATCGGATCGTTCAGGGAGGGGTTTTTCGGAGGATATGTGGTCATTAAATCCCTGCTGAATGCTGGCTATACCGGCCAAATCTATCCCATCAATCCTGCGTACAAGCAGGTACTCGGACTGAAGGTCTACCCCTCTATTAGAGAGGTTCATACAAAGGTCGACCTAGCCATCATCATGATCAATGCTCAAGCCGTTCTCGCCGTGATAAGGGACTGCGGGGACAAGGGTGTCGAGGCCATCATCGTTGTTTCCGACGGCTTTGCCGAGAGAAATCAGGAGGGATCCCGTATACAGAACGAGATAGTGACCATCGCTCGGGAGCGGGGAATGCGCATTATTGGACCGAACACCGCTGGCATCGTCAATACCAGCAATGGCCTCAACCCCTGCCCGTACGATGCAGGATACTATAAGCTCCGGCAGGGATCGATCGCCATTTGCTCGCAGACGGGAATGACCAACCCGCAGGCTTTTCCCTATCCTCGTATGCATTTGGGAATCAGCAAGATCTGCGATTTTGGCAATAAATGCGATGTCAACGAATGCGATATGCTCGAATACCTGGAAAAGGATGCTGTGACAAATGTCGTCAGCATGTACCTTGAGAGTATCGCTGATGGTCAGAGATTCCTAGAGATCTCCAGAAGGATAACCACACAAAAGCCCGTTTTGGTTTTGAAATCAGGCAAAACACCGGAAGGGGCACGGGCATCAGCATCACACACCGGGTCCATGGCTGTGGACGATCGCACTTTTGAAGCTGTTTGCAGACAAGCGGGCATCCTTCGTCTTGAGGAATTCGACGAGGTTTTTGAAATACCAAAGGTCTTCGCCACGCAGCCCCTCCCAGAGGGAAACCGATTAGGTATGGTCAGCATCACCGGGGCAATCGGTGTATTGACAGCCGACGAAGCCGTCCGGTATGGCTTGGTCCTTGCGAACTTAACCCCTGAAACAACCGATATGCTCAATGACATTTTTCCCGGATTGGGGAACGTTCCTGTCGATATCGGTCCCATGTCGGTGGTGGTCAAAGACTTGCCTGTCCAGTATCCACGAATTCTCAGTGCACTGATCTCAGATGAAAACGTGGATGCAGTTCTCAATATCTTGTGGGCAGATCCAGGCGGGTACATGACAGACATGTACCTCGAGGCCTATAAGGAGCTCGGAACCCGCCACCCTAAGCCGGCCGCAACGTGGATTTATGGGCCAGATACAGGCATAGTTGCTGACTTGGCAGAGCCCCTCGAAGACCTGGGCTTTCCCGTATTTAGCAACCTGAAGACATCGATCAAAGCACTTGGCCTGGCCTATAAATACGCGCAGATCAAGGCAGAGAGGACCCCATGAATCACCAACGAGGATGCTTCTTGCCTGAGGATAACCGTGCAAGGAAAAAGGTGTCTGCCCCCATTAACTTGCTTTTTCCTAGAATATGTCATCAGTCATCCACCTGGGTTCAGGGCCAGGCTTATGACTATAGGTTAGCTCCTCACCCTTGACAAGCAGACTCCTCAGATAGGGAAATCTTTCGGCAGTCTCTCTCACAAGGCTGTGAAACAGGTTATTCTTATGATTCCATGGGCAAACTGCCTGGCATATGCCGCAACCGTGACCTATGGTACACCAGTACATATAGCACTTCTCCGGATCCATCTGCCATCTTCTCACCCCCCTCACCATCACCTGCTGGTTTTCGCCTTTGGGAAGTGCTCCGCTGGGACAAAATTCAGCACAAATTCCACACTTCTCGCAGAAGTCTTGGAGGCCAAAGTCCACGGGCCTATCGTGAGCCAGTGGGAGATCAGTAGCAACGGCTCCTGGGCGGAAGTTATTGCCAATCTCCTTGCTCAACACATATCCTCTCAGGCCGTTCTCCCCAATACCGGCATCTATATATGAATGAAATACTATTTTCTTAGTTTTTTATTTTGGCAAAGGGCGTGCACGCCAGCCCAGGTTGCGAATAAAGTTAGCGATGATGATTGAGATATATGAGGCATACGAATACTCCCAGCCAATCTCGAAGTTCTCTCCCAAACCAGTTTGTCCAGCACTCATAAATGGGTTCATGGGAAAGGCCATACACATAATGCTCTCATAATCCAGGTCCACCTCCTCACCATACGGGGTATTCGTGTAGGTGTAGACCCAGTCCTGGTTCAGCTTGGTTATGCC
>JAUVXZ010000020.1 GCA_030603345.1 Pseudomonadota bacterium
CAAGTTTTTTCTTGACACACAGCCGTTTTTTCCCTATTTTTCTTTTGATAAAAAGGGGGTGATTATGAGAAGAAACTGAATTTTTCGAACTATTGTCGAAAAGTTACATTAACCTTAATCAAAGGAGGACACGTCATGAAGAGAAGGCAGAGTTTTTTGTTTGTGGGTCTATTAGTTTGTGTGGCCTTGGTGTTTGGTATGACCACCGGAGCCATGGCCGGCAACATCAGAATCGGTGTGGCTGCCCCGTATACAGGCAATTTGGCTTCTTACGGTGACAACATCAAGGCCGGCGTTAATCTCAAGCTCAAAGAAATCAATGACGCTGGCGGCATTAATGGTCAGAAGGTAGAGCTTGTATGGGGTGATGATCTCTGCCAGCCTAAAGACGCCGGTACGGTCGGCGCTAAATTCGCAGCGGACAAAAGCATCGTGGCAGTCATTGGCCACCTCTGCTCCTCTGCCACCCTGGCTGCCATGCCCATCTACGTTCGGAAAGGGCTCCCTGCCCTATCTCCTACCTCTACTAATCCGACCATTGGAGATGTGGGCATGGGCTGGTTCTTTCGGAATTGCTACACCGACGATTTTCAGGGTAAGTATCTGGCCTTACATGTTGTGGCAAATTTGCTGCGCATGAATAAGGTAGCAATCTTTTATGAGAACAATGACTACGCCATCGGCCTCAAAAATTCCTTTGTAGCCGGGGCCAAGTCTGCTGGTGTGACTGTGACTGGCGCTGAGGCTTACATGACCGGGACGACCGACTTCACGCCCCAGCTGACCAAGCTTTTGCGCGATAAGCCTGAGACGATCTTCCTGTGCGGCTACCACCCTGAAGGCGCCCTGATCGCTGGCCAGGCCCGTAAACTGGGATTTAACGGCCCATTCTTCGGTGCTGACGGCATTGACAATGAAGACTATATTAAAATCGGCGGCAAGGCGGCCGATAATACTTACCTCACGGTTCCCTTCCTTGCAGCGTCGGCAGGCCCGGCGGGCAAGGACTTCGCCAAAAAGTACAAAAAGGCCTATGGTCGTGAGGTAGACTGGATGAGCGCCAATGCATATGACTGCCTGGGTATCCTGGCGCAGGTCATTGGCAAGGTCGGCGCCGACCGGAAGAAGATCCGTGACGGGCTGGCCGCGATCAACTCAAAGGCCAACGGTTATGAAGGTGTCACCGGCCTTACTTACTTTGACAAAAAGGGTGATTGCTCAAAACCTGCGTTTGTCAAGAAGGTCGAAAACGGCAAGTTTGTAGCAGCCAAGTAATTGCTATAATAACTTGAGTGAACCACTATGGGCGCCGGAACTTTCGGGTTCCGGCGTCTTGCCATAAAGTAATGGAGGGCGTTTGTTTCTACAACAGCTTGTCAACGGACTGACCATCGGTGGCATATACGCCATGATCGCCGTTGGTTACACCATGATCTACGGTGTTATCCAGCTTATCAACTTTGCTCACGGCGAAATCTACATGCTGGGCGCCTTTTTCGCCATCACTTTCATCAGTTTCCTGGGTCTGCCCTTTTACATCGCGTTTCTCGTAGCCATGGCCTGCTGTGCTGTCTGCGGTGTGTTGCTGGATATTGTTGCCTATCGCCCATTGAGACAATCACCCCGTCTGGCTGCGCTGATCACGGCCATCGGCATGTCGATCTTCCTTCAAAACCTGGCCATGATTATCTGGGGTTCCAGGCCCAAGCCTTTTCCCCATGGAGCACTTCCCGCCTATTTTGAGAAAACGGCCGTCACTTTTGGAGGTGTCAATCTCTCCTGGTTTCATCTATTTATCTTCACTATTACCATCGTCATGATGGTCGGGCTCAACCTAATCTTAAAAAAAACCAGGTGGGGCAAGGCAATGAGGGCTGTTGCCCAGAATAAAACCATGGCTGCCCTCACAGGGATAAACGTCAACCGGGTAATTTCCTACACCTTCGCCCTGGCCGGAGCCTTAGGAGGGGCTGCGGGCATCATGGTGGGCGCTTTTTACAACGCGATCTACCCAACTATGGGTTATGTCGCCGGGGTCAAGGCATTCGCCGCTGCCGTGCTGGGTGGTATTGGTTCGGTGCCCGGGGCTATGCTTGGCGGGGTCGTGCTCGGTGTGGCCGAGGCACTTGGGGCGGGATATTTGAGCTCGCTCTACCGGGACGGCATCTCTTACGCCGTCATGATAATCGTTATTATCTTGATACCTGCGGGCCTATTCGGCAAGGTACTTAAGGAAACAAAAAAGAGCATGTGAGATGGGTAAAGTAGTTCTGCAAAGTGCATATAATAGGAGTAAAGTAGCTCTGCAAAAAACGAGTCGCGGCGCTAAAATTAGAATTGGCCTTTTGATTCTTGCCCTAATCCTGCCATTTTTGCCTTTTAGCACTGATTATATACTTCATATTGCTATCCTCGTATTGCTTTACATGATTCTGGCCCTTGGATTAAACATCGTGCCCGGCTTCAACGGGCTGTTGGATTTAGGTTACGTTGGGTTTTACGGCATTGGAGCTTACACTTCGGGTCTCCTTACCTATCACTTTGGCCTTTCATTCTGGGTGATTATTCCCCTGGCCTTCATCAACGGAGCTATCTGGGGCATCCTATTGGGAGCCCCAACGCTCAGGCTCACTGGCGATTACTTTGCCATTGTGACCTTCGGCTTTTCAGAGCTGGTCGTGCTCTTTCTGACCAATGAGATCTGGCTCACCCGGGGGCCCCTTGGCCTGCCAGGGATTGATGTGGTGTCGATTGATCTTACCCTTTTTGGTGGCCCTAAATGGGAATTCATAGGCGAGTTGCCATACTACTATCTCGCCATCGTAATGGTCTTAGTGACCGTCTTTGTCATGTACCGCATCCAGGACTCCCGCCTTGGCCGGGCCTGGTTTGCCATTCGCGATGACGAGGTAGCCGCTGTCTCCTGCGGAATTAACCTGCTGGTGTATAAGGTCATCGCCTTTGCCATCAGTGCCGCCTTCGGTGCAGTTGGGGGTAGCTTCTTCGCCAGATGGGTAACTTTCCTATCGCCGGACATGTTCAAGTTCTGGGAGTCCTTTTTGATTTTGTGTATGATCGTGCTCGGCGGCATGGGCAATATATGGGGCGTTATGATCGGCGCCGTGGTTCTGGTTTCGCTGAGTGAAGTACTTCGTGAAATCCTGCCCCTGTTGGGCATGCCGGTGAATGTTCGTTTCCTGGCCTTTGGTCTTATTATGGTTCTTATGATGCGCTATCGTCCGGCAGGCATGATGCCCATTGCGGCGGTAGCAGCTCAGATGCGGGCAGGCCGGGTAAAAAGGAAAAAAGTTAAGCCTGCTGTGGGCATAAAGAAATGAAACCGATCTTAGAAATAAAGAAGCTATGTAAAAACTTTGGAGGGCTGGAGGCCCTTCGAGATATCACCTTTGAGATCAACAAGAGTGAGATCCTTGGACTTATCGGTCCAAACAGTGCCGGGAAGACAACACTCTTCAATTGCGTTGCAGGGATTGAGAAGCCGACTGATGGTGAAATTATCTTTTCAAACAGTGCCCGTAGCATTTCTATAGGGGGGAAGAAGCCAGAAGCTGTCACTGCCTTGGGGATTGCCCGTACATTTCAAAATATTAGACTCTTTGACAACCTGACAGTGATCGATAACGTCAAGATAGGTCGCCACTGCCGAACCAAATCAACCTTTTTTGGTGCCGTCGTCCGGAACAGATACCAGCGGGCAGAAGAAAAAGCGATTATAGAAAGCGCCAACCACTTCCTTGATTTTGTCGGACTTAAGGGACGCGGGCAAGAGATTGCCAGTTCCATGCCTTACGGCGACCAGCGCCGCCTCGAGGTCGCCAGGGCCCTGGCTACCGAACCCCATCTGCTTATGCTCGATGAACCGGCAGCCGGAATGAACCCCCAGGAATCTCGAGATCTCATGGACCTGATTCGTCACATCAGGGACAAAGGCATCACGATTTTGTTGATCGAACATGATATGAAAGTGGTTATGGGCGTCTGCGAACGCGTGGTGGTAATCAATCACGGAGAATGGCTGGCAGAAGGAGAACCTCAAGACGTTCAAAACGATCCGAAGGTGATTGAGGCATATTTGGGCACAGGAGCTGCCGATGCTGCTTAAACTGGATAACATCAAGACCTACTACGGAAATATTCGGGCGCTGAAGGGAATATCCATCGAGGTGGACGAAAATGAGATCGTCTGTCTTATCGGGGGGAATGGCGCGGGCAAATCTACCACCCTGATGACCATCAGCGGTGTTCTTACACCGGTAGAAGGGGATGTCCTTTTTCAAGGCCAGTCGATCGTAGGGGTACGTGCGGACAGTATTGTTCAGATGGGGATTTGCCAGGTGCCGGAGGGACGAATGATTTTCCCCCTGCTCACTGTCATGGAGAACCTTGACCTGGGCGCCTATCTGAGAAATGACAAGGAGGGCATCAAAGAGGCTTTAGATAAAGTTTTTGAACTTTTCCCTGCCATGAGTGAGCGTCGAAAACAATACGGTGGCACTCTCTCCGGTGGTGAGCAGCAGATGCTGGCCATCGCTCGGGCCCTCATGGGGCGCCCAAAACTACTCTTGCTGGACGAACCTTCACTCGGCTTGGCGCCGATCTTTGTTGATTCCATCTTTGAGACCATCTATCAGATTAATGAGGAAGGCACAACTATTCTTTTAGTTGAGCAGAATGCCCAACTTGCTTTACAATACTCTAACAGAGGGTATGTACTTGAGACCGGCGAGATCGCCTTGGCCGGCACTTCCGAGGATTTACTTACAAACGAGCAAGTGAGAAAGGCCTATTTGGGAGAGTGAGTAGACCCTTTTTCTTGGAACACCTTGATTCATTCCAGGCACCGAATGTCATCCACCAAACCACTATCGGGCAATTCAATTGAACTATCATACTTCAAGCTTCTTCCTTTCCACGACTACATTACGGCAAGACAGAACGGTTTAAGGTCAAGAAAAATATAGTAGCATTGCTTATTAATTGACTGTCTGAGCTTATTTTTATTGAATATACGCCAGGCAGCAGCAATCTTTTATTCACTTTCCCCAAGAAACTGATGAGGATTGTTTAGAATGCATAAGATAGTGGGACCCTCAGGGAGGAAGGCACAATGAAAAACCTTACGATTTTAGCTCTAGCAGTTCTGTTAGGAGCAGCCATAGTCTTCGGGTATGTATTCTATGGGAAACATCGTGATGTGAAAGATGCGCTGGAGGAGAGCAGTAGGCAATTATCGGTGCTGAATGAAAAGGTTGCTCAATTGAATAAAGAAAGAGCTGGGCTCTATGACAAAATCCAGAAGAATGCTCAACAGCTAGAGAAGTTTGAAAACGCAAACCTGCGGATTCCTCAACTTATAGAGAAGCTTGAAAACGGAAAGCGACGCATTTCTCAACTTGAGGATACAATAAAAATTAAAGACCACGCACTTTCACGGTCGGATGAAAAGATCCGTCAAATGGAGGAGGAGTTGAGAGAGGCGAAAAAGATCCGGGAGGCGATCAGAAAAGAGCTTTCAGTAAGGGATGACGAGGTTGCTCGGCTTAACGAACAACTGCAAGAGGAACAGTCTCTGGGTAAGGCCGAAATAGAGGAGTTGAGATCCACCTATAACTCCCTTATGTCTGAACTCAAAAGGCAGGTCAAAGACAAGGAGATGACCATAAGAGAATTCGAGGAAATGCTTAGCATCACGTTTGTTGATAGGGTTTTGTTTGATTTTGGAAAGGCAACCGTTACCTCTGAAGGGAGAAAAGTCCTCGCGAAAGTGGGGGAGGTCTTGAGAAATGCCCCGGGCATGAAGATCAGGGTCGTGGGCCACACCGATAATGTCCCCATCAGAAGAGAATATCGATACCGATTCCCGTCAAATTGGGACCTCTCTTCTGCTCGGGCCGCTGCTGTTGTACGATATTTTCAAAGAGAAGGCGGCCTTGATCCTAAGTGCCTTGAGGCAGTAGGGAGGTCATTCCACGAGCCGGTTGCCAGTAATGAGACTGAGGCAGGACGGGCTCAAAACAGGAGGGTAGAAGTGATCATTGCACCCCTGATGGGAAAACAATAAATGATGCTAGGCGTTCACAGGCTCAGGGTTCACAGGTTCAGGGTTCACCGTTCAGGGTTATCTTTGTTTCGCTGACCTTGTTCGTAAGCCATGACAGAGGGTGAATAGTGTAGATCAGATTTTTTCAAAGAATTTCTGCACCTCTTTGATGATAGAGACTTTTGTATCTAGAGACACATTATCCTCAAATAAGAATTCCAGCAAAAATATCATCTTATAATCTACTGCTGAGGTCTCATATTCCCGGAGAGATGTGACCTTGACCTCTTTCAGGTTTCCATAATCATCTCTTTTGATTAAGTCAGTTTTTCTCAAAATGAGATCAATTGCCTCTTTGGCATCATCAGTACTCTCTAACACAATTTCAACCCCATCCAGTTTTCTCACGGCCTTAACAACCTTTTCGCTTTCAACCTTAATTTTCATTTTGCCCTCTATTGAAGTGGTTTAGTTATTTCCTATCTTTTTAAGGTAGTCCTCGACCTTTGTCCCTGTTAACGTGGTATCACAATAAAATATTTTATGCAATTGAAGCAATTTGATTTTGAGGCTATAGTCTTCTACCGCCTCTTTAAGAGATAGTGTATCATTCACGTCATAAAAGTCTTTGAGCTTCCGAAAAAGGGTCTGAACAGATAGCTCTTCGTTTTCGTCAATCCCGGTTTTTTCTGAGAGCTGGATAAGTAAAGACAGCAGTGGCTTCCGATACTTGGGAATCCGTCTATAATTATAGTAGTACATTTCCCTTTCCTCCAGAAACCGCTTAGGGGCAAATTTTTCAATGCTCTCTATAGGAAGGTGGAAATCATCGTCTGGCTCAACGCTTCTCCTTCTCCTCTTTGCCTTAAGAACATCCCATCCCATGCTCTTGTCTCCCAAGGTTTGTTTTTTCTAGGCCTTCTCACTTGTCCGGAATAGTGAACCGAAATTATACGCTTGTCAAGGATTTCTGGGTGCATCAATACAGTCAATTTCTTCAAAATCTATCACGAGTAGATATTTATTGTAAAATAAATAACTAATTTGTACTATTCACAGATTCTCGGGCCCCAACGGGCCACAGCGCTTCCCACAGTTTCATGAAACCCGAGGGCAATCGTTCTAGGTGTCTATATAACCCAAGATCTTAAAATTTATCCGCCAGACTTCGGGCGGATTAATGTGAAGCCCGCCCTGGCGCGGTGTGATCATAACGAGCTGTTTACCCTTTTACACTAAGGGAACAGGAACTATAAAACCCAACCCTTGCATGCCAGGTCTGGGCCAGGGTTTTTGCTGGTTTATTAGGGTAACGGTTAGGGTAACGAAGCCCGTATCGGTAGCGGTTAAGGTAACGTAGAAATAAAAAGACCAATGACGTTACCGAAAAACGAAACGGGCATCCCCGACAGTATAGTCGGGACAGGCTCCACCGTAACCCGATAAACATTACTCAGTATTTCGTATTTTCTTACTGACATCGTGCCTTGTCGGTTTGAGGCCAAGCTTCGCTAGACTAATGTTTCGGAATTTTATTGTACAACTTTAATTATAATGTTGTCGAGAAAAAGGCCAGCATCAGGTGATACAGGCAAGGTGGCGGTAAATATCCAGGGCAGGTGTGTCACGGGAATGCAAGAGGAATTTGAAACGAACCGGGGTGAGACAAAAATGCGTTTTACCCTTGTTCAGGAAAAACGCATTTTTTCATTCTCAACCACTTCAACTAGATCATAGAAAATTCGAGGTAGCTTAGTCGATACTCGCTCCCACGAAACGGTTTGGGGCATCTCGAAGATACTACCCCGTGTCTTACGCTCCACCTCTAGGATGGTTTCAGCGAGGCCGTTTTCAAGAAAGGGTTTAAATTCTGAGTATGAATTGATGAATCTCAAAAACCTCTCCGTCATCCTGTATGGAGCGGTGAGAGCTTCGCCGGCTTCAAGGATTGAGTTGTGCAAGACGTTCTTGACGAGGTATTCCTCGGCGTCACGGTCGTATTTCAGATTGCTGAAGCCCGCATCATCAGAGTATTTCTTGATCTGTTCTTCAGCCACAGCTTGGTAGGTAATGGCCAAATCCCGAAAAAAGGTATCAGAGATTTCCAGACCTTCTTCAATAATCAATGCATTCATCAAGGTTGTTACAATGTCGATTCCCATTCGATTGAGGCCTTTGGCCTGGTCTTCTGGTGAGGCCTCCTGATGTTTGTGATCGAAGGGTTCTTCGGCAAACATGACCTGTGCAGGAGAGGAGGCCTTGCGGTAGACCTCGATCAAGGTAAAGATCTCTACACCCCAGTTGGTGGCAAAGCGCATCTTTTTTAAAAGGTCCACATGAAAGGCAACCTCACCGGAGAGTTGATAATTAAAGCCTAAGAGGAAGTCTATGAGGCGCAGCATCTTTTCGTCCTTGCTTTCGGTAAATTTCCTTTTGAGGGAAAGCAAAACGGGATCGAGGAGGAGCCGTTTTACCCGACCATAAATCTCTCCCCTCTCAGATATCCGGGCATAGTAGGCCTTTGAAAAGTCGTAATTGAGAACTACGACTGGATAAAAAAGCCGGTCTAGCTGCACCTGTTTAAAGGTCCGTATGTCTGCGTCGATCAATCCGATAGACTCAGCGCCCAAGGCCATGGCAATACCGAAACTGATAAACATGTTTTTGCCTTTGCCCGGCTCGCTAATGTTGAACCCTGCCTCGTTCAGCTGTTGGTAAATACCGCTGAAACCAGGCCCATCGTTCCACTGAATAAGATAGTGCTTAATTCCTGTTGCTGTTATGAGATCTTTCAGGCGAAGGGCGTCTTCCTCAGTTGCCCTATCCAGGCCAAAAATGATGCTGGAAAGGTAACCCACGTTTCTTAAGTTCCTGAGGATGTTTCTAAACACAGGAAGGTTCGAAGGGTCTGTGTACTCGCTGGCCAGGGTGGGGATAATCAACACCGTCTTTTTCCATTTAGAGTGGAGCCTGAGTTGGGATCTCAGCTGCCTTCGGTCCTGTTGAATTATGTGGAAGGTGGTTATTCGCCCACTTCTTTGCGAGAATTCAGGAATGGTTGAACCCCTTTTCTTTACGTAGTAACCTGTAAAAAGTATGATGTGATAGGTGATTCAAGTTGCTTTGAGTGTTTATATTACCGAAACAACCATAGGATAAAGGCACTCTTGTGTCAAGCATGGACTGAACCAGCGTTGGCTCAATATGGTTGACAGAATCGCCCAGGCTTGCTAATGACAACCACAATATGCGCCAGGTAGAGGCAGGAGATGCAAAATCCTGAATCCAAATCTGGAACAGGGTTTTTGTGATGCCCGTGTGCCTGGGATGGATCTTGCTCGGCAGGGTAGACCAGGGTTAGGGGTACTTGTGGGGTAAACCTTTGAGGAGAACTGACAATGCTTTTTGATATAACCAAAAGATATTCATTTCTTGACAGGAGCGGCAATAACCTGAATTTGGACCGATCTACAGCCCTCGATCAGTATGGGAAAAAGCACCAGCTTGGTACCAATGATCTGACATCGGTTGTCATCATTTCAGCAGAGAGGGGAAACGATACCAAAGCATGCGTGGAATCGATTTTTCAAAATACAAAGAAACCCTTTGAGATAATCCTGAGCGACGTCGGTTCGGGAAGAGAAACTCTGGAGATTATTATGGCGCTCGAGGACTTGCACCAGAATGTCCACGTCATATACAATAAACAGAGTACGGGCACAACGGGACAGCGAAATCAGGGGATCTATTTTTCCAGGGGTGAATACCTCGTGGTGATGGACAATGATGTTCTGGCACTGCCCGGATGGCTGGAAGGGCTTAAGGAGACCGCAGCAAAAGAAGAAAGAATCGGAATGGTGGGGGCAAAGCTGCTGAGGGCAGAGATCGACAATGTCTATTACTGCGGCTGTCATACTGTAGCACTGGAAAAAGGGGGCATGGTATACGGGATCGGGCTCGCAAAGTCGGGGCAGATGGCAAACCTCCAGAGGTATGATCCTCTCGTTACGAGAGGGGGAGAGGTGCCCTGGTATATGACCACAACGCTCTTGGCGAAACGGAAAGCCCTGTTCGAAGTTGGAGGCTTTGATGATATGGTCAATGGTAAAGGGATATTCATCGCAAACGAGGACAAGGACTTATCTCTGAACATGCGCAAAGCCGGGTATAAGATTTACTATTGCCCAGAGTCGGAAACCATCCACAATCACGACTACTCTAAGGTAGACAAAAAGGACTCCTACCACAGAAGATACCGCCTAAGGATGGAGCAGATAGGCAAAGACACGGAGTACTTCTTGAACAAGTGGGGTATTATGTATATGATCGAAAAGCTCCCAGGCGGGGACTATTCTAAGAAGTGGGATGGAAAAGAACTGGTTCCTGTGGATCTCAACCTGGATTCAGATGAGTTTAAGGATGATATCATTGCTCTCGAGTAAGTGCCCACCTTGTTTTTGTCTTGTCAGGATTGACGCATTCGTAAAAAGTCGATTTTGTTCTATCCGTGAGCATTTTGGGCGCACTTAAGGCGTTCAGCTAAAATGCTAAAACTCGGTATAATGCCCTCAGACAGTTAGCATTTCTTAACGCTGAACATCTTAAGCGCTTTTCTCCCAAAATACTCAATCTCGTTCACAAAATACTTTTTACGAGTTCGTCAGGATCTAGCCTTCCATTTTTTCCTCATGGACAGGATCCACGGATCATCCCAGGAGTTTATGGCAGAATTCTTACTTTTTATTTATCGTTATCATCATTCTGTCCGATAAACAATAAATGGGTGAGGGAGGGATCCGCGCATTTCAGACATTATCTTTGGGGAAGTTTTCTCGAGGTATGTTTTGATTGCTACTAGATATAGTAGGAAAGTTTGTATTTTTTCAATATACAGTGTTTTTTTCTTGACAAATGGTAGCCAAGAGGGCATAGGGACACAACGTAGATTCATCGCTAACCCCCCAATGATAAGGGCCTCGGCCTGGATAGGTTGGCGGCTGGGTAATCTGATACCCTGAGGTCAGGAACATGGATTTGCTCCCAGTTTGCATAAATTGTGTTGATGCCAGGGTAACTTATTGCCAGGGCACACTTTTTTCTATTGACAAATGATTAAAGAAACGTACACTATCAATCCCTTAAGAAATACCCCCGCAGGAACCGGGGCTTGGTAAGGTAAAGGCGAGACGAGGAAAAGGGCATTGTTCATAGGGATAGAAAAGGCTGTACTAGAGAAGGCCTGCGTAGAAATGATTGAAACCATCCTCTATTGCCTTCCTAATACCTTTAAGGGCACCGTCTATCGAATTGGAAAACCACCCGACTTGATTGCAGAAAGGATTGCCTCCGGGATAATTGACGATAGAAGAGAAGAAATCTCGTGGGGCCTTCCGGCGAAATCTGGGTACAATCCTCCTGGTAAGCCATGGACTGCGTATAGAGATCAACCGGGTCGTCCCCTTGAGGCCATGTCCTGGTGCGTTGAGAAACACAAAAGCTGGACTGCCCAAGACCCAAGCACCAATGTTCGAAGTATCCCGCTGCAGGTTGAAGGAAAATGTGATGATTTCCATCATATGGAACCAGTGCTTGTCCGCAAGTCAGATCTTAACCTAGAAGAGCATTCCTCATTTGAGTATCCTCGCGATTGCAAAGGAAACATCGTATGGAAAGACAGTGAGCATGTTGTCGTGGCTGTCATCAAGATACACTTCTATCCATTTACGATTAAGGTTAACAGCCATGAGACCAGAGTCATTAAGAAACTCTCACGTTCTCTCGGAACAGAACTATTGTCTTACCACTTACACTGGAATTCCACGAAGACCATGGAGCGGCTGGCAGAGGAGAGACTGAGGGCATGCAATATACTTGCAGATTCACTCCGAAATGCTACCACCAAGTCGGGGCTGATCTTTTATCTCGTGAAACAGGAGATAGGATACCTTCGGGAGCAGTGGGAGCAGGTGCTGCGTGAACACCGAAAAGAAGGGAATGGCAAGGTTGAGGCTATTAGGGAATTGAATGGAATGTTAGAGGCCATGAACGGTGGGCATGAGGATCTGAGAGGAGAGTTGGTTGATGTCCAGAATAAATTCCTGGGACTTTCACTTCCACCTGAAAAGGGCGAGAATTGGGTGAATATGCAGATCGTAAGGAGGTGGAAAGATTATTTTGGTAAGTGTCCCCAGGATGATCACAAGAGGGAGGTGGTTTGGAAGGCCATTGATAAGCTGAAAAAGTCCCTCCACTTTGGTCATAACCATGAAAGCATTGCTCATTATGATAAGATCCCGGGGGACGTCAAGACAGAGTGGGTTCACCTTCTATACAGCACTGACGACCATTTTGACGCCTCGGCTCTTGACAGACTCATCACAATACTGAGTAATCCGGCTCTTGAAATCCGATCTCGTGAAAAATCGCGGAAAAGCTTGATACAACTCAAGGCTCTTGCCGAAACCATGAACCAGCTTGAACAGAATACGAATTTTATCTTGCGGGATGTACTTAATGGAGGTGAGGATAAGAGGGTTTCAGATACCTTAAATAATAGCACTTAATAAAAAAAGACCAAACAGGTCTGAGAGCGACCCTCAAGTTCACCTATTGGAAATATACCCCCCGGCAATTTCCCTTTTTTATCTCACCAATCATCTCCTCCATGGTCTTAATGGAATTAAGAAATTCTGTAACTGCCCGGCCGATGTGTTCAATGGTGTGGCAATGAAGGTCTATAATCATCCCGAGAAAAGTGCCTGAACCAAGTTAAAGCAAATTAGTTAAGTTGTTGAGTCGCTAAGCAGTAACCATTCGATCCCTCAACTACTCAGCCAATCCCTAATTCCCTAATTCCTAAATCCCTAAATCCCTAAATGCCTCAATCCCTAAATCCTTGAATACTTATCTATTGATAAATTCCACCATCCTTTTAATACTAACGAAGCTTCACCTGAAACCGACGAGGCTTGAGGCTATGCGATGCTGGACGAAAAACCATATTAGCGCGCAAGTTATCTTCTTATATGTGAGATACATCTTGAGCCATGAAGATAACTAATATTTTTCACAGAGTATGATCTCTTTCATGGCTCTTATGCCAATCTCCTCCTTATACATTGATTAATGTTTTCATTGTGGGTGCAATCTCCTCAGGGCTATCTACTACATGGGCTCCAGCATCATTTAAGGCCGCGATCTTACTTTGAGCAGAACCCCTTCCTCTTTCTACAATACTGCTGGCATGGGAAAATCGCATGCCTTCCGGTGCCCACGCACCCGCAATAAAGACAACCAGCGGCTTGGTAAATTCGCCTTTAACAACGGTTTCGGCGGCTTCTTCTTCCAGAGTTCCGCCGATTTCTCCAAAAATTGCGACCGCTTTGGTCTGCTCATCTTTTTCGAACATCTTGAGGACATCCGACATGGTGAGTCCTAAAACAGGCTCAGTGCCGATATGCATGGCAGTACTGATTCCCAGGCCGGCCATCTTCAGGGCCCAGGGCACAGTGCCGGATTGACCGCCGCTCCGGGATATAACCCCGACTGGACCCGGCTCAAACAGCATTTTGGCCCAATCAACGCTGCCTCCCAGCCAGCCCATAGCGGCTTTACCCGGACTGATAATGCCAAGGCTTCCCGGGCCTAAAATTTTGGCATCATTTTTCATAGCATAATTGACCATAGCGATGACATCGTGCACCGGAATGCGCTCCACCGGGGAGACGACAAATTTGATTCCCGCATCAATGGCCTCATAAACCGCAGTTTTTAGCGCCGGACCGGGAATGAATGTGACGGTGGCATCCACCATGCCCTTGTGTTTGATGGCTTCCAGAACTGTATCATACACCGGCAGGCCATGAACCTCTTCACCACCCCGTCCCGGAGTCACCCCGGCAACCACCTTGGTCCCATATCCCTTCATAAAAGCGGTCCGAAGAGACCCTTCTCTGCCCGTCATTCCTTGAACGATGACTTTTGTATTTTCATCTAACAGTATTGCCATATTCTATCCCTGCTATTCCGTTCCGTGCTTTTTCCTATAATCCGAAATTCCCTCAATGGGGACCTCGATGGTGATGGCGGAATTTCCTCTGAACCAACATTCGTATTCGCAGGCAAAACACTCAGTGCCTCTTCGTGCCAGCTCTTCAGGAGAGCCTCCCGCCGTGGGTTTTCCGTCCTTTAAGGTCAGAATTCCTCGATCATAAGTTTTACAGGCCTCAACACAGACATGAGTTTTGCAGCCTTCACATTTGGCATCGTCGATGATGACTTTGATTGTTCTCTCATTGAATTCCATACGTCTCCACCCCGTCTATAATGCTGACTTTTCTTTTCTGTATTCATCGACCAGCGCTTTTACCCTGCCGCCAATAAACTTGGCATCGTAAACGTGCTTTCGATCATAGATCTCTATTTTGGCATTGAGACCTGCCAAACCTTCCTTCAAAATTTCCTGAGCTTCCTTTTCTTTGTTGCCGCACAGGAGAAGAACCACAGGGAATCCCGGTTTTTTGGGGAGTTCTTCCCTCAAGGCTTTCACAATTCCATGAGCATGATGCCACTGTTCCTGATTTGCCATCATGAAACCCGCTAAGAAATAAGCCTCAATACCCGGTATGGCCATAATAAGCTTGACGACCCGATAAACCTTTGATGCAGTGGGATTCCCGCTGGTATCGGCATAATCGGCCACTCTCAAGCCCACCTTGCTCAGCGCATCCATACCGAGCATGGCAGCGCCGCCGCCGATACCGTGATAGCCTACATAGCCGCCCTTTGCCACTTCTTCTGGAGGGGCCATCTGGGCCACATAGCTCGTGCCGCGAAAATCGCTTTCCTCAAAAGACCAGCCGATGAGATCGAACTCGGTGGGATCTTTAAGAAATTCACGGCCTATTTTGATCCCCAGGTCGGGATGCCTGAAAAGGGCCTGGTCATCAATCGCCATGCGACAGTCCGCAGCCAGAACTTTATTATCTCTGGTCAGCACAAGCGGGTTAATCTCCAAAGTCCGGCAGTCCATCTTCTGAAAAGCTTTAAAAAGCTTGAAAACGACATCCGCCACCTGCCTGAGCACCTTGCCCTTCACGCCCATAGAAGAGACCATGTTAAGTGTATCATAGGGCATAAGGCCCTTGATGACATCCACATTCACGACTGCGATTTTATCCTCAGGCACCAACTCGATGTCAACCCCACCTTCAGGACTGAACATCAGCACTGGCCCCCTGACTTCCTGAGCGGAGTTTATGATCACACCGGCATAAAACTCTTGGGCGATATCTAGCTTTTCTTCAACAAGGACCTGTTTCACCTCCAGTCCTTTGACTTCCATTCCCAGGATTTCAGCCGCAGCTTTTTCAGCCTCATCAGGCGTGTCTGCAAATTTAACTGCGCCGGATTTTCCCCGGCCCCCGGCCCAGACCTGAGCCTTGACCACAACAGGTTTGGCCAACCTCTCAGCCGCCTTTTTGGCCTCTTCAGGGAAATTTACCACCATCCCTTCAGGGATTGGGATACCGGATTTCTTAAATATTTCCTTTCCCTGATATTCAAAAAATTTAGCCATCGTGCCTCTATCACCATGAGTTAGGGTTTTATCTTTAATTCGAAATGCTATAGTGGTAAGAGCAATTATCGGTGGGGCCCCTGAGCTCAGCACCCAGCATCTCACCAGCCACTTGCCGGGCCTCTTGTGCCCTGTCAGCGAAGCGAATGCCCCCGGCCTTGCCTCGCGGTCGCCAACACCTGAGCCTTGAGCATCACGGGCCCACCGCCGAGTTCAGTCGCTGATGTAGTTGCCTCTTCCGGAGCCCCTATCAGCTTGCTCGGAGGTACGGGCACCCCGGCCGCGTCCAGGATCTGATTTCTTTCGTACTAAAATAACCTCATGAAATCAGCTCCTCGGCCAGCGCGACTCCCGCCTGGATCGCGCGACGATTTAGATCCACCGTATGCGAAGGGACGCTGTTCTCCATGGCTGCACTCAGGCCGTCAATGCTGACTATGTCGATCAATCTGGCTGTTGCTCCCAACATCACCGTGTTAGCAACCACTTGCTGGCCTAGTTTTTCGGCTGCGGTTCGAGTTGCCGTAATCCGATAAACCGGCCCCGTCAACCCTTCAGGTACTCTGGTCACCAAGTCCGAGTCTACGATCAATGTACCACCCGGCAACAACTCGCCAATGTGCCGGTCCAGGGCTGCCTGTGACATCGCCACCAATATGTCCAACTCCTCAGGTTCCGGATAGTCTATCCTTTCCTGAGACAGGACCACGTTGGCCATGCAAGCCCCGCCTCGGCTTTCCGCGCCGTAGGATTGAGTTAGTGTGGCATGGATTTCATCCTGCTCGACGGCCGCTTTGGCCATGATTACACCTGCCAGGATGATCCCCTGACCACCGAATCCCGACAAACGCATGTTTGTTCTAGGCATTGTCACTCTCCTTGCTCTCAGGCCGGAAGCTGCGCAGAATCTCACCATACTCAGGACTCTGGGTGCTCACAAACTCACCGATCACGATCTTGTCCTTCAGTTCCTCGCGGCTCATGTCTGCCGCCTGACCCACGCGCACAGACATTTCTTTCTGCAACTTCATCATAGCGGGACCATCGCCGAGACGGTTATTGCGTCCATAGTGTGTAGGACATTGCGCGACGATCTCGACAAAAGAAAAACCCTTGTTCTGGATTGCCTTCTTGATAGCTTTTATGCTTTTTTGTGGATGGGTCGTAGTCCAGCGCGCTACATAGGTAGCGCCCGCTGCCTTCACCAAGTCGCAAAGGTCGAAGGATCTCTCCCGGTGCCCCTCCGGTGAGGTTTTAGTGATACCGCCCAAGGGCGTCGTCGGTGAGAACTGACCGCCGGTCATGCCATAGTTAAAATTGTTGACACAGATTGCCACCACATCCACATTACGACGTGCACTTTGGATCAGGTGGTTCCCGCCAATAGCTGAGGTCTCGCCATCTCCCATGTGACAAACAACCGTCAACTCGGGATTGGCCAACTTGATGCCGGTAGCGAACCCAAGCGGTCGCCCGTGCAAGGTGTGCATCAGATCGTGATTCCAGTAGGTGCACATACGGCCGGTACAACCGCTTCCGCCCACCCAGACCACCTTGTCCGGGTCAAGTTCTAGCTCTTCCATGGCTTTCACTGTAAAGTACCAGATTTGCCCGATGCCACAACCACTACACCACAGCGTCGGATCGCCACCCGAGCCAAGTTGATAGTATTTCAAAGCAGGATGCTTCACTTGGACCGCTTCCATCACGCCACCTCCCGGACAAAAGATAGTATCTCGCGGGGCGTATGCAGAGAGATACCTGGCTTGGAGAAAAGTTTCACCACTGCTGCCCCAGCCAGAGCCCGCTCCACCTCGCGCACCAGTTTACCCACGCTCATTTCAGCCACCACTACCTTGCGCGCTCTACCCACCGCCCGACGAATAAGCGCGTCAGGGAAAGGCCACAAGGTTATCAGCCGCAAGAAACCCACTTTGACACCCTCGTCACGCAGGTCGCGGACCGCACGCTCTGCTGACCGGGCCACAGAACCATAGGCAACCACAACAATCTCAGCATCGTCCAGGAACAATGCCTCGTAGCGAGCAATTTGGTCAGCACGGCTCTCTACTTTGTCCACCAGCCGGCGTACCATCGCCGAGTGAACTTTGTAACTAGCTGAGGGTCTCCCACTCTCATCATGCGTTAAGCCCGGCACTGGCATACGATACCTCTCGCCAAAGTGAGCCATCTCGGGCACCATCGTCTCCGGATTCGCTCTCCATGGTACGAACTGATCTGGAGGCACCGTGGGCTTGCAGCGTGGGAACAACTCCACATGCTCTGGCACGACAACCCGTTCCCGCATATGAGCAACCGCCTCATCCGGCATCACAAAAGTTGGCACCCGGTACTGCTCGGACAGATTGAAAGCCTCTATCGTCAAGTCGAACATCTCCTGGGGCGAGCTAGGCGACAGGGCAATGATCGCATAGTCGGCATTGCTACCGTAACGTACAGTGTAAAAGTCACCCTGCATCGTCTTGGTCGCGGCGCCCGTCGCCGGTCCTGCTCGCTGGCAATCCACCACGACCATAGGCGTCTCGGTGATGCACGCATAACCAATGTTCTCCTGCATCAAGCAGATTCCGTTGCCAGAGGTGGCAGTCATAGCTTGCGCCCCACCCCAAACAGCACCAATGACGATGGTCAGCGAGTCTAGCTCGTCGGCGCCCTGCACAAAAGTACCTCCCGTGGCAGGCAGTCTCGCCGACAGCCGCTCTGAAATCTCTGTAGCCGGAGTGATCGGATACCCAGCAAATAGCGTGAGTCCGGCTGCCAGTGCCCCTTCAGCGCATGCCTCATTCCCTTGCCAGAGATGGATCCCTGTCAACAATCTCTTCTCCATCATGCTACCTCCTTCTCCTCAACTGCTATAGCAAAGTTCGGACAGTAAATTTCACAGAGTTTGCATGCAGTGCAGTTCTCTGGCCGCGCTGCATAGGCGACGCGCACGGACTTGTGGTTCAGCTTCAGGGAGAGTTCCAGCACCTTCTTCGGACAGAACTCCACACATATCCGACAGCCTGAACAGTATCCTGAATCAACGTGAATGACTCCTGTTTTCCTCATAGCTCTACTCCTGAATGTTGTTTCCCTGGATGCAAGATTAGTATCAGCGCCAGAATCGCATAGGAACCCGCCTTCTCTACCAAACGCTCCCCACTCCTAATAAAAGCGAAACCATTCAGTTCAGTTGCCTCATGAGTCCTTTGATCCGTTCCAAGCACCAATGCGGGATACCAGATCGAAACCGTCCCCACCATCAGGTTGAAATTGTCGGCCATTACCCTTTGAAAGTTAACCAACTGGGGAACGTTTCCATTACTGTCCTTCATGGCGACTCAGTACACTGACTGCATGTTCTGAAATATCGATATGGGTGAATGCGGTGACATTGTATATCAGTACCGGAATCCTAGTGTTGTCCGCAACTTGTGTAAAAAAGGTGATCTGTGCTTCATCATTCATCTTGGCATGATAATAGGACGGCGTCAGAATCAATGCTCCGTGAGCTCCCAGATCAGCAGCCTTGTTGGTCAGCGCAATGGTTTCACGAGCCGATTCCATGCCGGTAACCGCAAGGATGATGCGATCTTTTCTAGCGTGTTTGACGGTCAGCTCAATCAACTTGATTTTTTCATTTTCATTTAAATAAGCGGTTTCACTGTTTGAGCCCAAGACCAGATATCCGCACAATCGGTCCTCGTTCCATTTTGCCATGTTGCGGACATGCCCGTCATAATCGACGTCGCTGTTTTCCAAAAAAGGGGTAATCATCGGGGGGATGACACCTTTAATTATTTTATCGATCATTTATCTATTCTCCTTTTTTGAAATAGGATATATAAGCAAGCGCTTTGAACGCATTTTATAGATTATAGTGACGCGATGGCGGTTTCCATTCGATCCATCGCCTTTACCAGATTTTCATATGAGTTGGCATAAGATATTCGGATCGTTCCTTCTGTGAAGTCGCCGAACGCTTCTCCCGGCACAACAGCAATTTTTGCTTTATCGAGTAAATATGTAGCGAACGCTTCAGGACTTATGCCCAATTCTCCGATATATGGCAGAACGTAAAAAGCGCCACGGGGTTCGACCAGATGGATACCCGGCATCGATTTCAGCCTTTCACAAACCATTATGCGTCTGCGGTTAAACTCCTGCACCATACCCTCTACACTGTCCTGTGGGCCGTTTAGTGCTTCCACTCCTCCATACTGGGCAAAAGTAGTTGCGCAAACGGACGTATACTGGTGGACGCGTACCATCGCATCACTGAGCTGCCGGGGAGCCGCAGTATATCCCAATCGCCAGCCCGTCATAGAATAAATCTTGGATAGTCCGTTGATCGTAACGGTTCGCTCATACATGTCGGCTATCGCAGCAAAACTGATGTGCCGGGCGGTACCATAAATCAACTTTTCGTAAATCTCATCCGAAAGGACAAGCAGATCATGTTGATTGACAAACTCCGCCAGTTGTTCAAGACAGTCTTTGCCATAAACTGTACCGGTAGGATTGTTGGGGGAGTTAACTACCATCATCCTGGTTTTAGATGACAAATGCTGCTCAAAATCTTCAACCACCGGAAGATAGTTGTTTTCCTTTTTCAGCGGCACAGGTATGGGAACAGCCCCGCTTAAACGTGCACACTGGTAATAATGAGTCCAGCAAGGTGATGGGACCAACACTTCATCCCCCGGATTTAACAGGGCCATCATAGCAATAAACACAGCTTCGTTGGCACCGATAGTTACAATGATCTCATTGTCCGGGTGATAGTCAAGCCCATTATCTGATTTGAGCTTTTGAGAAATTGCATCGCGAAGCTCCGGCAGACCATAATTTGATGTGTAGTGAACGAAACCCTTGTCCAGGGCCCATTTGGCTTTCTCCTTGATATTCGGAGGAGTGTCAAAATCCGGACGCCCGATTTCCAGATGAATGATGCTGTCGCCTTTTTTTTCCCTGCGGACGACTTCTTCAAAAACTTTCCGAATACCGGAAAAGGGGATGGTTTCCATCCGATGAGAAACTCTCATGATGCTGAGGTCTCCTTTTTAGTCGTTAAAAAGTTTGTATTATAAAATTATATTCTTAAGCACAGAAACAACAAAGAAATAAAGTAATAAGAGGCCAACCAATATTTGCCGATATTCTATAAGCTTTTTTATCCATTTTTTCCATACAACCTTGAGCTTTTATAGTGAAGATTCTCCTTTTCTCGGACATAGAATTTCCACGCCATCTCTTCACTTAGCAAATAAACATCTGTAAAGACGAATCTTTCCTCTGTTTTTCTTATATGTTTTAGATATATTTTATTGGGAAAGGTGTTTGCATCACAGACAGTATAGTGATATTTTACACATAAACATATAAAAGTTTTATGTCAATAATTTATTTGAAAAATTTCAAAATATTTTTTAAATCTAACCCTAATCCACTGGCATTGTCAGTGGTGGGGTGTGGGGGCGGAGGCCCCACTCCTTTGGCGAACCAACTATGTTGGTAAGCCTCAGTTTGTGATAAGGTAGCCTCGCAAAAGAAAAGAAGAGGCTGCTGTATGGAAGGATATCGGAAATCGGCCCACGCGGTATACCGGTGTGAGTATCATTTTGTATGGATACCAAAATATCGGTATCAGGTACTGATCAAGGATATCAAGTCCCGGCTCAAACAGATTCTGACGGAACTGTGTGAATGGTTAGACATCGATATCATCGAACGTGCAATAGCGTCTGATCATGTGCATATGCTGGCTTAAATACTGGTTCTCAGAATTAGTGTTATTGAGCATCTGCTTTATTGAGCCGCCATGTTGTAGGTATACATACTCATTGGTGATTGTTCAAATGACCCAACAATGGTAAATAGATTTGAAACCCGTTCTTATTTTATGACTAATTTCTCCCGAAACCTTAAAAAAATATCCTTAATAACGAAGGAGATATTATAGATGAAAAAATCAAAAAAGAGCAGCATCCAAAAAAACAATAATTCGCTTGCTAATATTGATGATCTCGTAAAAAGTCAAAAACATCAGGATTTGGAGTAATGCCCTTAGGCCTAACTACTGACAATAATTCGCAATTCCTGAATCCCTAAATTCGCAATTGCCTGTAAAAAGGACTTTTTACAGGCGTATCAATATTGCTTACGAAAAAATAAAGCGCATGATCATCACTTTGCACTACAAACCGGGCGAATATATAAACGAATCCGAAATATGTAAAGAATTGAATTTTACCCGGGCACCCGTACACGAGGCCATTCACCGACTGGCGTCAGATAGGCTGATTCAAATAATTCCTCGCAAAGGTGTCATAGTGCAACCGATATCCATTGATGAAATAACAAATATTATTGAAGTACGAAAGCTAAGCGAACCCTATTGCTGTATGCGCGCAACTGAAAATGCCACACCCGAAGAAATTGACCAAATGTTTGCACTACTGGACGGGGCTCCTAAAATGATAGAAAATCGAGATATTGCCGGCTTGGTGGATTTGGATCATCAGTTTCATCTGATGATTGCCAAAGCTTCCAAAAACCCGGTACTAACAGAAATGTTATCCGGACTTTACAGTAGAATTTCGAGATACTGGGCAGCCACTTGGACAAATAGTAAAAGGTTGCCGATTGTATATAATGAGCATTTAAATATTCTTAAGAAAATCAAATCTCGTAATGCAAAGGCAGCCGCTTTAGCGATGGAAAAACATATTGATTCGATAATGAAAGCAAGTCTAAAAAGTGATTCTTAAACCTGACAAATTATTGGTCAACATCTGAATGATGTATCACTCAAAAAATGGGCTTTTATTTTTATTAGCTTTCTGATTACTCAAATTCAATCGGAGAATAATAATGCAAGGTCGAGTGTGTTTTATTGTTAAAAATGCATAATATATCTTTCGGCTTTATTCTTTTCAATGAGTTGTGTTTAAGCTAACACAATGTAAAAAGGTTATATTGACAAAAGAGCTATAAGGTGAAAAATTCCTCTTTACGTAGGTATTTAAGTGAGGGCAAAACTAAAATAGGGCCGGAAAGGTGGTGAAGGTAGAGGGAGGCTTTTGGCTGGAGGAATGGAAGGCATTGCAAGCGAGATGCGGGAGCTTTCCACCAACAAATTGACAAGGTCCTATACAAGGACCATTAGTTAAGGAGGTAGGAAAATGAACAAAACAAGATGGGTTTCCCTCTTTCTCAGCCATAGCCAGACTTTCCAGCGGCGGTTAGGCGCGCTCCCCGTTAGAGCTGATCGCTTTTTCGCGCTGCTTTTCAGCCGGCCATTGCTAAATGGGAGGTCTTGTGAAAGTTCTTTATGTATCAACATTTCTTTAACTCTTTGCGATCACAGACTCTAAGTCCTTGATATCAACAGTTACCGGCTTGTCGATGAGCTTATCGGCATCACCCGGATCCTTAAAACCGAATCCGGAAACAATTAGCACAACCTTTTCGTCCTTGTTTACCTTCCCGAGTTTTATAAGCCTCAGAAGCCCTGCTAATGCAATCGCGCCAGCCGGTTCGGCAAGGATTCCCTCCATTCTTGCGAGGTCCCGTTGAGCAGCAGTAACCTCTTCGTCA
>JAUVXZ010000143.1 GCA_030603345.1 Pseudomonadota bacterium
AATTGCCGATTTGTAAAGCCATTGGACACCCGGCTCCCTGAGATGGCGGCACGCACAGGCAAGGTTCTCATAGTAGAAGAAAATACGCTCCAGGGTGGATTTGGAAGTGCAATTCTGGAATCCTTTACCGATCAAGGCGTATCATCGGTGAAGATTAAGCGTCTGGGAATTCCGGATACATTCATAGAGCATGGCCCCCAAAACCTGTTACGAGAACAATGTGGCATTGACACAAAAGAGATCGTAGCCGAGGCAAGAAGATTATGTAACGAGCATGAGCCAGCCAAAGAAAAGGCTTGACCAGCTCTTGGTTGAAAAAGAATCCCTCGTGAGCCGGCAACGGGCACAAGGAATAATCATGGCCGGTCTGGTCACGGTGGATGGGAAACGGGTTGAGAAACCGGGCCATCTCGTAAGTCCCTCCGCCTCCATTGAACTCACCGGGCCTGATCATCCCTATGTGAGCAGAGGAGGAATAAAACTTGAGGCAGCATTACGAGAGTTCTCCATAGACGTCAAGGGCCTCACAATTCTTGATGTAGGAGCCTCTACTGGCGGGTTCACCGATTGCCTCCTTCAGCATGGCACCAAAAAGGTTTTTGCTATTGATGTGGGATATGGACAACTGGCATGGTCACTCAGAAATGATCCCAGGGTTGTTGTATTAGAGAGAACCAATATCAGGCATCTACCGCCCTCAAAGATAAAAGAATCTCTTGATGGCGCAGTGATAGACGCCTCATTTATCTCCTTAAAGATAGTTGTCCCCGCCACCATAAGACACCTCGGTAAAGGGAGCTTCATTCTTGCCCTGATCAAGCCCCAATTCGAGGCCGGAAAGGGCATGGTGAAAAAGGGTGGATTGGTTCGAGATGAAGATCTGCAGAAAACCATTATCACTGATCTTTCCACCTTTTTTTCTAACCGAGGACTGGCTGTTCGCGGAACCTTTGAATCTCCGATCACGGGTGCAAAAGGAAACAGGGAGTTCTTCATATATTTGAAATATTTATGAGGTCAGTCGTCCGTTGTTAGTTGTTAGTTGCACTTGAATCTTCAAACCCATTCACAGAACCCAGGTTTATACCTACCTACGTTCCTATCTTAGTCAACAATCACCCCTGAAAGGCGTACCTTGGCTCTGACCTTGAAAAGCCCTTTAATCTCACAGGAGAGCTCCCAGAGCCTCAGAGTTTTTAGTTGAACCTCTCAGCACACCTGAACCCCTGTGCATTAATCAAAAATTATCCTATGCGGGCTTGAATTGATATTGATAATGATTACTATTTAACTATCCAATGTTCAATCGAGAAAGGAGGTGCCAGATATGACAAGGACATATGAATTAATTCCAAGGGCAGACGGGTTTATGTCGCTCTTACCAAGGTGGAATATGTATGACCTGTTTTTTAATGACGTCGGCCTCACCGATCTTTTCAACAAGGAAGACATCTTGATGCCTGTAATTGATATATCCGAAACTGAAAAAGAGTATGTGATTACCAGTGAAATTCCGGGCGTTGATGCAAAGGATCTCGATGTAACCCTTACTGATGGCATCCTTACCATCAAGGGTGAAAAGAAACAGGAAAACGAAGAGAACGAAGAGAACTACCATCGCATTGAGAGACATTACGGATCATTCGAGCGGAGCTTTCGCATTCCCGAGAAGGTTAAAACGGACAAACTCGATGCAACCTACAAAGATGGCGTTTTCAAACTCAGCCTCCCAAAGGCTGAGGTAGTTGAGGCCAAAAAGATAGAAGTCAAGGAAAACAAGGCAAAAAAGAAGAATAAACCCAAAAAGAAGGCCTAAGCGCCTTCCTAATCTAAGGGCATTGTCTGGAAGTATCCTGAACTAGCGCAATGCCCTTTTTTTATAATCACCTGTCACCTTTTCTACCGACTTTTCAGGACATCTAAAAACGCCCTCCCCTGTCCTTTTGCAAGAAAATCATTTCTCGTATTTCATTTCGCCCACATGGGTGGGATACCGCCACTAGACTTGTCAAGTGTTTTGGATGGCATGGAACTGCCTGCCGCTGTCTTGGTCATTCGGATTTGTTGTCTTCGGATTTGTTTTGAATTTCGGCTTGCCCTCCCCGTCCCGAGACCGGGACGGGATCGGGAGGCGCGACGTCATATCAACATAATGCCATCTCGGCATGATTCTGGTTTCGGGGGACACACACCTAGCTCTTTTAAGCCAGGTCTGGGCCAGGGATTTTGAATTTTCTTGCGGCTCTGCCGGATTTTGAGACGTAAAGTAATACGCCTTTTCACCAGCCTAGTATAAATATTGGACGGCAAAAACTGGAAAATGAACATAATGAATCCTTGACATTCCATGCTGATGTAATTACAATGTATATACCTATCAAATCAAGGAGGTAAACCATGAGAGCACGTGTTGTAAAGATTGGCAATTCCCAGGGTGTCCGTATTCCAAAACCTATACTTGAGCAAACAGGAATCACGGAGGACGTTGAGCTTGAAGTAGAGAAAAACCAAATCATTATTCGCCCTATTTCAAACTCAAGAGTTGGTTGGGATCTTGCCTTCAAAACAATGGTCGAAAATGATGATGACGTGCTGATACACGGAACCGAAAATATATCAAATTCTTGGGATGAAGAAGAATGGCAATGGTAGTCAATCGATTCGATGTATATTTGATAAATCTTGATCCTACTGTCGGATCTGAGATTCAGAAAACCAGACCCTGTTTGATTATTTCACCTGATGAAATGAACAGACATATCCGCACCGTTATTGTTGCCCCGATGACTACCGCCGGCAAGGACTATCCCACAAGGATATCATGCAAATTTAAAAAGAAAAAAGGGCAAATCATCTTAGATCAGATTCGAACAATAGATAAAACACGACTCATAAAAAAGCTTGGTTCTATTAACCCAGAAACCCAGTTGGAGGTTATTTCTGTCTTACAACGGCTATTTGCATTTTGAGGCCGCCCAATCTGTCAGTCCACCTGACCCCGATAACTCGGGACAGGTGACTTCATCGTTAGCGCATACCTTCTGTTAACTATACTCAATCCTGTAATCGGGATCTGATGCAAGCAAGGAAACAGGCTTATCATGCGTATGAAATTTGTTTGTGGTAGGATCACCAACCTCAACAACGATTATTGGAGAGTGGCATGAAATGGAAATGGCTATCGGCATTTTTAGCGCTATTGATAATATTGTTAGTTGGAATCTATCATATACTTGATCCTGAAAATAGTGAACTGAATGAAACAGTGCGAGCAAGGTTAGGCGGTACATATATAAGACTCTCGGACGGTATTACGCATTACAAATTCGACGGTCCGGATGACGGAAAGGTAGTGGTCCTAGTGCATGGAGGAACTGTTCCAATATGGACTTGGGACAAACAGGTTCAGGCCTTGAACGATGCAGGTTTTAGAGTTCTCACTTATGACAAGTATGCCAGTGGGTATTCCGACAGGCCCGCTCGCCTCCCCATCATCTATCCCTCGGAAAGGTACCAGGCATGACTAATTGACTATTGATATTTGCTCTAGTACCTGGTATTTAGAAATTATGCCTAGAAAACCACGGATACACTTCTTTGGGCCTTTTTATCACGTTATTGCACGTGGAAACAGACGCCAGAAGATTTTCCTTGAGCTAAACCCAGATAGGAAAACGAGCATGAAAAACATAAGAACAATAGCATTAATAGTCGCCCTGATTACCCTTATTCTTCCAACATATGCACGCAGTGCAAGTATCAATTCCGAGATTTATGCAAACTCCAATAATATCATACTAAATGTGGCTTGGATATTTCCGGCTTACGATAGCTACCCTGAAGCTGGCATTGGTTTGGATTATAGCGATGATTATCTGATAACGAATCTAAATTTCGCCTTAAAAGATGACGTGTTGGTTCCCGGGCTGATACTCGGTTTGGGACTCAAGGCCTTTGTTGGGGAGGTGGAAGTTGGCCCTAAAGACTATGACCTGGGGGCGGTGAGCTTTCAGGTCCTCGGTGAATACGACCTCAGGGGAAGGGGGACGAATCTGCCAATAACTATTTCAGCGTCTTTCTCCCTGGCTCCCGAGGCTCTCTGTTTTAGGAATTCTAATCGGTATATGGAATTCTCTGCCGCGCTGTATTTCTATGTTGTGGAAAATGGAGCAATCGGGGTTGGTTATAGGACTTTTGATGCCCGCTTCGATGATCCTCCCGGTGAAGTGGAGAAGGATGATGATTCGTTGTTTATAGGTTTCAGGTTGCGCTTCTGATAGATGCTGAAGGAGGAGATACTACGGATATGGCACTCAAGGAACAATTTAACGAGCCCTGGAAGACCTATTTTAACGAAGATGAGGTTCTTCATCTCAGAAGGTTGAAACTTAAGGTTTCTCGAAGCCGCCATCCAATTCGCTGAAGACCGACCTGGAAAATCGCTGATGCTCTTTTGCAGGGGGCTTAGCTTTGGTGTTAAACGCATGAAAAACAAAGGCACTGGCAAATCATCCTTCTGCATTCGCCCCACCCCTTTCGGTCCAGTGGTTATGCTATGGTCGGTTTTTGGTGACCAGCCGAAGATCTTTCGAGTTTTGCTCCCCAGGCCGGGTGCCACAGCCAGACACCAGGTTTCCGTGTTATTTCCTGATTCTATCGGCTCTTCTTGTTCTGAGATTAATGTCGTTGCCGATGATATTGAAGCATTTCTTAGTGGTGAAAACATCGAGTTTTCTCTTGAGGTCGTTTGTATGGACACCTGCTCTGGATTTCAGCAGGAGGTTTTGCGCGCTGAACATGGGATCCCTCGGGGGGCCGTTAGTACCTATCAGCGCATCGCTAGGCACTTGAGTAGCCCGAACGCAGCCCGGGCAGTTGGCAATGCCTTGGCAAACAATCCGTTCCCGATCATAATCCCATGTCACCGGGCAATTCGCTCAGACAGATCGCTTGGTGGATATCAGGGTGGACCAGAAATGAAACGAACCTTACTGGAAATGGAAGGTATTGAATTCGACGACAGTGGCCGGGCTGTAGCAGAGAATTTCTTTCACTAGCGAAGCTCTGCATCAAACCGTCGAGACACTACGTCAGTAAAATACGAAATACTGAATAACGTTTATGGGTTACGGTGGAGCCTGTCCCGACTATACTGTCGGGGATGCCCGTTTCGTTTTTCGGTAACGTCATTGATCTTTTTATTTCTACGTTACCTTAACCGTTACCGATACGGGCTTCGTTACCCTAACCGTTACCCAAATAAACCAGCAAAAATTTCACATTAATCCGCCCGAAGTCTGGCGGACAAATTTTAACATCTTAGCTCATATAGACACCTAGAGGACTCGTAAGCGCAAAAGGGGATCTTGGTTCTGAAACAACTTACCAAAAAGTTCAAAACAGCAAAACAGCTATGCCCATAAGTTACATCAGAACCTCCCCTCCCAACCCCCTTCCTTTATGTGCTTCCTTATCCGAAAAGTGACTGTGGGATCTTGTGATCCAAAAAAACCTCACGAAAACGGCCCCATCTGCAAAACCCCCCTCCTTCACGTACAACTATCCAAAAGATCTATAAGCCACTGATGGCACCTGACCCCTGACTACAACATCTTTTGGGGGGCTCAAAGAACGATGAAAGACCGAAGAAAATTGGAAAGATTCAATTTGAAACTCCGTGGGGAAATCACGGCGGAAACTGCGGATCAGATGAACAGAGTATTTCGCCTCAGGACCAGAGATATATCCTCTGAGGGCGCATTCTTCTACGGTGTGGATCCTCTCCCTGAGGGCACACCTGTACAAATAAATCTGATTCTGTCGATTGACAAGCTGAAAAAACTCATGGGAGCTCAAGCTCGTGTAGAGATCAGCGGAATCGTGAAGCGGTCTGAACCATCAGGGATGGCTATCTGTTTCCATAAGGATTATCAGATGACGTCTATAAAAGGTCGGGGAAACCCCCAGTCTGATGAAGCTCCCCGCAGCCCCGCAAGCGGGATCTCCGCTTTGCTCCGACAAGCTGCGGGGTATCAAATCGGAATTCGCCGAAGCCAACCCGCCTTTCCATCTTCCGTAGCAGGGCTACTGCGGACACCGTCGGCCATAGCCTATTACGTCGGACGAGGACGGGCGCTGTTCAAGCTTCTGCGAGCTCAGTCGAGTCGCTGCAGGGTATTCTGGCGAAGGCGAATAAAACAGCGGGCACCTTCAGATCCTCGAGGGAATATCGACGGTGACGGAATTTTCGATATCTTGGATTTGGTTTTGGTATCAGCAAACTTCAAAAAATCAGGTCCCGTTCCCTGGTACTAAAGCGGACCTCGATCAAATGGGACCTTTTACAAGAAAGGAGAGCATCATGAACAGGAGAAACCTAAGCCGTTTGGCTATTTTCATGGGAATATTCTCTCTAATCTGCTATTGCATTGGTTATGGTCTCCCAAATGCTGACGGGTCCTTGGCCGATGGGAATGGTTGGATGACCGCCCATGTTCGGCTCGAAGGGCGTCAGGATCATAGTGGCGTTCTGGTGAGCGTCGATGGTTGGCAGCAATTGACTGGAAGTGATGGGTATGTTTTCTTTTTGTTGCCGGAAGGATACCATACCATTACGGTATCTATGGACGGATACCTTTACGCCCAAAGAGGATTTGAAGTAAGGAATAACAGGCCCGTCGACCTGTCTACCGTGACCCTTTTTGCAGGCGATGCCGATGGCAATCGCCTCATAGACTTCCTGGACCTCGTCATCGTGCATGCCGCCTTTGGTAGTGCCCCTCCCAGTGATCCAAGGGCGGATATCAACGGTGATGGCAGGGTGGATATCTTGGATGGGTTGCTCATAGGAGTAAATCTTGGCAGAGAGGCGCCGACCCCATGGGGCGCCTGGGCTTTTCCGGTTGGACACGCGGATTCTTGAGCCGGAATGTAACTGGACAGAAGCAGCTCTGGCACAAAAACTGAGGATAAGAAAGCAAACGATCAATTCCTGGATCTCAGATATTTGAGCACGCCAAAGGGCCAACCGAAACATCATTATCATCCGATTAAACCGCCTTGCCTGTCCGCCGTCCTTTTGGGGGGGGGCTGGACCCAAGAGCAGATCGGGGCGGTAGTGGAGATAAGCCAGGGTAGAGTTCCCCAAATTATCAATAATACCAGTTTTGGTAAAATTAATAATTTACTCACCCAAGGCCGGGAAAGGGATTACATAGCCAGCCATTACCACATGGACCTTGCTCTGGCCCGGGCAGATCCCTGCCCAATTGGTCGCCCATACGCTTTTTTTGCTTTACACAGGAGGGACACCTTTGTGATCGTGCAGGCAAAGCATTTGGGAATAGCCCCAGCGACCCACCAAGACATCAGCCAAAGAGTAAATATTGCCAGGTTACCCAGGACATGGATGGTGATGGGTACCATCAGGCTTCCTTCTATCTAGTAGGCCACGGCAAACACAATACCTCCCACCACTTGAGGAAAGGGAATTCCCCACTCCTTCCTCCTGCCCCTATCAGCTATGGACTGAACAACGCTTATTAAGCGGCGTTTTCCTTGACAGATCAACAAGATCAGCGTAGGTTAACCTCATCATTATTCACCCCTTCAGGAGGGTGTTATGCCTGCCCCGTGCAATGCGAAGCCTATTTCACTGGGGTCTACCCCGTGGAATGAAATTCGCCCTAAAAAGTGCCCTTCCCCTAGCATACCTGTTGTTCAATTATGGCAAAATCCCTGCAACCAGAGCTACCCTATTCCACTGGGGCTTACCCTGTCGAAGATTCAGCAGCGCGGTGCCCCGTTGAACCGGGTACCCTTAGGGTGTTCAACTGGGGTGGAATGCGAAGCCTATTCCTCTCGGGTTCACCCCGCCTGCCTCGCGTGCCCCGTAGCCCCGGGAGATGGTACTGGCGTAGGTCAGGATGATCGTGCTGGGGTGGAATCTGGTTATTCCTCTAGGGCGAAGCATATTCCACCGGGGTTTACCCCGTGGAATCAAAATTCCTATTTAAAGCACCCGTCTTTTGAATGTCAGTTTACTCAATCACGCCATAACCTGTGCGACCGCCTTAATGCTATTCCACTGGGGACCGGGAAACATATAAAAAAATTAAAAAAAAGCTCCGCCCACTCGCAGAGTTGACGGAGCTTTTTTGTTTCAACTCTTTGACCGTATTTGACAAAATGATGTAGTAAATGGTGTGGAATACTGTGACTCACCCCCGGAGGCAAATGGTTAACATTTTAGGGAATGGGAGGGGATCCTATGGCAAAGGCTGGCGAAAAGAAGATTTCCGAATATGAGTTTATCGGCAGGGCGATCAAAAAACTTCGTAAACCACCTTATAAAGGAATCCATTCTGTGTACAGTGGGTTCAATCAGGCCTTTAAGGACTACTTCGGCACAAACCCCGTTGAAACGACCCAAAGACTGGCCGAGGAGGGAAAGATCACCATCCGCCCTGTGAGGGGTGGCGTGATGCTCTACCTTCCCGAGGAGGCTCCGAGTCAAATCGACTCGAAAAGGGTTTTGGAAACGATTTTAGGGGGCGATGAAGAACTTGATGAAGATTTAGAAATCTTAGGCCCAGCCGACAGTGAGGATGAATCATGATCGTCCAGTGTTCTCAATGTAATAAAAGATACGATTTGGATGAATCACACCTATCTAAAGGCGCCATAAGGGTTCGATG
>JAUVXZ010000291.1 GCA_030603345.1 Pseudomonadota bacterium
GGGAGGCGCGACATTTCTGAGATATCGCATGTTCGCAGTGTTATTTCGCAGACAAAGCACATATACTCATGCCCTATAAGCCAGGTCTGGGCCAGGGGCATAACCAAAAAAAAGACACCCATACCCTGGACTTTGACGTTATCCTGTCCTTAGGGCTCAAACAGTTGACATCGCTTATCTTCCACTTCGCCAAGATTTGTTTGGGATTTCCGTTTGGGCAACAGCCTGGCAAAAAAATGGATAACCAGAAGACATACTTTAGAGAGAAAACAGTGCTGGCGTCTGGCTAACCAAACCGGCATACAGAAACGAGAAACAAGTAACGAGAATGGGATTTATTGACGAGGCTGAGATCACGGTAAAATCAGGTGACGGTGGGGCAGGTTGTGTAAGCTTTAGGAGAGAGCGATCTTTACCAAAGGGAGGGCCTGATGGTGGAGATGGAGGAAAAGGCGGAAATGTTGTGATCAAGGCCTCCAGAAGGCTCCATTCCTTATACGATTTACACTCAAAGATCTTGTTTAAGGGCCAGAATGGCAAACCCGGGAGAGGTAACAACAGGTCAGGGAAAAAGGGAAAGGACATCGAAATCTTGGTCCCGGTAGGGATCATGGTAAGAGACCAGGAAACAGGAGAACTCCTCGCTGATTTAGTTTACGATAATCAGCATATGATATTAGTGGAAGGTGGAGCCGGTGGGAAAGGTAACTCGCATTTCGTTACTGCAGCAAATCGGGCTCCTCGGTTTGCCCAGGAAGGCCAAAAGGGAACAGAAAAAAGACTCAAACTGGAACTAAAGCTTGTCGCTGATATAGGGATAGTAGGTTTACCCAATACAGGCAAATCCACCCTCTTATCCCGCATTTCACATGCACATCCCAAAATAGACAACTATCCCTTCACCACTGTTGCCCCTAACTTGGGGGTGATGTCTTTTGATGATGAACAATCCCTTACCGTTGCTGATATCCCAGGCCTCGTCGAAGGTGCAAGCAGTGGCAAGGGTCTGGGTCACAGATTTCTACAACATATCGAGCGCACCGGGTTTCTTTTACATGTCCTGGATGTGAATCAGCCCCATTCTGGGGATGTAGTGAAAGATTTCTCTATCTTAAGACAAGAACTGGAACGATTCCACCCATGCCTGACTGAAAAGGATCAGGTAGTCGTGATCAACAAGATTGACCTAAAACCTTTCGGCAAAAAAAGCATCCAGGAAATCTGTCGGTCCTTTCATGACCTTGGGCATGAGTGTCTTGCGATCTCTGCCCTCACCGGACAAGGAGTAGAAGAACTCAGGCAGTTACTAAGGGAAAAAGTGATTTCTTAACGATGCGTTCTCTAAAGGAAAAGGTGAGTTCTCGGAAGAAGATAGTAGACTCTGTTAAGAGGGTAGTTATTAAGATTGGAAGTGGTGCCCTTACAACAAAAGAGGGTTTGAACCTGGATGTTATCAATGCCCTGAGTAAAGATATCAGTCATCTCATGGAAAAAAATGGGTTGGAGATTATTCTCGTATCTTCGGGTGCCATTGCCTCTGGCATAAAAAAGATGGGATATTCTCAACGACCGCAATCCATCTCACAACAACAGGCTGCTGCTGCAGTGGGTCAAAGCACTTTGATGCTTGCCTATGAGGAGGCCTTCAAAACGTATGACAAAAAGGTAGCCCAGATATTAGTTACCCGAGATGATCTCACCAATAGGAAAAGGTATCTTAATACCCGAAATACCCTTTTCATGCTCCTTCATTGGAAGGTTATCCCGATCATCAACGAGAATGACACCGTTGTTGTGGATGAGATAAAATTTGGTGACAACGATAATCTGAGCGCCATGATCGCCAACCTCGCCGCGGCCAATCTGGTCATAAACTTGACCAATATAGACGGTTTTTTTGATAATGATCCTCGGGTGAACAAAGATGCACATCGGATCTCTGTAGTTGAAAAGGTGACCAGCAAAATAGAGAAAACTGCCAGCTCCATTCCAAGTTCCCTGGGAAAGGGTGGAATGGAAAGCAAGATCAAGGCAGCCAGGCATGTGGCCATGTGTGGGATTCCTACCATCATCGCCAATGGTACAAAAAAGAATATAATCAGGGCCATCTTTGAGGGCCGGGAGGAAGGGACTCTGTTTTTGCCTCAGTCGATTCCCATGAAGAGTCGCAAGCACTGGATTGCCTTTGCCAAATCACCTAAGGGGAAGATAATGGTAGACAGGGGAGCAGAAAACGCTTTGATTAGGAAGGGAAAGAGTCTGCTACCTTCAGGTGTCATTGCTGTTTACGGGAGATTCACCATGGGAAATTCTGTAATCGTAATGAATCAGCAAAATAGAAGCCTCGCTGTTGGTCTGGTTAATTATCAATCAGCCGATGTGGAGAAGATTATGGGACTCAAAACCTCTGAGATTGAAGAAATATTGGGATACAAACACTACGATGAGATCATCCATAAAGATAATCTTGTCTTAATAGATAACCATTGGGAGGCATAGAGGAAATCTTGGCGGTCAAGGAGATGATACAGGGTATGGCCCGTGAAGCCAAGCTTTCTGCCAGACAATTGAGGACTGCCCGTACCAGCGAAAAGAATGCGGCCTTGGACTTCATGGCGGAGAATATACTCGCCAGGAAAGAGGAGATAATTAAGACAAATGCCGAGGATGTCACCCTTGCCCGAGAAAAGGGGTTGAGTCCGGCAATGATAGATCGACTAACCCTCGATGAAAAAACAATAGGCTCAATGGTTGCCGGGTTGCGGGAAGTGGCCGCCCTTCCTGATCCAGTTGGTGAGGTATCCGGTATGTGGAAAAGACCAAATGGATTGCAGGTTGGGCAGGTAAGAATACCCTTGGGAGTTATCGGCTTTATTTATGAGTCCAGGCCCAATGTAACTGTAGATGCAGCTGCTCTCTGCCTCAAATCAGGTAATGCGGTTCTCTTAAAGGGTGGATCAGAAGCCATAAACTCCAATTTGATCCTGAATGAGATCTTGGCTGCAGCGCTGAGAAAAGCCAACCTACCGGCAAAATCGATCCAGGTGATCCCCTTAACTGATCGCGAGGCGGTTGGTATCCTTTTGGGTTTAGATGACTATGTTGATATGATTATTCCCAGGGGTGGCGAAGATCTCATCAAGTTTGTTGCAGAAAACTCCCGAATCCCGGTACTAAAGCATTATAAGGGGGTGTGCCATGTGTACGTAGATGAATTCGCCGACGTGGAAATGGCGCAAAAGATATGTTTCAACGCCAAGGTGCAAAGGCCTGGGGTCTGTAATGCCATGGAAACGATGCTGGTGCACGAAAACGTGGCCCCCTTATTTTTGCCTGAAATGATAAGAGAATTTAGCAATGCCGGTGTTGAAATACGGGCCTGTGAGGAGTCCGCAAAACTGATCCCTGGTCTGAAGCAAGCCGAGGAGGGGGACTGGCCAGCAGAGTTCTTGGATCTTATCCTGGCGGTTAGAATTGTTGAGAACATGGATGAGGCCCTGGATCATATTGAACGGTATGGTTCGAATCATACAGAGGCAATCGTTACAGACAACTATGAGCGGTCTCAGCAATTCCTGGAAAAGGTAGATGCCTCGGTGGTGCTGGTAAATGCCTCCACCAGATTCAATGATGGTTTTGAGCTTGGTCTCGGTGCGGAGATTGGGATCAATACCGCAAAGCTGCACGCATATGGACCAATGAGCCTAAGGGAGCTCACCATCACAAAGTTTATCGTATTTGGCTCTGGACAGGTAAGGACGTGAGATTAGGTATCCTGGGAGGAACCTTCAATCCGATTCATTTCGGTCACCTGAGGGCAGCTGAGGAGATAGGGGAAAGTTTAGGTCTCGAAAAG
>JAUVXZ010000124.1 GCA_030603345.1 Pseudomonadota bacterium
CATAACCTCAAAACTTTTTTTGGAATTTTTTTACAGACTTCAGGGATTATTCTGAGAATTTATTAAGAAACAAAAAGGTGACATCATGCTTTGCCGTTTGCATAACGTCTTTTCCCCTTGGAATATAAAACCCTCATGGCAGTTCATTGCCGACCCGAGTAAGCAGTGTGCGGGAGTGAAGGTTGGTGATAACAAAGTGCGGGGTACCCCGGTGATGGTGATAAAGAATAAAGAGAAATTCAGGCCCAAGAAAACCATTGACATGAAATTTCGTATGAATTATATTCATAACAATAATAGGCAATAGAGGAGGAAGATATGGGTTCTAAGGCCTTTTCTTCAACAAAAGTAAAGGTTACTGCAAGTCTCGATGCGGAATTAGTTGAGGCTATTGATGTTTTCCTAAAGGAATTTAAACCCCGCTCTCGCAGCCAACTTATCGAGGATGTTTTACGCAACTGGCACAAAGACCAAAAAAAGCGAGAAATTGAAAGTCAGATTGAACAATACTATCTATCATTGTCGCATGAAGAGCAAGCAGAAGACCGCCAGTGGGACAAAATAGCAACCCGCTCTGCTCAACATCTCTGGGAGAACTAAGCCCATGCCTTACCCCAGAAGAGGCGAGATTTATCTGGTCAGACTTCCTGGTCAGCCAAAGGATACTAAACCGAGGCCGGCCTTGATGGTATCTTTGGACGTTCGAAATCGCTTAGCTAATGATGCCATTGTAGTTCCTATCTCTACTACTCTCCGCGCTAGCCCCACCCACGTCGAATTGGCCAAAGGGGAAGGTGGCCTTGCCCAAACATCCATGGCCAAGTGTGAACAAATCACCACTCTTGATAAATCCTTTTTGATCCGGGGTCCTTTTTCTGGAAGTATAAGCCCCATAAAGATGACAGAGGTAGAAAAGGCTATCCAACGAGCCATTGGGATCGTGATATGAAAAAGGGGCAAGTGTATGTTTGTCGGTTCAGTAGTTGCTTGTTTCTGGATATGAGATTCATGACACAGGATGGGTATCTGGCATAGCGCATAGCGTAAATGCATGACATCGAGCTGATGGCTGATAGCTCAAAGTTCAAAGCAATGTGCATGGCGCTAAGCGCAAAGCGGATGGTGATTAAGGAGCAGGGGAGAGAACTACCTTAATAATATCTCGTTTCTCAGGCCTTACATCATCGGCATAGATGAGCAGGCCCCTACCAAAACAATGTGCCAACCGAAAGAGAATGCCCGCATATTCTTTTTGATTGACAATAAATGTTACCTCAGTTCCACTGTGGGCCTTGAGCCACTTAGAGAGTGTTTCCCTATCCTAACTATGAGCCTGGTGGAGTAATATATACCGAACCCCGTTGAGTTTGCTGGAAGAAGATTCAAACGACTTTGATACTTCCATTACCTCGCAAGGGATAGTTATTTTCTCCAAAGAGAAGGCAGGTGATGCAACCCGCAACAAGGACAAGCACAAACATATCGGAGTTTTTCTTACCATAATTCTTAGTGAAGGATGTTATTGCCTTATTTAAAATAATTACCCAGGTATCTTGCCACAAAGGCACCAAGACACCAAGGCTATAGAGTTATTTTTGATAATAACCCTTTTTAATGCGCCTGAGGCGCATTAATGCGTGGCACATCGAAATCAATTAGCCTGAGGCTTATTAATGAGAAAACTCCTTTATTCAATTTTTTCGTCTTCCCCGCCTGCCGTCCGTCGGGCAGGTCTTTGGGTCCCTGGCCCAGACCTGGGTTGCAATGAATTTATATATAGAATTCATCTGATAAATAATTCAGCGCCCATATGATATTCAGGCAGTTGCGCCAGGGCGGGCTTTGTGCCTTGGTGGTTGAAACATTACCAAATAATCAGATATTCCTTGATCATTGTCAATGTTCATAATCACTCCGTGTTCATAATCACTCCCCTAAAGATCAGTTCAGAAAAATGAAAAAGTCTAATCTTTTCCTTGACATTTTACCTGCACTGAATAAAACTTCAACAACATTGAAAACTGTCTTGCCTTTCCACCTTAACAGCAACGGCAAACCGTTTATTCGAGAAAGCAATTTTTCTACTCTATCTCCAACCTATAACAAGATGCCGTAAGGTAGAACTTGGGGGCTTCGCCCCGGTTGGAGTACTATGATTACCCGCTAAAGACGGATAGAATTTCTGATACATTAAGGGGAGCTCTGATATGATTGAGATACGTTTTCACGGGCGGGGCGGCCAGGGGGCTGTGGTTGCCTCAAGGATTCTTGCCACCTCTATATTCCTGGATGGCAAATATTCCCAGTCCTTTCCCGCGTTCGGGGTCGAAAGGAGAGGAGCACCAGTGACTGCTTTTTTAAGGGTAGATGACAAGCCCATACGCATCCGCACCGAGATATATGAACCTGACCATCTCGTAGTCCTCGACCCTCTCCTGGTAGAACAGGTACCTCTCGCCAACGGACTCAAGAAGGACGGCATTGTCATCATCAACAGCAATAAGAAACCGCCGGAGTTTTCCGGTCCGTTCAAAGGCTTTCGCGTGGCCACTGTTCCGGCTGGAAAAATTGCCGTAAAGTATCATCTTGGCAGTCCCCAATCTCCCATTGTGAATACCGCCATATTAGGTGCTGTGGCCAAGGTGCTTGGGGTTGTTACCCTGGAAAGCCTGATTGAGGGGATCAAGACTGATGTGCCAGCATATACCGAAAACAATGCCGCCGCTGCTCAAGAGGCCTATGGAACAGTGAGTGATGTTGTTCAATTGTAACCAATTGGTGTCAGTGGTCTGTTGCCCGTTGACCGTTGGAAGACTGCAAACAGTGAGTTGCCTGCGGACACTGCCCAATAACAGACAATCTGGCCTAAATAGAAGTGCCAGGTTTTGTGAGCCATCTAACTCACGCTAAACTTTAGGCGCTTTCATGTAAAGATAGGTTAATCAAGGGGATTGAACATGAAATATACTGAAAAAAAGGTCAGCGTTCCATTATGTGCCGTCTCTACCACCCCCGGCCTGGTAAACAAAACCGGAAGTTGGAAGTTTGCCGAACCTCTGTTTGTTGATCGCATTTCTCCGTGTAACCAGCAGTGCCCTGCTGGCGAGGATATTACCGGATATATGTATCTGGCCAGCCAGGAGCGGTTTGAAGAGGCCTGGGAACTGATCACGGAGGAAAATCCCTTCCCTGCAATCATGGGCCGAGTCTGCTTCCACACCTGTGAGGAGCAGTGTAATAGAAAAGACCACGACCAAGCCGTGTCTATCCACACGGTCGAACGCTTCATTGGCGATTACGGTCTTTCCCACGGCCTCAAGATAGACGTTACTGAGCCGCAAAAAGACAAAAAGATTGCCGTAGTGGGTGCAGGCCCCGGAGGCCTGAGTGCAGCCTTTCATGTGAGGAAGAGAGGATACCATGTTACCATATTTGATAGGGATCAGAATCCTGGCGGCTTGATGCGGTATGGTATTCCGGCTTACCGGCTCCCCAAAGACATCCTCGATGCCGAAATCGGCAGGCTCTCTGAGATGGGAATCGAATTCAAGATGGGCGTCACCATAGGTAAGGATATCACCTGGGATGCCCTTAATACCCAGTTTGACGCCGTATTTGTTGCTGTTGGGGCTTACGAGGAGACCGGTCTGAGGATAGAGGGGCTCAACAAGCAGGGGATATTTGAGGCACTCGAATTCCTACGGGAGATCAATCTCGACAAAAAATCAAAGGCAGGCAAAAACATGGCCGTGATCGGTGGTGGAAATAGTGCCATAGACTGTGCCAGAGTCTCTCGCAGGCTCGGGGCAGAGGTGACCATCGTGTATCGGAGAGGTGAGGAAGAGATGCCAGCGCATCCGGAAGAGATTGCAATGGCCAAGGAAGAGGGAGTTGGATTTCTTTTTCTTGCCACCCCAACAGAGGTATACGGCCAGGAGCACATTACAGGTATCAAAGTTGAAAAGATGGCCCTGGGAGAGGTGGACGATTCTGGCCGGAGACGACCCGTGCCTACCGGAGAGACCTTTGATATTGATTGCGATGGCATGATCATAGCCATAGGTGAGGGTACCAGGGTAGATGATCTTCCCCCTTCTGTCTCCCACAAAAAAGGAGTGGTCGAGACCGATCAGATGGGCCAGACAACTGAATCCACCTTGTTTGCCGGTGGAGATATTATCGATATCCCTCATACCGTTACCCATTCCATTGGCTCAGGGAAGCGTGCTTCCATAGCCATTGACCGACTCCTTGAAGAGGTGAAGGGTGAGAAAAAGAGCCTTGATCAGTTCAGGTGGGGGGACAAAGGAAATATCAGTGTTGGTCGCATGAAGGGGACCACGCTCTTCCTGAGAAGAAACCCGAGCTTGGAGGTAGTAGACTACAAGGACATGAATCCCTTCTATTTTGATCACCGGCAAGGGATGAAAATCGATAGGATTCCCACAAAAAAGAGATTAAAGGGCTTTCAGGAGGTGATTCCATCACCCTCCGAACAGAAAGCAGTCTCTGAAGCCAGGCGCTGTTTTATGTGCGGTTCCTGCACAGAATGTGGAAACTGCCATATCTTCTGCCCGGAAAGTGCCATAAAGACCGATCCGGGGGGCTATGGATATATACCAGATATGGACTATTGTAAGGGATGCGGCATATGCGTGAATGAATGCCCCCGGGGGGCAATGGAAATGAAGTTTATGGAGTAGAGACATGAGAAAGGTACTAACAGGAAACGTGGCGGTAGCCTATGGGGCAATGCTGGCTGATGTTCAGGTAGTTCCAGCGTATCCAATCACACCCCAGACAACCATCATCGAAGAGCTGGCCACGATGCAGGCTGAAGGTTTGGTGGACCTGGATTATATCAGGGTGGAGTCAGAACACTCGGCCATGGCTGCCTGTATCGGGGCCTCAATGGGGGGCGCCAGGGCATTTACGGCCACCTGTGGCCAGGGATTATTTCTGATGCATGAAATGCTGCACTATGCCACCGGTGCCCGAACACCGGTAGTTCTGGCTAATGTCAACCGGGCCGCAGCTGCCCCCTGGACTATCTGGAGTGATCAGACCGACTCTGTCTCCCAGAGGGAGACCGGATGGATTCAACTTTACTGTGAGGGAAATCAGGAGGTCCTGGATACCACCATCATGGCATTCAAGATCGCAGAAACCTTGAGGCTGCCGGCAATGATTGTGCTGGATGCATTTTTTCTGTCCCACACATCTGAGCCAATAGACATCCCGGATAGAGAGACAGTCAGGGATTTCCTCCCTCCTTTCGATCCAGGTGATCTGTGGCTCGACCCGAATAATCCCAGAACCTTCGGTGGTATTACCATGAGTGATGCATATATGGAATTCAGGTGGCAAATCCAGAGGGATATGGAGAAGGCCAAGGGAGTCATTACCGAGGTCCACGAGGAGTTTGCCAAGGTGTTTGGAAGGAAGTATCACCAGGTGGAGGCATATCGAGCGGAAGACGCAGATGTGGTCATGGTTGTCTCCGGGACAGTAGCATCTACTGGCAGGGATGCCATCGATCTGCTCAGGGAAAAGGGACACCAGGTGGGTATGATCAAGCTTAAGACCCTTCGACCCTTCCCCCGGGAGGAAATCATTGCAGTGCTTAAGGGCAAGAAAAAGGTGGCGATTATTGATCGGAACTTCTCCCCCGGTGCTACTGGTATATGGGCACAGGAGATCAGGAGCGCCCTTTACGAGCTTCCTGAAGGCGACAGACCCCTCATCTATGGCTATATCGCCGGTCTCGGTGGCCGAGATATTAGTGTTAAGATTATTGAGGGTATCTACCAGAAAACCGTTAAGGATGATCGACCAGATGATGTCGATATGTGGATAGGAGTAAACTATGTATAGCCTCAATCAGAGATTCGACAACAGGGATATTCCAGAAGATGAGCTTTTGACCTCTGGAAACGTAGCGTGTGCTGGGTGCGGGGCATCTCTTTCCATGAGACTGGCACTAAAAGGCTTGGGCAAACCGACAGTGCTTGCCGTGCCTGCCTGCTGCTGGACAATTATACCGGGTGCCTGGCCTCTGTCAATCATGGATGTTCCCTTCTTTCATTGCGCCTTTGAGACAACTGCAGCAACCATATCCGGCATTAAGGCAGCATACCGGAAAAGGGGTATGGATGATATCTGTGTTGTTGGATGGGCAGGTGATGGAGGCACCTTTGATATCGGTATCCAGGCCCTGTCAGGCACTGCAGAGAGAAATGATGATGTTCTCTATGTATGCTATGATAACGAGGCCTACATGAATACCGGAATCCAGCGCTCAGGTGCTACCCCTATCGGGTCCTGGACGACAACAACCCCGGTCAAGAATCCCAAATCAGAGCAAAAGAAGGATATTGATGCGATCATGATTGCCCACAAGATCCCCTATCTTGCCACTGCAACTGCTGCCTATCCTCATGATATGATCGCCAAGTTCAAAAAAGCCCGGTCTATAAAAGGCATGAGGTTTATCCATCTTTTTGCTGCGTGCCCAACAGGCTGGAGAATGCCTGAGAATCTGTCCATAAAAGTGATGCGCCTTGCTGTACTATCCAATATCTTCCCGCTCTACGAGGTAGAAAATGGCGAAACCTATAGGCAGACCGTTATCCCCGATGAGATTATGCCAATTGACGAGTACATGCACCTCCAGGGCAGGTTTCGGCACCTGACCGATGAGGATGTTAAAGAGTTTCAGAAGATGGTAGATAAGCGGTTTGGGCACCTGAGAGAAGACTTCGAGAAGAAAAACTGAATTCCACCACACTAACCTCGTACGAGCCTGCTCAAGGCTTTGATGAGGCACCTAAAATACCGCAATGCCTCCGATCTACAGGCTCTATATCTATCTGCTTAACACCTTTACTCCCTAAGAGTATAATAGGCATCTGAGTTGCTTCCCGCACCTCAAGCTGCCGTAACAGCAATGATGTTTCTTTTTCCAGTGAGGAAGTGATTATGACAACCAAGCTATTGATAATCGGAGGCGTCGCCGGTGGCGCTACTGCTGCTGCCCGAGCGCGCAGGCTGGATGAGCACGCCGAGATTATTCTCTTTGAGAGAGGAGAACATATTTCGTTTGCTAATTGCGGTCTGCCTTACTATATCGGCGAGGTTATTAAGGATCGGGAGGATCTTTTTGTGACCACCCCGGAGGCCTTCAGGGACCGATATGACATTGATATCAGGATTTTTTCTGAGGTCGTTGCTATCGACACAAAGAACAAGCACGTCGAGGCAAAGAACCTAAAAACTGGAGAGCGGTATAAAGAAACCTATGACAAGATCATTCTTTCGCCTGGAGCGGAACCGGTCAAGCCGCCTTTCAGAGGCGTTGACCTGGACGGTATTTTCAACCTTCGCACCGTACCTGACTCAGATCGCATAAAGGCACACGTGGATAATGAAAAGCCCCAGTCCGCAGTAATTGTAGGTGGGGGTTTTATTGGCCTGGAAATGGCTGAGAACCTTGTGCATCGAGGTGTGAACACCACTATCGTCGAGATGTTCGACCAGGTGATGGCACCCCTCGACCTTGAGATGGCTGCAATGGTCCATGCCCACCTCAAGGAAAAGGGAGTGGCATGCGAATTGGGACAGAGCGTTCAGTCTTTTTCAAAAAAGGGCAACCGCATAATCGTCTCAACAGACAAGGGACACGAGATCGCGTGCGACCTCGTCATACTATCAATAGGGATTAAACCGGAGAACAGGCTTGCCAGAGGGGCAGGTCTCCAAATCGGCGAACGGGGTGGCATAAAGGTGGACGCTACCATGAGGACCTCTGACCCTGATATCTATGCAGTTGGCGATGCTGTTGAGATAAAGGACTTTGTTACCGGGCTGCCCACTATGACTGCGCTCGCCGGACCGGCAAACAAACAGGGCCGCATCGCTGCAGACAACGCCCTGGGCCGTCGGTCGATCTTTAAGGGAACGACAGGAACAACGGTGGTTCAAGTATTCGATCTAACCGTCGCCTCAACTGGCGCTACTGAAAAAGTTCTGAAACAACATAACATTCCCCACCTGGTAAGCCACACCCATTCCGGTTCCCACGCCTCCTACTATCCCGGTGCCGCGACCATGGCGATTAAGCTGATTTTCTCACCGAGTAGCGGGAAGATCCTTGGCGGGCAAATTGTTGGCATGGAAGGCGTAGATAAACGCATCGATGTACTCGCCACGGTCATCCGGGGTGCAATGACCGTATACGACCTTGAGGAACTGGAACTGGCGTACGCACCCCCTTACTCCTCGGCCAAAGACCCGGTCAACATAGCAGGGTTTGTGGCGGCAAATATTCTCAAAGGCGATCTCGAAGTAATCAACTGGAACCAGATCGGTGATCTCGACAGAGATCGAGATGTTCTCATCGATCTGCGCAACACGGACGAACTTGATACCTCTGGAGTTATCAAAGGGGCATTGCATATACCGCTGAACGAGTTGCGCAAAAGACTGCCAGAGCTCGATAAAGAAAAGAATTATGTGCCTTTCTGCGCTCATGGCCTGAGATCCTATATAGGTCATCGTATTCTCGTGCAGAACGGTTTTAGGTCCAAGGGTTTAAGCGGCGGGTACAAAACCTACCTGGGTGCCAAGGAAACGATTATGAAGGAATCTCCTCTTACGCGCCTCTGGCTGAGCGAATAGACCATCCTGAAAAAACTGGATTCGGCCAGCAGCCAAGCGCCAATAACCTGGCCCTATCCATTATCACCAAAGAGATACCCTCAGGCGCTTTGGCCCTCTTTTCGCTCATCATCTTTACATCAGATTCCCGCCCATCCCTTCAAACAATTTGACAGCAATTCGTCAATTGCTTATGCTCCTTTTGTTTTAGATGGTAATATAATTGGCACAAAGGCGGCAGTAGTTTACAGCTAGCAAGATCTAGCCTCGTAATAAGCTATGACTATTCGCAAGGTTCTGATATTTACCCCGATTGTGGTTATTTTGTTCCTGCTCCAGTCCTATTTCTGGGTGCCCACCTATGAGCAGCAGTCGCGGGGAAATCCCGACCGGCTCAATGAATACATTACAGCATCCATAGGCGATGCAAGTATACTCAACCCAATCCTCTCTGCTGATTCGGCCAGCAGTCAGATTAATTCCCTGGTTTTTGAAGGGCTTATCGACCGGGATGAGGAACTGCGTTTCAGGGGACGTCTTGCTACCTCGTGGGAGGTGTTTGAGGAGGCATTTTTTTATATAAATAGATCTGCCAGTATTCCGGGGGTTGGTCCGGCAAGAGCCGAAGAAGTGGTGGATTTTCTGAGAAAAGCGAAAAAAGACAATAAGGTTTCAGATCCACGACTGAAAGCCTGTTTGGATAATATCAGAGAGATCGCGGTTATCCCTCCCAGAGAATTTCTGGTAACCAAGGGTGAAAAAGATCCAAAAAATAGCAAGAAGGAAATCGAGTTAAAGGTGCACGTTGAGGCACCTGCCAGAATCAAGTTGACCCTCACAGCTGTAGACCAGGATCTTTTCAAAAATCTTACGCAACTCCTTGGGGAGACCTATTTTACTTCTTTTCGGGGAAAGAGATACCTGAGTACGGATCTCCCAGTATCAAAAGAAAAATTAGCTGCATATGCCAGAGAATTCGTCCCTGCTACCGAACACAATCCCATCCTGATCTTTCACCTGAGACCCGACATACTCTTTCATGATGGTCATGTCTTTGATGCCAGCGATGTCGAGTTTACTTATGAATCCATCATGAATCCAAGGAATCTCTCGCCACGGATCGCAGACTATGAACCGGTTAAGGCAGTAGAGGTAATTGACCCGCTGACCGTTA
>JAUVXZ010000122.1 GCA_030603345.1 Pseudomonadota bacterium
CACGCTCTTTCCAAACGCCCAATCATCCGCTACAAATCCACTTCATAGTAAAACGTAACCTATTGATTGTTAAGCTTCTTGCAGGGTATGGGTGTCTTTTTTTTGGATTATGCCCCACATAGTTTAGATGAGTGGGCCCGCCCGCCTCGCCTTGCTTGCATGGCGGGCAGGCGTTTCAAAATGGTTTATATAGATGGAGCCTATGATTCTAAGGCTTAGGGCTCAATAAACCATTTTGAAACGACCCAGTAAGGGGCCACGTCACAGGCCTGCCCTGGCGCGACGGGATTTGGATATATAACTGTTTTCACTGCTTATGCATGGATCGCTTTCTATAACCGCAACCTGCCATGCCAGGTCTGGGCCAGGGGCATAACCAAAAAAAAGATACCCATACCCTGGACTTTGACGTTACCCTGCAATCCGTATACTGAAAATGTGTATACGTTTTTCTTGCTCATGCGTGCATATTGCTTGCCACTATTTTTGTCTTTGCTTAAGCAATCTCTTCGCCTCTTCAGCCATTTCAGGAAGAGAAGGGAGTCCTACCCTTGCCCTCTTTTTATTATCAAACTCATCAATAATGTAAATCTTGCCCTGATCCATCAGCAGTTTTTCCTGAGTGCTCACCCCGAGGGGAGTATTGTCTTCATGCGTGGCAAGATTCTTAAGGTGATTAATGATATCGGTGATCTTCACCTCCATTGGGCAGTTTTCCTGGCAAGTATAGCAATCAGAACAGAGCCAGATCATCTCCCCTTTCAATAGTTCCTTTCTGAAACCGAGAATGAGCATCCTCATAATACGAAGGGGATCATAATCCCTATTCGCCCTATGTACCGGACAACCTCCTGTGCAAGTGCCACAGGCGTAACAACCCCTGAATCTGCCGATAAAGTCTGACGATTCGATCTCTTGAATAAAATCAGAGTCCGTGTCTCTTAAACTAAACGTTCTCATCACCTTACCGTATCTTACGATAGCCTTTATGCCTCTACGACTGATTCCAATTCCTTGGTGCTGACTGAGTTCAGGTTAAGACCAAGCTCCTTGCGACTGAAACCCATGGCCAGACCTATTATCTGAGGCAGATACAGGACCGGGATATTAAATTCATTACCAGATTTCGTTTCGATACCTTTCTGATTGGCATCAAACATTAGACTACAGAAAGGGCAGACGAGATTCATGCAATCGGCTCCAGCCTCTCTGACATTTCTTAGCTTTTCCTCCGTCACCCTGAGGGCCACTTCCTCATCTGATAAGAGGACAGGCCCTCCGCAGCAATCCTTTTTTCGTCTATATTGAATATTACTGACCCCGACCGTCTCGAGGATGAGTTCAAGGGTTTGGGCATCTTGGGGATCGTCAAATCCCTCATAGATGTATGAGGGTTTTAGATAGTGACAGCCATAGTGGGTTGCCACCCTGAGCCCCTTCAAATCCCGTTTTGTTTCTTTTTTTATCCTCTCTAACCCGACATCCTCAAGTAATATCCGTGCAAAATGCTTGACCTTTACTGTTCCCTTATATTCTTTGCCTATCTTTGCAAGTTCCCTGTTTACTCGCTCCCTCAACTTTTGGTCATGATCTAAGTGATACGCTGTCTTGGTGAGCATAGAGGCGCAGGCGCTACACAGGGCACATATATCCAACCCTTTTTCTTCTGCTAAGCACAGATTCATGGCACCCAGAAGAATTGCCCCCATTTCATCAGACGCCTCAAGGGGAAAGCCACAACAAGAAAAGTCCTCGATCTCAACAAACTCAAGATCCAGACGGGAGGCTATGGCCCGTGCGGACAGTTCATAATTTCTGGAGCGAGCCGGGATCGTGCATCCCAAAAATAGGCTATATTTCATTACGCCTTTCTCCATACGAGAATATCTTGCCCACGAGTAAATAGATCATTACAATATAGCTATAATATAACTACATTTCCAAAGATATATAGTTTTATCATAGAGATTATGTCAAGTGCAAATCCTCATTTTCCCCGAAGCTCCAGCGAGTTCTATGGACATCGCTCACTAAACCTGATGATTCCTTCACATTGCTTGGTTTTCACGTCATCACGATCTCCATCTAATAATACTCATGGATTGAGGTACGTAAAGATCGTTGCATGAGGTCCGAACAACTCCCACCCCAGGATAACGTCAGAGTCCAGGGTATGGGTGTCTTTTTTTTGGATTATGCCCTGCAAGAAACTTAAAAATCAATAGGTTAGTTTCCATTATGACGTGGCTCTGAGTCACACCCTTGCCAAAAAATTTCTACCCAATCAACAAAATGTATTGACCATCGTAGCTCCTTTTGTTAAAAAATGAATCATTATTCATATTAGAAAACATAAAGAGTAACCTTTTTCCGGGTGGTGTTGACTCGCATGAGACATAAAAACTATGAAAAATATAGAAAGATAATAGATGCTGCCACCAAGGTGTTTGCCAAAAAGGGCTTTTATAACGCCAAGGTGTCTGAAATCGCACAAGAGGCAGGAATAGCTGATGGGACCATCTATATCTATTTCAAACACAAAGACGATATTCTTATTTCCCTATTCGAAGAAAAGATGCAGGAAGTATTGGATAACATGAAAAAACAGATTAGCCTGGAGAGCGATCCACTAAAAAAGATTGAAAAGTTCGCCCTAGTTCACCTCAAATTGATCCAAGACAACAAAGACATAGCCGAGATTATTCAGGTTGAGCTGAGGCAGAGCAGTAAGTTTATGAAAAACTATCATAATACAAAATTTTTCGAGTATCTCGACCTCATCGGCCGTATTATCCAAGAAGGACAGGAAAAGGGTCTGGTTAGGGAGGATATACTTCCCGGAATTGCGAAGAGGGCCTTCTTTGGTGCCCTCGATGAAATGTCGAGATTTTGGGTTCTATCGAAAAAACCGAAGTATGATATAGAAACCGCTTCAAGACAGATCAGTGGTTTTTTTATAAATGGCATTAAGAAATAGGGCTGGAGAAATGCTTCAGGGGCACCCGCAATAGTCAGTATTAATTAACAGATTTGTTGGTTCCTTTTATCTGATCACTATTGACAAACTCGCAAAAAGTGTTTTGTGAACGAGATTGAGCATTTTGGGAGAAAAGCGCTTGAGATGTTCAGCGTTAAGAAATGCTAACTGTTTGAGGGCATTATACCGAGTTTTAGTCCCGCTCAAGCGGGAAACATTTTAAGTGCGCCCAAAATGCTCACGGATAGAGCAAAATCGACTTTTTGCGAATGCGTCACTATTGACATAACAAATATTTTAGTGCTAAGAATTTGCATCAGCAAAAGGATAATCTTTAAGACGTTTCGCTTGGTACGGCTTACAACTAACAGCTAAAGACCACCAGAAAGGGGGATAACGTGAATATCTTAGTTTGTCTGAAACAGGTACCTGATACAGAGTCTCAAATCAAGATTGCTCCAGACGGCAAGGCAATCGTAACCGATAACATTAAATGGGTAATGAATCCCTATGATGAGTGCGCGGTTGAGGAGGCCCTACGCATCAAAGAAAAATTTGGTGGTGAGGTCACTATCATTGGAGTTGGGCCAAAACGGGTAACCGAAGCCATAAGAACCGCCCTTGCAATGGGCGCAGATAAGGGAATATTGGTTGATGATCCGGCTCTAACCGGTACCGACTCACTCGGCACCGCCAGAGTTCTCGCTGCGGTTATTAAAGATCTTGAGTATGATATGATTCTCTGCGGTAAACAAGGGGTTGACGATGACTCTGCTGTGGTTGGATCCAACCTGGCAGAACTCCTCGGCATTCCACAGGTTTCAGTGGTTGTTAAATTGGAAATCAGTGAAGACGGTTCCGTAGTTAAGGCCCACAAAGAGGTGGAAGGTGGAGCTTTTGTGATTGAGGCTGCTCTACCTGCATTGATCACCGCTCAAAAGGGCTTAAACGAACCACGATACGCATCACTGCCCGGGATCATGAAGGCCAAGAAGAAACCACTCGATGTCAAGACAATAGCCGATTTGGGTGTGGATGCCGGTGAAGTTGGAGAAAGTGGAGCAAAGATAAAGGTTATTCAAATCACACCTCCTGAAGAAAGAGCAGCGGGAAAGATGGTGGAAGGTGAAACACCACAAGAAAAGGCCGATAAACTGGCAAGCTTGCTTCATGAAGAGGCAAAGATTATATAAGTGAAGGAAGTTTTTTAACAGAAAGTAGAGGAGAAAAAAATGGCACAGGGCATTTGGATTGTTGCTGAACAGAGAGAAGGTGAATTGAGAAAGGTATCCTTTGAGTTAGTAAGCGAGGCAAGACGCCTGGCGGATGCAATGGGACAGCCAGTGGCCGCCATCCTTTTAGGTTCAAATATCAAGGAAAAGGCAGCAGAGCTTGGGAAATACGGCGCAGATAAGGTTATAGTCGCTGACGATGACCGTCTGACAACCTATACCACAGATGCATACGTATCGGTTATCGCACAACTAGCCCAGGCTCAAGAACCTGCCATCATCCTGTTAGGTGCATCAGTTCAGGGCAAGGATCTTTCAGGCAGGCTGGCGGCCAGGCTTGGAGTTGGTGTGGCCCAAGATTGCGTGGCACTTTCCATTGAGGATGGCAATCTGGTTGCGAAAAGGCCTATCTATGCAGGCAAGGCTTACGCTACGGTTACCTATACGGACAGCGTGCCGCAAATAGCCACAGCGCGGCCCAACGTTTTTGAACTGAATGAGCCGGATGAATCACGATCAGTTGAGGTTATTGACGCTGAATTCAGCCTTGATGACTCACAGCTGAAAACAAAAGTTGCCGAGGTTATAGAGGAGGCTGGGGGCAAGGTCGATCTCACAGAAGCTGAAAGAATTGTCTCTGGGGGACGAGGAATGAAGGGGCCGGAAGAGTTCGCGATCCTCGAGGAGTTGGCAGATCTCATTGCTGCAACCGTGGGCGCATCACGTTCAGTAGTGGATGCCGGCTGGAGGCCTCACGCTGACCAGGTGGGGCAAACTGGTAAGGTTGTGTCTCCAAATCTCTATATTGCCTGTGGTATTTCAGGGGCCATTCAACACCTGGCAGGAATGAGCACCTCTAAACTCATTGTCGCCATAAACAAGGATCCTGAAGCCCCTATTTTCCAGAAAGCCGACTACGGCGTAGTTGGTGATCTCTTTGAGGTAGTACCGGCATTAACTGAGGCGCTGAAAAAGGTCCTGTAAGCTAAGATTCACCCATCAGCTGTCAAAGAGATGACAGCTGATGGGCATCGATGCTACCTAACAAAACTAATCCCAGCATACCATCCCTGCAAGCAAATCTTGTCTTCGCTGACAGGCGATAAGACGTACCCATACGCCACAAAATAGTATCCATTCTTTCATACTCGCACCATTACACAGTTTTTTTGGGCCGCAGCGGCCATTTTCAAGCCGTTCGTATAGATCATATCACCAAAAACTCACCCTTTTCTGCACACTTTTTTCTCCTCGGCAAGCCCTGTTGGGCGAAAAGTAGCTTGGCCTCCATTTTGCATATACAGAGATGGGGTTTTGAGACTCCAAGTGGTCAAGCACCCTTTTGTGGGAATAGAAGCCGCTTGCCTCACCACGAGCGAGAGTGCACCGTACCGGCGAGAACATTTCCTGTCTTGTCGCCTTTGCCAAACTGCGTACTCGGGAGGTTAGCCACATGTTGTTTACATTCATGCGAATTATCTCCGTCAACTTGTGCACGTAACAGCGTTAGCGCTCAGGTATCCAAATCATATCACTATACGAGGTAATCGTAATGCGAGGTGCAGAAAGAACAACAGAGAGACGCAGAAATGAGCTAGCAGAAATCCCCCATAGGCTAGCTGAATCGGAAATATCAGGCGCTCAACATAAGCGTGTGGAGGAGACGTACCGAGTGGTAGTCGAGCAATCACTCCAGGGCCTGATAATAATCCAGGAATTTCGTATCGTCTTCGCCAACACCGCTTTCGCCGAGATCTCAGGCTACACTGTTGAGGAACTGCTGTCGCTTTCACCCGATCAAGTGAGGGCGTTGATTCACCCCGAAGATCAACCGCTCGTCTGGGGGCGCTTTCGGAACCGTATGGAAGGGAAACTGGTGCCGCCGCGCTATGAATATCGAGGAATCCGGAAGGACGGGACTGTGCACTGGCTGGAAATGGTCGCCAGTCGTATCGAGTACCGCGGAAAATCCGCCATACACGGAGCCATAGCAGACATCACCCGACGCAAGCACGCTGAGAAGGCACTGCGAGAGAGTGAGGAACAGTACCGGAACCTTTTCGAGCAGTCAAGAGACGCCATCTATATCACCACCCGGGAGGGCAAATTTCTTGAGGTCAACCAAGCTTTTCTGGATCTCTTTGGCTACACAAGAGAAGAAATAAATCATCTGAAGGCTCGAGAAACGTACGCTAATCCCGACGACCGATCCGAGTTTCAGCACGATATAGAGCAAAAAGGATCCGTAAGAGACTTCACAGTGAACCTCTGCAAGAAAGATGGCGCGGAGATGCAATGCCTGCTGACCGCGACTTTACGGCGGGCCGATGACGGAAGGATTCTGGGATATCAGGGTATTATCCGCGATATTACCGAACACAAACAAGCGGAGGAGGCCCTGCAGGCATCTGGAACAGAGAAAAGGGCCATTTTGGATGCCATGTCCGATATTGTCTTGTTTCATGATACTGAGCTTTCCATTCGGTGGGGCAACGAGGCAGCCAGGCTGTCCCTGGACAAGACTCCGCAGGGGTTGGTCGGCTGCTGCTGCTATGAACTGTGGCATGGACAAAGTGAGCCCTGCCAAGGGTGCCCGGTACTCGTAGCACTAGACACAGGAGTAAATGCCAGGAACATCATGACGACTCCCGACGGGCGACGATGGGAGATCACAGGAGAACCTGTGAAGGACAGTGATGGCAATGTCGTAGGCGCCATCGAGATTGCACGTGACATCACCCGGCAAAAGAAGGCTGATGAGGCCTTGCACCGAGAAAAGGAAAAGTTCCGTATTTTGGTAGAAGAATCCCCTTTTGGAGTATCAATGCTTGAAAAGGATGGCACGTACAAATATATCAACCCCCGGTTTATTGAGATCTTTGGATATACTCTAGAAGACATCCCGACGGGGCGAGAATGGTTTGAAAGGGCATATCCTGATCAGGAATATAGGAACCAGGTCATCTCAGCCTGGATCAGCGATCTGAAAGAGGCGAAACTGGGCGAGGTTCGACCACGAACATTTACCCTGACGTGTAAAGACGACTCGGAAAAGGTTATAGTCTTTAGATCTGTGACGATGGGGACAGGAGACCAGTTTATTCTTTATGAGGACATCACTGAAAGGAAACGATTAGAAGAGCAGCTCCAGCAAGCCCAAAAGATGGAGGCTCTCGGCACCTTAGCAGGTGGCATTGCCCATAATTTTAACAACCTGCTTATGAGCATCATTGGAAATACATCTCTGGCACTCTTCGAGACTGATCCCGCCCATCCTCAGTATGAAAAGCTAAAGAACATTGAAAAACTCGTTGAGAGCGGATCCAAATTGACCAAGCAGCTCCTCGGATATGCAAGGGAAGGAAGATATGAGATCATACCCCTGAGTCTGAACCGACTAGTAAAAGAAACCTCTGCTACCTTTGGCACCACCAAAAAGGAAATTACGATTCATCAAAAACTTACCAAAGATCTGTTTCCAATAGAGGCAGACCAGGGTCAGATTGAGCAGGCCTTGTGGAACCTCTATGTGAATTCTGCAGATGCCATGCCCGGTAGCGGAGAGCTTTTCTTGAAAACCACTAATGTCACCCATAAGGATATGACAGGGAAGCTCTACAAACCAAAACCCGGGAACTACGCATTGCTGACCGTTACAGATTCAGGCGTAGGAATGGACAGAAAGACCATGGATCACATCTTCGAACCCTTCTTCACAACAAAGGGGCTGGGTAAGGGAACCGGTCTTGGATTGGCCTCTGTTTACGGTATTGTCAAGTCTCATGGAGGGTACATTGATGTTGACTCTAAGAAAGGGCATGGGACTAGTTTCAAGATTTATCTGCCGGCATCCGACAAGAAGGCTACAAAAGCAAAAAGAGCAGCCCCACAAATACTCGGGGGCAAAGAGACTGTTCTTCTGGTGGATGATGAGGATATCGTCCTTGATGTAGGTACTCAGATGTTAGAGAAAATGGGCTATAAGGTACTGGTAGCCAAGAGCGGCAAAGAGACCATTGACATCTATAAGGCAAATAGAAACAAGATTGATATGGTAGTTCTTGATATGATCATGCCAGAGATGAGTGGTGGTAAGACCTATGACAGGATAAAGCAGATAGACCCCAACGTCAGGGTGCTCCTCTCCAGCGGATACAGCAGAGAAGGCAAAGCAACAGAGATACTGGAGAGAGGATGTAATGGCTTTATCCAGAAACCCTTTAGCATGAAAGAGTTATCCAGGAGAGTCAGGGAGATTCTTGACGAGGCGTAGCTCGTCTTCCATATTTCTAGCGAAGCTTTTCCTTCTCAGCGCATACCGGCCCGGGACGGGCAAACCGACGAGTGGAGAAAAATCATATTCCATTAATTGAGACGAAGCGATCTTGGTTTCGTCTAAGGTTATACGGTTCCGCTGCTGGTTTCGTATGACGTTAACCGTTAACCGTTTCGAGCTGCGCAACCGCAACCGTTCTACGATCCCAATTATCCTTTGCACCTTAGTGCTATTACAAAAACTTGACATTCATCCGCCCCAGGCGGATAAATTCTAAGATCTTGGCTTATAAAGACATCTAGAGAGGCCATCCCAAACAGCAATCTCCCGTACCTTATTCGTTGATCATTCTGGCAAAAGATGCAGGCACTTGCTATCTCTCCACTACTTAAACCACTGCCCCAAGATTTCAATACCACGATCATTATCCTCATTCCACAGCTAACAGCCCACCATATGAAATTGCTAAAGTTTTAAGAGAAAACTCCGATTATTTCAATAAGCGCAGGGCTAATGCCAAGAATAGATTTGATCTCGCCCAGCTTCAACACAAGGAAATACATACATAATGATCTCGAGCTCCCGAACCTTGGGCGACAACACATGAAGTTTGAGGTGGAAAAAAGGCTTCTCGGATGTGCGTGCATCTTTACTCCTGGCATCCCATATAGAAGCATAAGCTTAAAATGCACCGGGGAAAAACGCCATCTCGGGAAGCCATATTTTTGGGGCTCAGTTGGAGAACGGCCCTGCACATAGGAATGCTTTGATATCTTTTTCCTCTGAGTGTGTTGTGGAAAGCTGGAGACGGAGGTGAACAATGATTGGCATATGGGGCCTGTTTCCAAAAAGAGCGATTTTTTTATTTCTTTTGAAAGATGGGGAGGGAGTCTCCGATGGAACACAAACCAACCTATGAAGAGCTCGATCGCAGGGTCAAAGAACTCGAAAGAGAGGCTATTGAGCGCAAGCGGGCAGCTGGGACGCTTAGGGAGAACGGGAAAAAGTACAGACTTTTGTTCGAAAACGCCAATGACGCCATCTTTGTCACTCAGGACGAAAAGGTAAAAGTCCCCAACCCCAAGACAGAAGGCATGATAGGTTATTCCGCTCAAGAATTACTTGAAATACCCTTCCTTGATCTTGTTCATCCTGAAGACCGAGATATGGTTTTGAATAGGTACAACAATACGCTGAATGGAGAAGATCTTCCCGGTACCTATTCTTTCAGAATCATAGATAAAGATGGCGAGGAATTATGGGTGCAACTCAATGCCGTGTCAATAGCATGGGGAGAGCGCCCTGCTACCCTCAATGTGCTCAGAGATATAACGCCACAGAAGAAACTCGAAGTCCAGCTCCAGCAAGCCCAGAAGATGGAAGCCATCGGCACC
>JAUVXZ010000132.1 GCA_030603345.1 Pseudomonadota bacterium
GGAGAACACATTTAGACAATCTGTTTATTTGCGGCACGGACCAGGGATTTCTGGGAATCGTGGGAGCAATGCTTAGTGGTATCTCCATAGCCAATCTTCACGTTCTACAGAAGATTTAAGGAAAGGGACAGAATCAAAAGGAGAATTCATGAGCCAGGACTGGTCAAAAGATATAAGGTCGGAATATGATGTCATCGTCATTGGAGGTGGACTGGCGGGATTGACATGTGCCAACATGCTAGCCAGAGGAGGGCATTCAGTTTTACTGCTTGAGCAGCACCACAACCTTGGCGGACTGGCTACCTGGTTTAAGAGAAGGGGGCATATCTTTGATATCGCCCTGCATGGATTTCCAGTGGGTATGATTAAAACCTGTCGTAAATACTGGACTCCTGAAATTGCTAATATGATTGTTCAGCTCAAGGGGGTTAGATTTGACAACCCCCAGTTCTCCTTCACCACAACCTATGACAGAGAGGATTTTACACGCATCTTGCAAGAGGAATTCAAAATACCCCGAGAGAATATTGAAGGCTTTTTCGATACAGCGAGAAACATGAATTTCTATGATGACCAAGGCATGACCACGAGAGAATTTTTTGAAAAATTCTTCCCTGGCCGTGACGATGTTCACCGCATGTTAATGGAGTCAATTACTTATGCCAACGGCTCAACCCTGGATGACCCCGCAATAACTTATGGAATTGTGTTTTCCAACTTTATGAGCAAAGGTGTTTATACTGTTCGAGGGGGAACAGACCAGTTTATCGGAAAAATGCGGGAAGAGCTTCTAAAAAATGGCGTTGATATTCGGACTAAATGCCTAGTGGAAAAAATTGTGATTGAGGAAGAGAAGGCGGAATCAAAACAAACTGCCGGAGTAATAGCAAATGGAAAGAGAATCAAGAGTAAGGCTGTTATCTCCAATGGTAATTTGTTGTCAACCATTCATAAACTGGTCGGAGACGAGAATTTCTCTGAAAACTTCGTTGCAGAGACTAGAAAAGTGCTCCTCAATAACAGTAGCTGCCAGGTCTATATGGGTATCAAAAAAGGCGAGAGGATTGACTATATAGGAGACCTTCTTTTCACCTCAGCGGCGGAAAACTTCGACCCTCAAGAACTTTGCAGCAAGAATACTACCAGTCGAACGTTCTCCATTTATTATCCGCAAACCCGGCCGGGCTCTGATATGTACTCCATTGTTGCCTCCTCTAATGCCAATTACGACGACTGGGCAAACCTATCTGAAGAGGAATACCGCGCTTCTAAGAAAGAGCTAATTCAACGAACACTTGATGCTCTGGAGAAATATATTCCCAAAATTCGAGATAAAATAGACCACGTGGAAGCCGCTACCCCAAAGACATTTCAAAGGTATACGCTTCATTTAAGTGGTTCCTCTTTTGGTACCAAATTTGAAGGGTTGAAAGTCAGTATGGGACTCCCTAAAGAGATACCAGGACTTTTTCATACTGGCTCCGTGGGAATTATTATGTCAGGTTGGCTAGGCGCAGCTAATTACGGAGTAATTGTCGCTAATGATGTAGACAAATTTCTCTCATAAGGTGAAGGAAATGTATGATTTTAAAGGACAAACTATTATCGTTACCGGTGGCACCAGAGGAATAGGCAAAGCCATTTCCGAGAGTTTCCTGAAGGCCGGTGCTAAGGTTATTGTCACTTATTCAACCAACGAAGCTGCTGCGGCACAATTCAAACAAGACAACAGTCAGTTTGCCGAAAACACTGATATCCAAAAGCTCGATGTGACCAAATATGACGAAGTTGAGAAGTTTTTCAAATACATAGACACGAACGGCGGCAGCTTCGAAGTCCTGGTGAACAACGCCGGTATCCGAAAGGACTCCATCCTGGCGATGATGAAAGAATCGGACTGGCATGATGTGATGAATGTCAATCTCACTGGGACCTTTTACATGTGCAAATTTGCTGTCATGAGCCTGATGCGCAAACGATATGGACGGATTATTAACGTAAGCTCTGTGATGGAGAGATACGCCTTTGCAGGCCAGGCGAACTATGCAGCTTCAAAGGCAGGCCTGATTGCATTGACTAAGTCATTGTCCAAGGAGGTCGCCACTCGGGGTATTACGGTTAATTGCATCTCCCCGGGATTTATCGTCACCGAATTGATTCAAGACCTCCCAGATAAATTGCGTGAAACTTACCTAGCCAGGATTCCTTTAAAGAGATTTGGAGACGCTGAAGAAGTAGCCACTTGTGTTCTTTTCTTGGCTTCCAAGGAGGCATCCTATGTTACCGGTTCTATTCTTGAGGTAAGTGGAGGATTATGAGATGGAGGAGATTCTGAATGCCATACCCCATCGTCCACCATTTTTATTTGTCGATAGGATTGTAGAACTAAGCGAAACAAAAATCAGAACAACGAAAGAAATAAGGCCTGATGAACCAGTCTTCGCAGGACATTATCCCGGACAACCAATCATGCCCGGGGCTCTTATCTGTGAGTCCATTTTTCAAACAGGTGCAATCCTGCTCTCCAAAATGCTAGGGGGCATCACTGGAGGCATTCCTGTTTTGACCCGAATTAATAATGCCAAGTTCAAAAGCATCGTTAAGCCCGGCAGCATCTTAGATATTGAAGCGGAACTGGTGGAAAAAGTCAGTAATGCCTATTTCATGAAGGGCAAAGCTTCAGTTGGCGGCAAGATCTCGGTCACAGTCGAATTTACCGTCACCCTAGCTAAAGAGGCATCCTGAGAGGTATAATAAGGGGCACTATATGGATTTCTTAGACATTGCGGGTAAGACTTTTCTTATTTGTGGGGTAGCTAATAAGAAGAGCGTCGCCTTCGCCGTCGGAGAGGTTCTTTCCGAGGCAAAAGCAAATATAGTCTATAGTGTTCAATCAGCAGAAATAAAAGAGAGCATTACCAAAATCCTTCCTGAGGCCGATATCTTCGTGTGTGATGTCGAACGGGAGTACGAAATTAAGAAACTTGCTAAAGTCATCTCTAAAAAATATCCCAAAATTCACGGTATCGTCCATTCTATTGCTTTTGCCAATTATGAAGAGGGACTTAAGCCATTTCACGAAACAAAAAAGAAAGACTTCCTGCAGTCAATTGATATCTCCTGTTATTCCTTAATTGCTATTGCTAATGCGTTTAAAGACCTGTTGGATGAGAAAGCATCTGTAGTCACGATATCCATCTCAACCACCAAAATTGCAGCCGAACCCTATGGTTTTATGGCCCCGGTAAAAGCTGCCCTGGACTCAACACTGTGCTTCCTGGCTAAATCCTTCAGCTCTTTTTCGCAAATCCGATTTAATTCCGTGAACGCCGGGTTGTTAAAAACTTCGGCATCCGCAGGGATACCAGGATATTTGGATTATTATCTATTCGCAGAACAATTAACCTTGCGTAAAAAAGCTCTGACCACCAAAGAAGTAGCCAATACAGTAGCGTTTCTCTTGAGCGAGCGGTCCAACGGCATTAACGCTCAGGGCATCGTTGTGGATGCAGGAATGTCAATCAACTACTTTGATAAAGATATTATCAAGAAGGCCACAAGGTTTCAGTAAGGTAATGACTTTATTTCCTGTAGTCATGCCAGTTATCGAAGCTGGATGTAAGCTCTCAGGGAAAGAAGAGGTAGCTCATCTAAGCCGAATTGCTCGAGAGGCACTAAAACAGAGTGCTGAAAAAAGTGGAGTGAGACTCGGAGGGCTGCTCAAAGATGAAAGAGGTACCCCGTGCCCCGTTGCTGGCAACTATTGGTCTCTCTCACACAAATCTAAGTACGTGGCAGCAGTGGTTAGTCAAAATAAGGTCGGGATCGATATTGAAGAGATGAAGCCCCGTACTGAATCACTCTTTGCTCATGTGGCAAGTGACGAGGAATGGGAGTTAAAGGAAAAGTCCTGGGATACCCTTTTTCGCTATTGGACAGCGAAGGAAGCCACTCTGAAGGTTATCGGGATTGGTATAAGCGGGTTAAAGACCTGTCGGATCATCTCAGTCCCCGACGAAAATCATATTAGTTTGGACTATAAGGGGCAAGTTTTTCTGGTGGAGCAATTAAGGCACAAGAACCACATTGTTTCCGTCCTCAAAGACGATAACCAAATCGAATGGGTAGTCCTGGACTATTTTCCAGACAATATGACTTAGGTTTTCAGAAGTGGGTCTTATCAAACTCCTTTGATCGGTATCGTTCCCATCTGGGAAAAATCTCCTGGTAGATCCCGAGCCTTATTCCAATTAACTTTATAGCTCGTAGAAGCAGCATTCTGAACATCCTGGGTTTATTAAGAAGAGTTTTCATCAAGGCAAGGAGAGTTTTAGTTAGTGTAGGCGGGCATCCTTCTATAAGGAAGACTTCTAAAGACTGTATATCCTCTTCATTATTAACATTCTGTAAACCCTTATTGCTTTTGATGGCACAATCACCGTAAAGGAAGACTTTTGTAGGGGAGGGTCTTGTACCCTCCTCTTTTCCTCTTTCCGGCTTCAACCCCAGCCCATAATATAACGCTGCACCGCCAAAATCCATTCCAGGATTATCTTTTCCAAATACTGACAGCGCAAAGGCAAGCGTAGCACCGCAAGCGGAACAAAGAGTTTGCCCCGGATGGGGAACGGAAATCCCTGTTACCTTTGCTGGCGTGAGCAATTCTTCATCCGGTTCAAATCGCCACTCGAGTTGCTCTTTTAAAGAATCTATATCCTCTCCTTTAATTTGAATTGCGGTGATATCAAAAGAGCGACCATGTCTCTGGGCAAATTCTTTCAGATAGTCAACTTGAGCAGGATCAATTCCCAGGATTGTTGCTCCGACGACATCGCACTCGAATATATCTGGGCTGGCTATAATCAAATCCTTGCGGTGGGCTACACCCACAAGAGTTTCCGGTCCCTTTTCCAGCATATATATACCATCTATTATGACCAGGTCGCTATTGATAGCTTCGTTTAAAAGGCAAATTAAGGTGTCAAGCCGTTTACTAATATGAAACCTTTTTTTTGAGTCTTTACTGAGACAGCCCTTCAGATTCTTGAAGCCCAGAGATACCTTTGTTTGAAAATGAGTCTTGAGCACCGGGACATTTATGAGAAAATCTGAATCCAAGGCTGCTCTCGAGACCTCGACCTTTATCCCTCCTAAGTCTAGCTCGTGAAACGGACCTTGATTGAAATCAATTAGTTTAATTCCATATTTCTTCTCTATCTTTTCAATGCCTGTACCCTTAAAACCACGTTTTGTATACGGCTCAAGTTCATCGAATATATTAATGATAGCGCCTTCACCAATAGAAATATCTTTGCAGCCATGTTCGAGCAACAATTGCACGACTCTGTCTATAGTCTTCGAGGTAGTCACCATTCCATAGGGAGGCATTATTCTGTGTCGGAAACAATTATTGGGTTTTATCAGGACTCTGTCATTCCTACCCAGTTTCTTAAATCCCTGACACAGCTCGATAGCCCTACGAGGCGAATCCAGAGAGCCGTCAAATTTTACCAGTGATACTGTCATACACTCTGTGCACCTTGATACTGTTTAATCTCCTCAACATATAAGTCCAGGAACATCTGAGCTTTCCCTTCGGAGAACAGAGCAGGTCTATAAGTGAGAGAGAAATTTAGATTCTTATTGTAGGTACCTGCGGCGATACTTAGTCCCATCGGAGTTACCACTGGTGCCGAGCCAGTGACATTGAGTATTTTGGCGTTACCTATGTTCCGTACTGCCGGTTCTTCAGAGCCTGGTTTCGGCCAGATAACACCCACGTTGGTAATGAGAATAGTATCAACATAGGTCCGGGTAATTATCAAGAACCGACACATCCCCCTCATAACGAATAGAGGGAAGCGAGAGCAAAAGTAAAAGAAATAAACTAAGGAGAAGGCTATTCTATTCATAGTCTCATCAATGGTATTTGCTCTTACCTTTCTCAATAGCTCTGTGCGATCAGCCCTATCTTTTGGTGTGGTAGGTAACGAAAACCAGGATGCCTGATTGGAAACAACATAGCGAAAACCCTTTGGGCTTATGTTTACTGGAGCCATTACGCGTATTTTTTTACTGGTCTTCCCATGCATGCTATTCCACTTCTCCACTGCCCTATAACAAGCTGCCAGAAAAATATCGTTTAGCTCAACCCCGGCTGACCTTGCTTTGGATTGAATTTGCCCGAATTCCTTGGGTCTTATAATTTTAAAACAAAAATGAAGTTCCCTGGACTGTCCCGACTTATCATGGAAAACTCTTGTCGGGGGAGAGAGGGCAGCTATAACAAAGCGATGGAAAAGACTGGAAATCATTTTCCTATAATAACGTCCTACCTTTGACCTCTGGCTGTGGGCAAATTTCAGCAATTCATCTACTTTGCGATTTATGCGGATATCCTCACACGATTTAGAATCCTGAGAAAGCTCGTTGTTATAACTCTCGATAACCTTCCTTACAAAAAGAAGAGCGCGCAGTCCATCCACAGCCGAATGATGGAAGGTAAAAACCAGTGAGGATTCCCGTTCGTTTTTCCTTAATAGAAGAACTCTTACCGGGAACTCCTTTTTAATATTGAGGGGCTGGTTCATCCATAAAAAAAGATAGCTCTCGTGGTTCGTATCCCGGAGTTGAGCCTGGTCGGCAATGCTCAGGATTCCTTTTCCAAGATCTTCTTGTATTTCGCGAAAAGGTCTGAAATGTCTGCTGCGCAAAATCGTCCTCATAACGGGATAAGCTTGTTGCGCCGAGAAAATTGCTTGATTCAGTCTAACATGATCTATTTCCCCTTCGAGGTTTATAATTACGTGAATAAGCATAGGCTCATTTACGCTGTCAAGAGCCAGCAGGCACTTATCAACGCAATTCAACGGGATTGAACCAAGGGGACTTTCCATTTTTCTTCACATGGTGGTCTGGAATTAGACTAGCCGAGATAAACTATAGAGCCCAAATGGTTATAGCAACACCATGCCGACTATAATCGAACCGATTGAGCTTATACCTACTCCCATAAAAGTTTTCGGCTGGCTATTCCCGTCCCTCGACCTTTTTCTTTACTGCCTGGGCAATCTCGGCTGAGACCGCTTGACCACCCCGTCGTGCCAGCCAGGCTAAAGCCCCTGAGACTTCGCCGCCAGTGGTGACCTTCGTCTTACCATTTACAGGTTCCATAGTGTAGAAGCGTGTCAAACTGGTACCCAGGGCTTTTCCTTTCATTACCACGGTCCGTTCTGGGACAAACTCGGCAATTGTCATCAATAATTTAACCGTGAGCCTGCTTACCCTGGCTGTGACAAAAAGCTGTGAGCCTACTGTCAAAGGCTCTTTGGAGAGCCTTGCAATCTTCTTAATGGACGGCATCCATTGTGGCCACTCCTCAAGCTTGTCTATCAGTGCCCAGACTTTCTCGACCGGGGCATTGATATCGATGCTGCTCTCAAACCTCATGCCTGTCGAGCTTCTCCTTTATGTACTATCATACAATATATTATACATCATGATACTAATGTGCTAGGCCAGTAAGTGTATCCTCATTGCCGATTTGTCTGGAAAAGCGATATAAATTCAGGCAGGAAAATAAGGGAATGGAAATAGAGAGAGAAATTGTTTATTGTTTCCCTGACATTACCCGTGTAGTTTCGGTAGAAAGAAACCCTTCTCTGCTCAGAGCTGAGTTTCTCAGAGGTCTATGACTGTGACGCCACCAACAGTAGATTTGCTGGAAAGTCTAACAGACAGACTACCTTGCTAACGTTCTTTGCAGTTTTGTTGCTCTTATCCCACTTCGGCGGATTTGCCCTTCCCATAAGCTGCCACAAGCTTCATGCGATGGTATGGAGATAGGAGAACAGCGCCTGGATTATTGCCGGTGACCATGTCTTTAGCTACAACGTAGGTGACGGGAGCCTTTGACCGCATGATAAAAATAGTATCATGTCCGACACATAGACCATATATGAAATTCAGTTCCGTACCTTCTCGGTTCATAACCTCCGCTTGGGCTATGGGATTACAGCTTATGCCTAGTGGGTTTACCCATTCATCGGGTATTCCAGTTTCTTGAGCTTTCAGACCACCTATCATACAGGCTACAGAGATAACCTGAAAACCGGCTCTATCCAGAAAGCGGGCAAATTCTCTGCCCTCACGGATTAATCCAACACATACAGCCAATCCCACCTTTTTGACACCCATTTCCCTGGCGAATTCGATGCATTGTTGGACTCGAGACCAATCGTAGCCCCCTTTTTTAAGCACTTTGGCTGCAGCTAAATGCAACTTGCCGGCGTCAGGCTCGAGATATTTCCGTTTACCCTCTTCGATTATTTCCGGGAATCTTTGTGCCTGGCAATACTCAGGGATTCCATTGGGATACTGCGCCAAACACTCGTTGTTTTTGCACTGGTGACACTGGATTGTTTTAGCTTCTTGAGCCATTTTGTCCTCCTTGTCAGATAGATCTTTATATACGATATGGTTATTTAAGTGTATTAGCAGGTTGTCTGTAAACCTCTTTTTGCAGGAGAATAATCAACGACCATTGATTGTCTCCAGCACCTATTAACGTCACATCCCCGAAGGCTATCACCTCTCTTCAACCACCCTTTGTTCGCTGCCACGCTTGATTCTATACTTCAACTCCAGCCGATGTCAATTAATCCAATGAGGCGATCTAGCAACTCGCTCAAGAATTCAGCTACCTGGTCGCCCTGAATATCCCTTCAATTACACAGAATGTAGTATAATGCCCAAGAAATCACATGCCGCAAATAAGAACAGGTATAATAAATGTTACCGGGTATATTGGTGCCGAACTGGCTCGCTTACTTTACCAACATCCCCAAGTAGAGCTCGTCACTGTTACCGGAAGAAGCGCAGCCGGGCAAAAACTGGGCGATGTTTTCCCCAGCTTGGCGGAGACCAACTATATAATAAAGGCCGAGCTTGATAGCCAAATCGACGTCGCCTTCTCAGCAATGCCCCACAAAAGCAGTGTGGATGTAGTACCATCTTTGTTGAAACAGGGAATCAAGGTTGTCGATGCCAGTGCTGATTTCAGGTTGAAGAATGCCGGCGAATATTCCAAATGGTATGGATTTATTCACCCATCGACCGAATTACTGAAAGAGGCTGTCTTTGGCTTACCCGAGCTGCATCAAAATGAAATTGCTTCAGCCTCACTGGTAGCAAACCCCGGTTGCTAT
>JAUVXZ010000164.1 GCA_030603345.1 Pseudomonadota bacterium
GGGTACTCTTCCCTACACCTGGTGCTCCGGTTATGCCAACTACATACGCCCTGCCGGTAGAGGAGTAAAGATCCTTGAGTACCTCTCTTGCCTCAGGGACCATATCATCAATATCCCTGATAAGCCTGGCGACTGCTCTGATGTCCCCGGCTACGATTTTATCAGCAATACTCATTTTAGAAGTGCCTAAAATGTCTAAAGTTAAATGTGCCCGCCTGCCTCGCAAGCTTGGCGAGCGGGCAGGCCTAAAGTTAGTTGTGGATTTCTATACTCCTTACTACTTACTACATACTCCCTACTGTTATGAACTCCTAGGTTCCACATTTTCCTTAACCCATTTCACCACCTCTGTGAGGGGTGTGCCTGGCGTAAATATCTCCTTGATCCCGGCTTTTTTCAATTGAGGTATGTCTTCTTCCGGAAAAATACCGCCACCACAAACTACAATGTCATCGGCACCTTTCTCTTTTAGCAGCTCCACAACCCTCGGAAAGAGATACATGTGGGCACCTGCCAAACTGGAGAGCCCTATCATATCCACATCCTCTTGGATAGCAGCCTGCACAATTTCCTCAGGGGTCTGATGAAGACCAGAATAAACGACTTCAAAACCGCCATCCCTATAAGCCCTGGCAATAATCCTGGCACCTCTGTCATGACCATCGAGGCCCGGTTTTCCCACTAATACCCTGATCTTCCTTTTTTGGTTCATGCTATTTTCTTAGCAAGTGCTTTTTGCCCTCCGGAAAACAGAAAACGTTGAACAATTTATTGTCCGCAACGTAACAACTTTTAACTTTAGCTCACTTTTAACCCTGGCCCAGTCCCCTGGCCCAGACCTGGCATGCAAGGACTGTGTTTAATAGCTCCACTTAGCATTATTAGAGCAGCATTAGCTTGTTACAATCACGTCGCGCCAGGGCAGGCTGGCCTATAGATTTAGTAGGCTAATTCAAGCATTTACTGGCTTACAAACCTAGTAGGCTTATCATAGCAAATAGCGCCAGGGCGGGCTTTAGGCGCTTTATTCAATAAACCCCGGGATCGCGGTATATCCCAAAGACATCCCGGAACACATCACAGATCTCCTGCTCAGTAGCATATTCTTTAACGGCTTCCAAGATAGGATACATGAGATTATCATCCCCTTGAGCCGCTTCACCTAATCTCTCCAGGGCCTCTTTTGTCTTTCTATTATCCCTGCTGTTTTTGATCTGGTTTGTCGATTGTATCTGTTTCTCTTCCAATTCTGCCTCTATCTGAAGCGTCTCAACAGGAAGCTCTTCTTCTGTGACATATTTATTTACCCCGACAACTGTCTTTTCTTTGCTGTCTATCTGTTTCTGGTAGTTATAGGCAGCATCTGCAATCTCCATCTGGGGGTAATTCTTCTCTATTGCCGCTACCATCCCTCCCATCTCATCGATCTTCCTGATATATTCAAACGCCTCTTCCTCCATATCTTTTGTGAGACGCTCGACATAAAAGGATCCACCCAGAGGATCGATGGTATGTGCGACCCCTGACTCTTCTGCAATGATCTGCTGTGTGCGAAGAGCGATCGTAGCTGCCTCTTCAGTGGGTAGACCAAGAACCTCGTCCAAGGAATTGGTGTGCAGGGATTGGGTTCCTCCGAGTACAGCGGCTAGGGCCTCAAGGGCCGTTCTGATAACATTATTGTAAGGCTGTTGGGCAGTGAGGGAACAACCTGCGGTTTGGGTATGAAACCTGAGCCACATAGAGCGCTCATCTTTTGCCTGAAACCGTTCCTTCATTATTCTCGCCCACATCCTCTTGGCAGCCCTGAATTTTGCAATCTCTTCAAAAAGGTCGAGATGGGAATCAAAGAAAAAGGAGAGCCTTGGAGCAAAGGAGTCAACATCAAGGCCCCTTTCCAGGGCAGCTTCAACATAGGCTATACCGTCGGCTAAGGTAAAGGCAAGCTCTTGAACAGCAGTAGACCCAGCCTCCCTAATGTGATAGCCACTAATGCTGATGGGATTCCATCGAGGAACCTCTTTCGTACCAAATTCGACAGTATCGGCTATGATTCTCATTGATGGCTTGGGGGGGCACATGAAGGTTTTCTGTGCGATGAATTCCTTGAGCATATCATTCTGGATAGTTCCTCCTATAACCCTTCTGCTGATGCCTCTTTTCTCTGCCATTGCAATATACATAGCCCAGAGCACAGCCGCTGGCGGATTGATCGTCATGGAGGTGGTAATCCTTTCAATGGGAAGGCCCTCAAACAGTATCTCCATGTCCTTCAGGGTGTCGATGGCAACTCCACACCTTCCACATTCTCCCCTCGATTTTGGGGAGTCAGTATCACATCCCATAAGGGTGGGCATATCAAACGCCACTGACAGACCTGATTGGCCTTCATTTACCAAAAGATGAAATCGCTTATTGGTGTCTCTGGCAGACCCTAAACCTGCAAACATCCTCATTGTCCAGAGCCTTCCCCGGTACATAGAGGGCTGAACCCCCCTTGTATATGGATATTGCCCCGGAAAGCCAATATCTTGTGCGTAGTCGAGATCTATTGTATCCAATGGCGTATACAAGTTTTTGACAGGACGGTCTGAAACGGTAGAAAACCTCTCTAGTCTTTCTGGGGCTTTTGCGACAGATTCTTGAAACAGTTCCTGCCATTTCTTATTGTCTGCCTCTATCCTTTGTAACGTTTCTTTTGTAAACATCAGAGCCCTCTGCTATAGTTTACCCAATAATGCACTGGCTATGGTGTTTTTCTGTATCTCTCTTGTCCCCTCATAGATTTCCATTAACTTTGCATCTCGATAGAACCGCTCTACCTCATATTCAAGCATATAGCCATATCCTCCAAAGAGCTGAATAGCCTCATCGGCAACCTCTACTGCTACCCGGCCAGCGTACATCTTAGCAATAGAGGTCAGCTTGGGGTCAATGTTCCCCTGATCAAAATTCCACGCTGATTTGTAGACAATGAGCCGTGCTGTCTCTATCTGGGTTACCATATCTGCCAATTTATGCTGTGTTACCTGAAACTGAGCCAATTTTTTTCCAAACTGGCTTCGCTCCTTGGTATAAGCAAGTGCACGGTCAAAGGCTCCCTGGGCAATCCCAAGAGCCTGGGCGGCAATCTCTATCCTGCTCTCGTCAAAAAACTCAAGAACCTGGTAAAAACCCTTATTTTCTTCCCCTATCAGATTTGAGGAGGGAACCCTCACATTGTTGAACGAAAGCTCCCCGGTTGAGGTCATCTTTACTCCCATCTTTTCACCGACATCAGCAGTGGTATATCCAGATGTCCCTGTTTCAACAATAATAGTTGACTGACCACGGTAGGTCGGCTTTGCCTCTGGGTCTGTTTGGCACAGAAGGATAACAAAACCTCCAATGGTCCCATTGGTGATAAAGGTCTTCACCCCATTTATCACGTATTCATCCCCTTCTTTTACCGCAGTTGTATCCATAAGGGTAATATCGCTTCCGTGGTCTGGCTCAGTAAATCCTCCACTTGAAAGTGCCTCGCCTTTGGTAACGGGAATCAAATATTTTTGCTTCTGTTCCTCACTGCCAGACCTCAAAATAACCTCAGAGGAAAAGTCAGCCAGGCTCAGGGCGATGCCAATACTCGAATCCTGTCTGCAGAATTCTTCAACTACGAGTGCATTTTCAACAATGCCGTACTCTTGCCCACCATATTCTTCTGGAAAATGAATACCAATAAAACCAAGCTCAGAGGCCTTTTTCAGTAACTCTGAAGGAAAGGTGTGAGCTCGTTCATGTTCGAGGGCAATCTCTTTATCAAACTCCCCTTGGGCAAACTCCCTGGCCGCCTTCTGGATTGCCTCCTGCTCTTTGTTCAATTTGAAATCCATGGTGTCCCCTTCTCTAGGTTAGTTCCCCCTTGAAATCGGGCTTTCTTTTTTCCAGGAAAGCTCCCATTCCCTCGTTGCTATCTTCGCTCGCCATACAGATAGCAAACCCATCGGACTCCATATAGCAGCCAGTCCTTAGATCCTGATCGTGCCCCCTGTCGATGGTATTTCTAACAGCGCGAAGAGAAGCCTTCCCCTTTGAGGCCAACAACTTTGCCACTTTCATTGTCTCTTCCCATAGGGCCTCTTTTGGGAATACCTTGTTTACAATCCCCATATCTTTGGCTTCTTGGGCGCTGATCATTGCACCAGTCATACAAAGCTCCTTGGCCATTGGTTTACCTACCAACCGAGACAGCCTCTGGGTGCCGCCGAAACCTGGCATAATCCCAAGGTTTATTTCAGGTTGACCGAACTGAGCAGAATCGGCAGCATACGTAAAATCACATGCCATTGCTGTCTCTAGTCCCCCACCAAGGGCAAAGCCGTTGACAGAGGCGATTACTGGAATTGGCAATGCTTCCAACTGAAAGAGGAGTTCATGGCCTTGCCCTGAAAAGAGCCTTCCCTGGAGAGGGGTGAAATCCTTCATGGTAGCTATATCTGCGCCTGCAACAAAGGCCTTATCTCCCTCTCCTGTGAGGATAAGAACCCTGATCGATTTACCTGCAGCTATTTCTTCCAGAGCATCTTTCATCTCTGCTATTACTGTCTCATTAATCGCATTGAGGGCTTTTGGCCTATTGAACCGAATTATGGCAATATTTTCCTTTACCTCGTAGATGATAGTTTCATACGACATAGTTAGCTCCTTTTTCAATTGACTATTTTCTATTGAATATTGACGATTGAATTTTTCCGATTTTGACGAACTCGCAAAAAGTGTTTTGTGAACGAGATTGAGCATTTTGGGAGAAAAGCGCTTGAGATGTTCAGCGTTAAGAAATGCTAACTGTTTGAGGGCCTTATACCGGGTTTTAGTCCCGCTGAAGCGGGAAACATTTCGAGCGCGCCCAAGATGCTCACGGATAGAGCAAAATCTACTTTTTACGAATGCATCAATTTTCAATCGTCAATTTTCAATTATCAATTCATTACATCCTCTCCAAGGCCATGGCCATCCCCTGGCCTCCACCGATACATAGGGTAGCCATACCCAGCTCCACATCGTTTCTTACCATCTCGTTCATGAGGGTTATTACAATCCTGGCACCAGTGCAGCCAATTGGATGGCCGATAGATATTCCGCTTCCCAAAAGATTAGTTTTGTCTAAATCGAATCCTAATTCCCGTATGCAGGCAATGGACTGAGAGGCAAAGGCCTCATTCAGTTCCACTTGACCAAAATCGCCTATCGTCAATCCAGTGCTTTTAAGAACCTTTCTAACAGCAGGAACTGGTCCCAGCCCCATATAGGCGGGATCTATGGCCCCTGATGCATATGCCTTGATCTTAACCACTGGTTTGAGCCCTAAATCTTTCGCCTTTTCTGCAGACATCAAAAGCACGGCAGCAGCAGCATCGTTAATACCGGAGGCATTACCTGCTGTAACAGTGCCATCTTTCTTGAAAGCCGGTCGTAGCTTTGCCATCTTTTCTACGCTGGTATCCATGGGCCTTTCATCAGTATCAAAAACAAGAGGTTCGCCCTTTCTCTGAGGAATAGTAACAGGGACAATCTCTTCTTTAAAGATTCCCTCACCTATGGCCTTCATTGCCCGTGCATGACTGAGCGCACCGAGTTCATCTTGCTCCTCTCGGGAAATCTGGTATTTTTCGGCAATATTCTCGGCAGTTAGCCCCATATGATAGCCATAAAAGATCTCCCAGAGTCCATCATAGATCATCAAATCCACCAAATCGGTATTGTTCATCCTTGCTCCCCATCGTGCTCCAGGAGATCCATAGGGTGCCAGACTCATGTTTTCCATACCGCCCGCAAGAATGGCGTCGGCCTGTCCCGCTGCAATAGAAAGCGAAGCAAGGGCTAAGGCCTTCATGCCTGAGGCACAGACCTTATTTATCGTGAAGGCGTTAGTCTCTTTAGGAATGCCGGCATGTATTGTTGATTGTCTGGCCACGTTTTGTCCTTGACCTGCCCCTATCACATTACCCATGATCACCTCGTCCAGTTCGATCGGTTGGAGTGAATCGGGATAATCATAAGCCTTTTGCTCCAATTCGATCATTCCAGCCCCTTTGAGCGCATCAGGCCCAAAGCCCTTGAGGTCATCAGACGCTACAGGTCGCAACCCAAGTCTTTTCATTGTCTCCTTCAAGACCAATGAACCCAAAGTAACTACTGGTGTAGCCTTTAACGATCCCCCAAAGGAACCTACCGGTGTTCTACTGCCCCCCACAACTACTACGTCTCTCATGTACACATCTCCTTACTTGAAATTTAATAGGTAATTACAAAAAGTTTGGACCTTTTCTGTGATCATAAAAGGTATATTTTTTCTTCTAATTTAAGTCAAGCCAAAACCACCCAACCGAAGTGGTAAAACATATATACTCTTCCCAGTATCCTCATCCAAAAATCCTTACCATGATGAGCGAAGGCTACAAATTTTTGGTAACGTTCAAAAGTTGAGGCTTTATGAGTTACCCAACATACAGCGACAATTGTTCGATATTCTTTTTAGATCAGATGGGCCTGTTTCTGAAAGGCGATATGCTAGAGGAATTCCACCTGTGTCGGCAGTGGCCAAATCTTTGAGGGTTTACTCCAGAGAACTTATAGAACTAATGAGATGCTTCTTAAAACCTCAAAGATTGGCCACCTCATCATGACAGGATGGATAGCGCCTTGAGGGAATTGGCCTATCTGATAACTTATTGATAATTAAAACCTTGCCACAACTTTTGAACGTTACCAAATTATTTTGCTTTTCTTATTATTTTTATTGACAATCCCAAATCACTAGATTATACGATAGTTACATTATAGCTATAATATAATCACATTTGTCATTCTAATCCAGGAATTGACACCAGATTTAATAGGAGAATCTCTTGAACTGGTAAGCAATTGAGCATCATATCTTCTTCAATTTCAACTCAGAAAAGATGAATAATCGATGGACGACGAGAATAAAAAGGCCGTTTCCACTGAAGAGGCCACAAAAAAAGTGAAATTTGAGATCTATGGTGAGGAGATGCTCGAAAAAGAGGTTAAAATGAGCGGTAACAGTGGCCGAGTATATCTTCCACCCGATTGGGTGGGGAGACATGTAAAGATAATCAGGACAGATTAGGCACTGAATTAGTACAGGGTATACGAGATTGGAAAACCTCCTCATAAGAAAGTTAAAAGTAAGTGATGCCGATCATATTTCCAAAATCCAGGAGGCAATTACAAAGGGACCTGTCACCATAGATTATCATAGGGTTGTTCGAGAGGAGGCAAGAAGAAGGGATGGGGTTAGCTTTGTAGCCGAACTCGATGGCAGCGTGGCAGGTTTTATGATCACTTACATTATCTATGGTGGATTTGGCTTGGAGAAAAGCGCCTGGATCGGGCTTTTTGGCGTTGACTCAAAATATATGGGAAGCGGCATTGGAAAAAGACTGGCAAAGGAAATTTTCGATGTAATTACGGAAAGAGGCATAAAGAATATTTTCACATCAGTGAGGTGGGACTCCACTGATCTACTGTCCTTTTTTAAGTCACTGGGGTTTGACAGGTGTGAATTTATTAATCTAAAGAAAATTATCGATTGAGTATCTATTTAAAGGAAAGGAGAAGGCTATTAGTAAACGAGAAAAGATAAACAAGATAACTGAATCGGAATTATAGAAAAATAACTTCATCAACTTAAGCAATTTCGACCTTTACCCGACGGGTGAAGGCCGTTTTGAGTTAAGTGCCAGCAACCCATGATTAATCAAAAAGCATGCCACGGATTCAGGTAATGTAGAAGGGGAAAAAATGAGGTACGCAGAGACAGGGTTTAGTTTAGAAATTGATCTATCCCGAGGAAGCGTTGAGAGGGTAGAAA
>JAUVXZ010000211.1 GCA_030603345.1 Pseudomonadota bacterium
CTTTTCCCATATCTCATTGATGATATGAGTTATATGTATATTTCTCCTCTGGCTAAATCTGCTGAGGTAATCCCGCACCTTGTCACCGTTGTATCCTGTTACCACATAGAAATCAGTAAGCCCGCTCTTCTCTGCAGTCAGTATTACTCGTTCGATAAGGGATAATCCAAGGAGCGGAACAAGGGGCTTTGAATCGCCCCTGCTTGATAGCCTGCTTCCCCGTCCTGCAGCGATGATGAGGCATTTCATGAACCTAATCCTCTCTCTTTCCTGCAATATACTCCTCAGTCATCCTATATGCCTCACTGTCTGTATATTGTTTTGGCGGATGCTTCATAAAATATGCGGATGGAGAGTACAGGATGCCCCCTTTACCTCTCTCAAGTGCAAGCTTACAACACCGGATTGCATCAATAACCACCCCACCGGAATTTGGAGAGTCTTCTACTGAAAGCCTCAATTCAAGGTTCATGGGAACATCGCCGAAAAGCTTGCCCTCCATTCGGATAAAACCTATCTTGTTGTCTTTCTGCCATGCAACCCAATCGCTTGGCCCTATATGAATATTTTCTTTTTCCAGGCGCTTTTCGCACAGTTGAGATTGCACAGATTCGGTCTTGGATTCTTTTTTGGATGCAAGGCGGATTCTGCTTAGCATATTCAGAAAATCCGTGTTACCCCCTGTATTAAGCTGATAGGTCCTTTCAAGTTTAACCCCTCGCGTTTTAAAAAGGTTTGTCAAGACCCTATGTACTATCGTTGCCCCAAGTTGAGATTTTATATCATCGCCTATAATCGGTAGCCCCTCTTTTTCAAATCTTCTACCCCATTCTGGATTGCTGGCAATAAATACAGGGATGTTATTGATGAATCCTACTCCGGCCTCAAGGGCGCATTCGGCATAAAATCTAGCGGCATTCTCTGAGCCTACGGGGACATAATTCAGGAGGATCTCGGCGCCAGATTCCTTTAATATGTTGATACAGTCTTCTTTGGATGGTTCTTTTTCATCAGACAGGAGAAATGTATACTTATCCTCGTAGTCTCGCATGTGCTCAGAAAAACCATCCAATGTGGCACCCATCTCTACCTTAACACCTGTCTTTGGGATATCTTTGCAGAATATAGTGGTGCAGTTTGGCAGTTCAAATATGGCCTCGGAGACATCTTTCCCGACCTTTCTTTTGTCTATGTCAAAGGCAGCTACTATTTCGACATCATAGGGTTTGTAGCCCCCAATATCCCAGTGCATCAATCCAATAGCATCTTTGCTATCCTTCCTTTTGTAATATTCTATACCTTGAAGCAATGAGCTTGCACAATTACCAATACCGGCAATAGCGATTCTGATTTTCTCCATAAGCAATTACCACCTGTTCATTGAGGTGGATGCGAAAATTCTATTTCCGAAATAAGTTCGCATATGATGTACTCTCACAGAACTTCCTGATTCCGATCAAATATTCAATTTATAGAGTGGATTTATGATCCTCGCGTTTCTCTGGTACTAACCTTTGGCAAGGATTCGCTTTTGGCTGAGGGCATAGTAGTGTAAGGTCGCTCTTGTGTCAAGGGTAGGTATGGCAAGATGTGGCAGTTGCGCTTGATGCGGTCGTCGGAAAGCTTATGGCGGACGCTAATGGATGGATCTTGGTGGTTTGGCTGTTTTGAGAATCAGGTGTCATAAACATCAATGCTAAGATAGATTGGTGGGAAAGATTGCAGGGGCTGGCTAAATGGACCACCTCACTATTGAGGCCCCCCACGTCAAGCCGGCCCCAAAGCTGACGAGAAGCACATAGTCGCCTTTGCTCAGCAGGCCTTCCCGGTTGGCTTCATCCAGGGCGATTGGTATGGATGCTGAAGAGGTGTTACCGTATTTATGGATATTCGTATATACTCTCTCCATAGGAACACGCAAGTTCTTTGCCATGGCCTTAATGATTCGGATATTGGCCTGGTGAGGGACCAAGAGTCCAATGTCGTCGCTTGAGATGGAGTTGTGTTCTAAGGCCTCATTGGCAATTGAGGATAAACACTTAACTGCCTGCTTAAAAAGCCGGTTCCCATCCATACTCAGCTGAAACGGCTTTATGTCTATGCCTTGCAGGATTTCGGGGGTGTAGGAGTTCCCGTAGTAAGAATACAGCAGTTCCCAGAAGCTTCCGTCTGATTTCAAATGGGAGGACAGAATCCCGCCCTTCTCTCTCGTAGAAGCAACCACCACTGCCCCGGCTCCATCACCCAAAAGCACACATGTGCCTCGATCTTTCCAGTTCAAGATGGTAGAGAGTCGCTCTACCCCTACTACGAGCGCGGTTCCACATGTGCCAGATCGGATGGCGTTATCTGCCACGCTGAGGGCATACAGGAAGCCCGTACATCCGGCAGACACATCAAAGGCCATGCCATTTTGAGCATTGAGCGCTTCTTGAACCATGCACGCTGCGGAAGGAAATTGACGGTCCGGCGTCACCGTGCCCACCACGATCATGTCCAGGTTCTTGGGGGAAACCCCCGCCATCTCTATGGCCTTTAGAGAGGCCTGGGTGGTCAAATCTGTGGTGCTTTCCTCTGCTTCCTTTGATGAGATGCGCCGCTCTTTGATGCCGCTGCGCCGTGTGATCCACTCATCGGTGGTATCCACTATGCTTTCGAGGTCCTTATTGGACAGTATCCTGTTTGGTATTGATGAACCTGTGCCAATGATATGTGTATGGGGCATCATTTCTGCCATATCCATTCCTTTGAGTGACTCAGAGTATGATAGAGGGTTAGGGCCAAGGCCATTTTTTCACTCTATCTTTAACTTCACCATCGATCCATTGATCAACGAGTTTTCCAGAAATCCACTTGACTGCCGCTTTTGCTCTTAATACAATTATATATCTTCAGAAGCTTGCTTGACAAGTAATTGATCGGTGCGTTCACTAAATACTGCGTGATATAAAGCGTTAAGTGAGGTTTTTACCTCCGTCTCAGGTTTCATGTGATTCTCCCTGTCTGTCGAAAATGGGGATGAAGGTGGCATCCTTAGTTAAGCCGAAACCCACGATCAGCGAATTTTTGTTGAAGATTACATATATAGGAGTCGAAAAAGTCCAATTTCTACGTTTTTGAGAAATTCGCATCTAATAAAATCAAGTGCCTACAAGCCGATGGGTTTACAGTTTAGGGTTCTTCGACAGTCTCAGCAGAATATACTTTTCCACCGAATGGCTGCAACACAATATGTAATGCTTCTCAAGATTGTTTTTTAGTCCAGCTAATCGGAGAGACCCGACGGCAAATTTCCGTGCATATCCATCGGAAGGACACTGGCGGACGAAACCCAGCCAAGTTTATTCAATAAGCTCCAAAATGGATCGTCTGCCTATTTTTTTGGAGCCTGCATTCAGTATTGTTCTGATGGCTTGCGCCGTATGCCCTTGCCTGCCGATCACTTTTCCAAGATCTTCCTTGGCCACTTTCAGCTCAATCACAGAGGTCTGCTGTCCCTCTATTTCTGTGACCACGACTTCCTCTGGCTTGTCCACGAGCGCCTTCGCTATGTGTGCAATCAAATCTTTCATTTCACCTCCCATTCGCCCATCTCGAGGCCTTTCGGAGCGAGAGCGAGCCTCATTGACGGTAAGCCTTTGTTCCTTCAACTCCTTGCCATTAAGGTTGCTGATTGCAGATTCCGCTTCAGCTTTAGTAGGCATCTGCACAAAGCCGAATCCCCTTGATTTGCCACTATACCTGTCCTTAATAATCTTGACGGATTTGACCTTCCCGAAGGCTTCAAAAGCCTGCTGCAAGTCCTCTTCGGTGGCCTCGTACGACAAATTGCCTACGTAGATATTCATTCTGAGCTCCTTCTTGAGTATTTATACCGGAATTTCGACTAACTGTCACTGCAGAAAAGAGGTTTTTGCGAGGCAAAGATGTGGGTGAGTCTGGAGAAACCTTTTATGCTGTGCTAAAAGAAGAATTTCACAGACAATTTTCGCCCCTGAGTTTTTTGGGTCGATAATTCACAGGGTCTTTCTTTTTATCTGTACCATTCTCTCTGGTTGTTAAAAGGATATCGAGCACTTCATCAAATTGTGTACGGGTGATTAGTCGACATCTAACAATATTCTGCCGATGACTCTATGCTTTCCAATTGAAAAATCTTCATTTAACTGAATCTCCGACGCTTTAAGAATCTTATATTTCGCGATAAATCCCTTTTGCACTGCCTCTCTAAAACGTAAGTCAATATCCTCTTTACCCATCCTGCTCTCTTTCATCTTTCTGTTATGTTGTTTACATAACATTTTCCCATGCTCGTCAAAATACGGCCTTCATATATCACTCACTTAAACGCTCTTCCATTGGCACTGGAGGAGGTTGTAGTGATTGTTCAACTGGTCCAGATTTTGTGAGAGTATTGTGGAATAATCTGGAGCCAAATGAGGATGTCAGGATGAGCTGTAAATGTTATACCGCAAGACGATAAGTCAGAAGCATGAGCAAAAAATCTGTTTAGATGAGCTACCGAATTCTTCTTGGAATTGGATATTTCAAGATGAATTCATCACCCGATTGCTTTTAGGTATTCTGTTTGTTTTCGTTTCAAATAATCGAGGACCGAAGCGTAGATAGCTGCTATTGTATCAAAATGCAAAACCATGAATTTTCAGGTTATCAGTCCTCATCTACAGACTTAGCGCCATCAGAAACCATCCTTGCATTGTTTTTTTAACTAAAAAGATTTGGTCTTGACCCCTAAATTCTGGTATCCTTCTTGTTGCAAGATCAAATCTTCAACAAAACTGAAAACAAGGTAGTGCCATGCTGACAGTAAAAAACATCATGACCAGAGATCTTATCACCGTCTCGCCCGATACGGAGATTGTGCATGCCGCAAAGCTTCTTCTTGAAAAAGGCATTAATGGCATCCCTGTTGTGGATAAAAAGGGGGAGTTGGTGGGGATCATCTGTCAGAGTGAGAAATCGAGATGACCTGCACATCCCTGGAGGACGGTTTTCCTAAATATAGGTGGTGGGTCTAGAGGCATTGTTGAGATGAAAATTGCCAGTTTCAATACCAATGGAATACGGGCCCGCCTTTCTATCATAAAAGAATGGTTAGAGACGGAAAGGCCGGATGTATTGTGTATCCAGGAGACAAAGGTGCAGGATCGGGATTTTCCCAGAGAACCCTTTGAAGATTCAGCCTACCGTTGCACGTTTCGGGGACAGAAGTCTTTTAATGGTGTTGCCATACTCAGCAAAACTCCACCAACATCCGTATCCTTTGGCTTTGGTGATGGGGACGCAAAAGAAGAGCCCAGGATGATAACCGTGTTTATTGATGGTATTCCCATCGTTAATACTTACATACCCCAGGGAACTGCACCTGATTCAGAGAGATTTCAATACAAACTCGAGTGGTTTCACCGTCTCCACGATTATTTTTCAACACACTTTCAACCGAGTGAACCCCTGGTATGGTTAGGGGATTTTAATGTGGCCCCGGAACCGATAGATGTGTACGATCCTGATAAACTCTTGGGGAGCGTCTGCTTTCATCCTGATGAGCACAAGGCCCTCTCAGTAGTTAAGTCCTGGGGCTTTGTAGATGTATTTCGCAAGCACCACCCTGATAAGAAAGCATATACCTTCTGGGACTACAGAGTTCCCTATGCATTCCGCCGGGGCATTGGGTGGAGGGTGGACCATATCTGGGCTACACAATGCCTTGCAGAAAAATGCAAACGGGCATGGATAGATGTCGCGCCAAGGCAATTAGAAAAACCTTCTGACCACACCTTTATTCTGGCAGAATTTGAGATATAATTAATGTCCGTTAATCGTTGTCAGTTGTCCGTGGATAAAACAAGCAATCCGCCTCCGGCTGGGAAACCCCGTCACTGTGCGTGATAATCGTAATAGCCGATATTCTGAGTGAAACAGCCCTCCTCGAAAAACACAAGAGAAAGACTAAGGGATAACCTTTTGCAGAAGCGGCAACAGCATGTGGTGATAGAGGTCATCCCACATATAATTTCGCATAATATGGCGGAACATCTGATGGGGCTTGAGATTGCTGATAAAGTTGAGGATTTTGTCTGCGATTTGTTCAGGCGAGTCTTTTAAGGAA
>JAUVXZ010000246.1 GCA_030603345.1 Pseudomonadota bacterium
CAATCATTCAATTGACTTTTTGAGAAAAAGGTAGTAGAAAAACGAAAATTTGGCTAAAATCCAGCATTGCATATTTTTCTACGCGCACTATAAGGAAAAGCCAAAACGTGTGCATGGTGAAGGTAGGGTGAAATATGACTGATTGAGAGTTATCTTACTCCTATCTCGCTGAAAGAGCTCAAGTGAAGTAGAAAGTGGGAAAAACATACAAAATAATTGTTGTGGTAGTGATAAGCCTCCTTCTTATCGCATTCTTCCTGAGTATTTACATAACGGTTGATGAAAAAATGCCTGATAATACGGTAGTTGTCGTAACTTTGGAAGACAAACACTACCATTCTATTCACTTTGATTACTCAGTCATTGCTGGTAAAACAGCCAAAACCATGCTCCTTTCTGAGGCTCGGACAAAAGGTTTCATGCCAGACCGGCTTTCCATCGATTTGGGTTACTTTAGGGGCAACACGCTCTTTCTTTACCAGTACATCCTCTCAAAGTTTGGTGTACGGTACAATAGCCGATGGGATAAAGACGGGAATTGGCTCTGGTAAGAAGCACGAAGTCCTATCCATTCCACAACAATCCCCTCCCCCCTCACAGCCCATCTCTGCTCAGAAAACCGAGGATCTGCAAGAACTCCAGCGCCCTTTGGTAAGATAACCTCTTGACTTACTGCCCATTTTTTAGGTAAATTCGCTATAATCTCTTTTGATGCAACCAAAATAGCCCGTACCAGCAACAAGAATCAAGGTGAGCTAGTTCGTATGCAATTTACATTTTTTGGAACCTCCGATACCGGCCAGCACCGCAAAAACAACGAAGATAGCTATCTTTGTAACCCAAAAGAAAAGCTTTTTTTGCTAGCAGATGGAATGGGGGGTCAAGCCTCAGGTGAAATAGCCAGTAAGATGGCAGTGCAGAGTGCGGAAGATTTTGTCGTTCATTCCCGGGCGGAAGACATCACCTGGCCCATCCCGTATAGAAAAAAACTGAGTTTGGAGCAAAACCGTCTGCTTGCTGCTGCTGCCCGTGCCAATGACAGAATACGCAATCTCTCCAAGGAGAAGCCTTCAATGAAAGGGATGGGAACGACCCTTGTTGGAGCAATCGTTGAAGGAGATCGTCTAGCTGTTGTAAATATAGGAGACAGCCGCTTATACAGGATCCGTGATGGACAGATACAGCAAATTACCCAGGATCACAACCTGGCATGGGAACAGGAACGGATGGGGCTTTTGACCAAGGAAGAGGCCTGTCAGCACCCCCAGAGGCATATTCTCACGAGTGCCCTCGGTATAGAACTTATTGAAAACATTAGAATTGACCTCTCCCGCGTCGATATACGTGAAAAAGATCTATACCTGATGTGTTCCGATGGATTAAATGATATGTTGAGCGATGAGGAGATAGTACAAAAAATTACTTCTCCTAAAAGTAAATCACTCGAACAGATAGGACTTTCCTTGATCCAAGAAGCTAATCGGGCTGGCGGGAGAGATAATATAACAGTGGTTCTGCTGTCTTTTCAGTAAACAAACGTGGAAAAGAGATAATGCCAAGCCTGAATCTTATTACCAATGATGGCCGAAGTCTTAACTTCCCAATCTCAAAGAACAAGATTACCATTGGGCGCGGTGAGGATTGTGACCTTACGCTCACTTCTGATAAGACCGTTTCCCGTAGTCACGCCCAGATTGAAAAAACAAAGAAGGGCTATCTTCTCACCGACCTTGGAAGTTACAATCGCACAAAGGTAAATGAAAAACTGGTTGCAAGTGTTCTCTTAAAACACAATGACAAAATAAGAATCGGTCGAACAAACCTCATATTCCTGACCAAGAAAAAAGAAAGTGCATCCCCTGAGGATTCTCTTGTCCTAACCACCGACAATGACTATGAAAAAGAGCATAACCAAATACTAAGAACCCCTTCAGGCAGTGGTCTCAGTGAATCTGACGAGCTGTTAGTGTCTATTGAGGATATGAAGCTCCCAAAGGAAGGGGTGATTACTGCTCAACCCGAAGAAACCGAGGCCGATTCAAAAATCTTAGAGAGAAGCAATAAGGTGCTTCGCGTGCTTTACGATATCAGTAGCCAGTTGACCTCCATTACCGATTTCAGGGAACTCCTGAAAAGAATAATGGATAACATCTTTCGGGTTATTGATGCTGATTATGGTTTTTTACTCCTCATGGGAGATGCAGAAGAAGATCAGCTCACTCCTGTGGTAGTCAAACATAAAGATGACAAAGAAAAAGATAAAGAAACACTAAAGGTGAGTCGCACTATCATTGATAAAGTAATACATGATAAAGAGGCTATCCTAACATCAAATGCTATGGCCGATTCCCGATTTGATGGTTCCAAAAGTGTCTTCCTCCAGAAAATCAGATCAGCTATGTATGCGCCACTCTGGAGAAAAGATACCGTTATTGGTGTGATCGGACTCAACAGTGTAAGGTTCGATAATCAGTTCACCCAGGATGATCTCAAACTCCTTGAGGCCATTGGAAGCCAGTCGGCCATGATACTTGAACAGGCCAGCCTTAATGAACAGATACGGGAAGAAGAGATTCTGAGAAGTCGTCTGGAGAGGTTCCTTTCTCCTCAGGTAGCAGAAATGATCGCAACGGGAAGCCAAGAGACCATAGACAATGTGATGGAGCCCACGGAGTTGACAGCAACTATAGTGTTTACAGACATAATTGCCTTTACTCGACTTGCGGAAAAGATTCCTCCTCGAGAAACAAATATGATTCTGAACCAATATTTCTCTATGGTAACAGACATTATTTTCAGGCATGATGGTACCCTTGATAAGTATATAGGGGACGGACTCATGGCGGTCTTTGGGGCCCCCATGGAAAGACAAGATGATGCTGAAAGGGCAATTCTGGCAGCCAAAGAAATGAGAGAAAAACTGGCAGTAATGATGTCCAAAAAAGAGGGTCATACAAGGAAATTCGACATCCGTATAGGAATCAATACAGGGCGGGTCGTTGCAGGAAATATCGGATCACCCAGACGGATGGATTACACGGTTATTGGAGACCCCGTCAATATTGCCTCACGATTGGAGTCAATTGCAGAGCCAAATCAGATCCTTATCGGGGAGGAAACGTACGAGACTATCAAAGACAGATTTGAAATAAGGAAAATCGGCCCACAAAAGGTTAAGGGAAAAAGTGCAGAGATAATGGTCTATGAGGTTACATAGACGCCATCACCCCACTTGAAACTATCTCAATATTCCTTTTTTAGATCTTCTACCTCCTCCTTCAGGCTCTTCATCTCCTCCTTAAGCTTGCTTACGTCAGGTTCTTGGTGAGATCCACCTGCGCCCTTTCCGCGAATATAGGTACCCAGGTTTTTTCTTAATAAGGCGTATTCATCGTTCAGGCTTTTCAATCGTTCATTGGCCGCTGTTTCATCCCTTTCTAATTTGTTCATTCTCGATTTCAGATCTGCTATATCGGTATTAACAACTACGCATTCCTTGGATTTCCTATCGCCGGACTGGATAGGATAGGCACTTGCCAGAACATATCGCGGCTCCCCCTGGGCTGAATAGTATTTCCACTCTTCTCCCGTGCGCGTTCCCCCTCTAAATACCTTTACCACCGTCTCCCTAAAGGATTTCCTGACAGATTTCGCAACCAAGGTCAAGGGGCTTTTCCCTGCCATCTGAGAAAAAGAATAGCCAAAATATTTCTCGCACGCCTTGTTCCAAAAGTTAATTCTACCAGTGGAATCAATCGAAAAAATAGGATGTGGTGAACGTTCAACTGCCTGTTTGAGGCTATCATGTAATGTGTATTTCTCTCCCGAAAGATTCGTCACATTCTGTATCGTCTCTATAGCCCCTTTTATTGAGCCGTTTATGTCAACAATAGGGGCTACCGTTACCATTGCCCGAATACCTTCTTGAATAGCAGCAAAATGCATTTCCATCTGAAAGGCTCCACTGTCAGTCTTGGATACAATAGATTCAGAGAATCTTTCCTCTATAGAATCCGGCTTCTCTATAATGATGTCAGCCAGACTCCACCGGTCATCTGCACATAAGGCATTAGGGACCTTTTTGCCAGCCATTGCTTCTTCCGGGATACCTGTCATCTCTTGCAGTGCACGATTCCATTGGATAACACGATGTCCCGCATCTATCACAAAGGTAGGGAGAGGAGATGCTGCGATGATGGTATCAATGTACCGTTTTGACTCAACAAGGGCGCGGGATGTGTCACCCACCCTATCAGCGACATCATCTCTTTCCTTTTCGTATAGAAAGCCAATGACAAGGATCGCCAAAAGTCCTGACAAATAGGCGCCCAGGGAATAGGCGGGTGAAATATCAAACGGTATGAGATTTGGAAACTGGTACCCGATTCTAAACAGATGGATTAGCGCGCCTGTTTCAATAAATATTACCGTCGTCCAGATGGTCCCTCCGAGATAGCCTGTAATGAAAACTGCCATCAGGATAAGGACAGCATTCCATATCCAGGATAAAAGCATCAGACTCCCTGTGCTCATGCCGCCTGTGTTCCATTTGATGACCAAAAGGGTGGCCCAAAAGATGAAAAAAGCAAAATTTCCAGAAATGTTAGTATTTTTGGTCCATCTGAGAAGAAGAATATCCGAGACCCACAAGACAGAGGCAAGAACGGTGCCATAGAAGAGGAAATCAGCCCCGACGAAAAAATACAACACTCCTAAGAGAGGTGCACCAATGGTAAGAATCAGGAGAAATAAATTCAGAACCTTAACCCTGTTCACAGTTCCTAAATCCGGGGATTTTATCCCGCTGGTAATGAAATTGTTAAAGAGAGGTTTGAGGTCCAT
>JAUVXZ010000170.1 GCA_030603345.1 Pseudomonadota bacterium
CCGTTGTTGTCTATAAGGGCGGCAGGACTCCCGGCGCAGCCCGTGCGGCCCAGAGTCATACCGGCGCTCTGGCCGGAACAAGGGAGATCTATCAGAGCCTGTTCCATCAGGCCGGGGTCATCATATCGCCCTCCATGGAGCTCCTGCTCCCCCTTGGTCATGCGTTCATTGAGCGGCCGCCCGTGCGCGGTAGAAGAATCGCCATCATGACAATGGGAGGTTCCTGGGGAGTGGCCCTATCCGATTCCCTTGAGGAAGCGGGGCTCATTGTGCCGGAGCTCAGTTCAAAACTGCAACACTCCCTGAGAGCGCTGGGCATGCCGCCCAGGGCATCAACAAGAAATCCGGTTGATCTCGGGGCTTCCGGGCTCTTTTTTGAGGCAGATACCTTTATTGCCCTGGGTCGTGAGATCCTCTGTTCTGGTGAGGTAGACGCCTTAATTCTTCACGGCATGAGTCAGCCAGGCATGCTCGGGAAAGAGCCCCCCCTCCGGCTTACGTTATTTCTGGATACCAACAAACGGGTGATACAAGGATTCAATGACCTGGAAAAGGAAACCGGCCTTCCTGTTTTGATAGGCAGCATCTTTACCCCATGGGAAAGCCAGGTCGTCTATGACCTGAATGAACGAGGAATACGGATCTACAATCGGCTCGATGAAACCGCCCAACTGCTTTCCTTAATGTACGAATACTGGAAAAGGAAACAGAAAGGGAGCACCTAGCTTCAGCCCTTTTTCGCTTCACCCATGCAGAATATTTTTGAGACCGTTTCATGTACAGAATAGGGCTCAGGCAATGGTACCAAACCGGGGTGGTGAGATGATCGAACGCCATCCAGTGGGCTTCAAACCCCTTAGCCACCTCTGAGGTAATGAGCTAGGCACAATACCAATTGCCACATTTGCCATTAAATATAGGCCAACTGCCCGGAGGGCTGAGCCTTTTGCCCGATCCCACTCTGCCTGGATCGGGCAAAGAAAGGTCCCTCTGCTTGCCCCGTGAAATCTTATTTCGCAGATGTTCTCTACTACTTACTCGGTCGAAGTCTACCTGTGAAGTTTTCACACCTATTGCAGTGTGCCATATTTCACTGGGGTGCCTCTGTGGTGAACATGTTTTCGAACGAGTGCAGCGAGTGCGCGGTTAGTCCGCTGTATTTTAGTGCCTCAAGGCCTGAAGGGCCGCTCACTATTCGGGTTTTTAAGTGATTCATAATCCCTTTCTCTGTGTACTCTGTGCCTCCGTGGTGAACAATATTCAGGTTTCGAATTTCCCTCCGGCTCTGCCACAAGGTTATTTGTACTTGCCGATACGGACAGAATATGCTAAGAATCACCACGTTGTTTGCTGATCTGATATTCCCTATCAAAGCTCACGCGAAATTGCGATACTGTTTCCCTACATCACGCACAATTCGAACCAGCACGCTCATTCTCCTACTCAACTGATTCAGCGCTTTCATGCACCGCTGATCTCAAGAATCATGAGGCATATTTGCTTTCACCTATCATGCAAAGACGCAAAAGAATATATTGAATTTTAGTGCCTTATGAATTCTGCTCGATCATCGGCTATGGCAAGTATATACAAGTAGGAAAAAAATGATATTTGAGAGAATCCTTATTTCAGAAGGAAATTGCATCAAACGGGACTTTCCAGCGTTCTGGATAGTATTGAACTGTGGAGTTATCTAGTTAGAAAATCCCTAAAAATTCAAAATTGGTCTCGCAAATCTAAAAATATTCGCAATTAGTCAGAAACTATATACTAGCTGGTTAGGTCAGTTATTTTGCTATTCAATAATAGAACATTCGAATTTTTTCATGCTATCAATTCACCAATAGTCAGTATTTACCTAAGATATGAAGCACGGTAAAAAAGTAAAAATCTTGGAAACCTTTGAACAGGTAAGCCCATACCTCGAGCAGGTTCTATCTTTCGCAGATACTAATAAATCCGCCCTTGGATTCTTACCTAATACTACGTTTAACGAACAGGCGTTTCGCAGAAGATTATGGATTGCAGCGTGTGAACAATCAGATGAATTCTTAGGCTACTTACTCTTTGGAGGAAGATTCCCTTCCATTAAGATTTTCCAAATATTCATATGTCCCGAAACCCGCCGGAAAGGGGTAGCCTCGACTCTCGTAAAGCGACTAGTTGAGTTTGGCGAAACAAACAGCTATTTGACAATCTCTTCAAGGGTTGCAGCGGATATTGCCGCTAATACATTCTGGGAGAGGGTCGGATTTCAGCTCGTCCGCCAAGAACCAGGGGGAAAGGCTGGTAGCCGTAAGATAAATATCCGCGTCAGAGACCTAGACACACCCTCTCTGCTTAAAGCAATGGCCTTTGAGCGGCCCCTTCCATCAACTGGACTCCAAGATCTCCGCTTTCATCCGGGACCTATCTCAAAAAGCCCCATATATGTTCTAGATTTAAATGTCTTCTTCGATGTTGTTAAAGATAGACTGCACCGCACGCAAGCTGCTCTACTCATACAGGCAGGCCTGAACCACCAGATTAGGGTGTGTGTCACGCCGGAGTTTTCAGAAGAACTTGAAAGGCATACAGAAGCAGGAAGGTCAGATCCGATCTTAGAATTCGCGAGAGAAATACCAACTCTGCCAAGAATTGAGTCTGCGGAAGTTGAACGTTTGTTACCCGAGCTGCAAGCACTTGTTTTCCCTCAACGATTATCCATTGGCAAAGACGCAGATAAGATGCAATCTGATTTAGTGCACTTGGCTTACTGCATCCACCACAGAGCGACCGGTTTCGTAACTCGCGAGAAAGCAATTCTATCAGTGAGTGACCAACTTGAGCAGAACTATTTCCTTGAAGTCCTTTCCACGGCGGACTTGTTGCAAGCATCTGAAATTGCAGATACGCACTCACTGAGCGTTCGTGCTGCCTATGCCCAGAGAACTGTGAGCATGGCGTCTGCCAGTGAGCGAGAGCGTGAAGAAGTTGAGCAATTCCTCCTGGCTATCGGGGTAGCTCCAGACGCTGTACCGACCGTTTGGAGCCCCGGAGCAAGCGGATCATTGCGTCGGAGAATTACTATTCGTAGCGGTGACGGATTAATCGGTATCGCATCTTGGGACTCAGCGAGCCGTTTTAAAAGGGATATCGAACTGTATCTCTATGTTGACGAGCAAACTGCTGAAGCAGAGAGGGTTATCGATCACGTTCTCGAGACTGTACTGCGAGACTCTGGACCTTTTGAGTCCAGAACAATTTTGCTAAGGACAAGTCCCGAGCAAACGTTGACCCGAGCGACCGCTTTGCAAAGGGGATTTGTCAGGTCATACCCGCACACAAACAAAGAACCACTGACGAGTCTCACCAAATTTAGCTTTCGCGGAATCATAACGAAAGACAATTGGCGCCTATTAGTTGATGATTTCGGAAAACTGACGGGTTTAAGGCTACCACAGGCACTTCCCACCTTAGATGAGTTTCAAAATACGGGTGTAACAATAGAGAATCCGAAAGGTGAACCCATATCGATCCTAAAGCTATTCGATTTTGAAACTCTCGTTTCTCCTGCTCTGATCTTGTGCCCTAAAAGGACTGGCTTAATTGTGCCTATACGTGCCTGCTTTGCCAGAGATCTCTTCGAGAAAGCCCACTACCAGATGGATCTCTTTCCGGCACGCGAGGCCATCCTTCATGTCGAAAAGGCCTATTTTCGGTTTCCTCGCAAGATAAAGCTCTTCGAGTGTGGTTTGCCTGTACTCTTCTATCTCTCGGGCAAGGGTGGCGGAACGAAAGAGGTAATTGGATGCGCTCGTGTCACGTATTCAGAAGTTCTCTCCGTGGACCAAGTGAATGTCCCTTTGCGGCGTCAGGGGGTTTTGTCTCGAGAGGAACTTCTCCAGATCTCTGACCCCTCAGATAACATCCATGTTTTCACTTTTGACAACTTTAATCTGTTTCCTGAACGAATTCCTTTCAGGTTTCTACGTGATAGCAGCCTAATTACCAAAGCAAACCTTGTGACCGTAGAACCTCTCTCAGCAGATCACATTACTCGGTTGTGTAAGCGCGGGTTCGGTCTAGAGGACATCGCATGAATAATGCTTTGATTTCCATCAAACCAGAGTACGTCCGAATGATCCTTTGCGGTGAGAAATCCATTGAGATTAGAAATAGGTCCGTGAATCTTGACCCAGGCACCCGTCTCTGGATCTATAGCACGCTGCCCAAAGGCCGTGTTGAGGCTGTAGCAAGAATTCGATTTGTAAGAGTTGATTCGCCAAGTGTGATCTGGAAGCAGTACTCTAATAACATAGGTATTTCTCTGAAAGCATTTCTATCGTATGTGAATGGGTCACGCAGAGTTTCAGCTGTTTTCTTAGATCATGTCTATGAACTTAAGCCCGCTCTCACACTGGCTGATCTCCGATCCCAGATAAACCGTTTCCAGCCTCCTCAATTTTTGAAGCGTATAGAGCCTGTCAGCCCGCTAATGAATGTTTTGAGAACTAGCAAAGTAAAACTAACTCATACATCAAGTTTACCAATTGCGGGAGGCGGACGAAAGAATCTTGATCAAGACCTTTTAGCGGCAGAAAGAGACCTGGCCTAATAAACGGGCGAAGGTGACAGGCGAACAGATCCGCTGTTTTCGCCTGCAGCTTACCCGCGACGTTATGAGTATTAAATGAAATGCATCTTTTGTAAACAGACCTCGAAGGATTGTGTGTCTGCAGAACATATTCTACCTGAGTCACTTGGCAATATTGAAGCTATTCTTAGTCCCGGGGTTGTGTGTGACAAATGTAACAACTATTTTAGCCGAGAAATTGAAAGGCCAGTCCTATCTTCGGGCATCTTTAAACTATTGAGAAATGACAAACAACTTCAAAGCAAAAAGGGAAATATTCCAGTTTTTGGAGATACTGATAAACCAGAATTACCAGATTATCGAGTAATGGGTCGATTTATTGGGAAAGTCGGTCTTGAGGCTCTTGCCCAACGCACCCAGAAAGTTCGTGGTTGGAATGAAGAGATTGTTACAAAACCTGAGATCGATGAGCTAAGAGATTTTGTTCGCTTCAACCAAGGTACAGAAGACTGGCCATTTGCTTATCGGACACTATATCCAGTAAATGCAATTTTTAAAGAGAATGGCCAAACTTTCGAAGTGCTGAATGAATATGACTTACTTTATACAAAGGGGTATGAACTCTATATTGTTCTGGTGCTTTTCGGCGTAGAGTTTGCGATGAATTTAGGTGGTCGGATTCTTGATGGATACAAGCATTGGTTAGTAGAAAATAACTGGGAAAGCCCACTTTATATAGGAAAGAACTCATAACAAATCGTTTGAGTATCGACGCGCAAAAAACGCGCGCGTCTCAACTCAATCGTTAGCCTGTAAACATTCCATGGGGAACAATGAAGCATCTCAAGTCATCCCTTCGTAATTTGCGCCAAGTCTTTGACCGGAGCGTATCTGTCCGGTACATCGCAGAACCCTTCGTTTCGTTTGACGCGCAGCGTCATTCCCTTGATGTGTTGGCTTTCATGAACGGCAAGGACTTTGATGTTGTTGGCGTGAGACAGAATGGGGCTGTAATCGGATACGTGCATCGGGCTGATCTCCGGGAGGGTACGCTTGAACAGTATACGAAACCATTCGATCAACAACTCCTCATGGAGGACTGGAGTCCTCTGCTGGCGGTGTTGGAATTGCTTGTCGGATCTCCCCAGGTTTTCATTGTTGTTATGGGGGAGGTATCGGGCATCATCACTAAGGGCGATCTGCAGAAAGCTCCTGTGCGCATGTGGCTCTTCGGAGTTCTTTCTCTGCTCGAAATGCAATTCCTTCGTCTGATCCGTGCTTCGTACCCACAGGATACGTGGAAAGGATTCATCTCAAAAAATCGTCTTGCCAAAGCGGAGCAGATGCTCCAGGAGAGAAAACGCCGCAATGAAGCCATTGATCTGGTCGATTGCCTACAGTTTGGCGATAAAAGAACCATTGTGCTCAGGAGCGATACCCTGCGGCACGCCCTCGGCTTCCTATCCAAGGACAAGGGCGAGGAACTCCTCAAAGCATTCGAACATCTAAGAAATGAACTGGCCCATGCACAAGATATTATCACCGGTAGTTGGCCGGAGTTGGTTACATTCGCCAAGAAGGCCGAAGATCTCCTTGCGGCTTGCGAAGCTCTGGAACCCGAAGCCGCAGGCTAACCAAGCCAATTCAGCCGACGCAAAAAAACCGCGCCGCTGATTAGCATCGTTAGCAGTCTAAAAAGTTTCTTAAATTAGCGCATGAATTTTCTATGGACGAACAGGAAGGAGCAATAAAAGATATATTTGGATCCAATATTGTTTGGATGGATCTCCAAAACAAAATGGAGATAGATCAACACATTGTTTCTAAATATTTCTCACAAATTCCATCATACTGGCTGCCTCTTCTTCTGCCATATGAGACATCCAAGCCGGAAATGTTTTATTCTGAAGATTCCTATGTGACTACCTTTGAAATATTACAAAAATCATTCGAGGGCAATTTCGATGATTTTGAAAAGTGTGTTTTGTATTTTGCAAATGAAATTGATTCTGCATATGCAGGTTTGCAGCGCATAACTCAGGCAGTTAAGGCCCTGCCCAATGCAGAAATAGATCGAGAACCTCGCTTACGACAATATTACTTTCCTGTATATCAAGAATTAGTTGAAGGGGTATGGAGAGCACTTGCTCGTTTTTGTGTCATCGCTCTAGAAAAACCAGTAGAAGCTGAACTACAGACATATGCCAAATATAAAATAAATGTTCTCGAAGACAAACTTCGAAAACATTTAAAATTCGACTTGTTAAGTGGTTTTGACCGTATATTGCGAAATAACATTGCACATCATAAAATTGAATTTTCAGATGATGTAATGAAACATAATACTGTTGTGCTACATGACCCAGAACCAAGAGACATGCCAGACTATGAAATTCGGGATTTACTGTTATCGCTATACGACAATTGTACGGCTATTATTTATTGCATCTTGAAATTTGGCGCAAAGAATGAAGACAAATTGAAATCTATACCATTCGGTCACTATGTGAGGAGTCAAATAGTCTCTCTGGCTTTAAAAAATAAGCGAATTTTCATAGAAGAAAATACCTTTGTCGTTAACAAAGAAATCCAACAAAGGAACTTAAAAATACAATACAACTATCCATGCGACCTAAGGGCAGTAATGTTTGTTCTTTTTGTTCTAAAGCTTGCCGTATTATTTTTAACTTCAAAGAATTACTTTATAACAGTCGCACCCAAAAAAGGGATGCCATATATCTGGGTAACAACAACTCATGATAGGGCTGTAATGTTTACAGAGGACAACCTAGGTTTTTCAGAATATTTAAAGTCTGGAGACATACAAATATTCAGAGATCAGAAAAAAATTTTCAGGGCTCCAATTATACCACTAAAATTGACACTTATTCCTCAGTTATTGTTTCTTGTTGCAGACAATATTAGAAGAAACTTCCGGTATCATAAGGGATGGTCACT
>JAUVXZ010000149.1 GCA_030603345.1 Pseudomonadota bacterium
CCTGTCCTTCGTCCACGAGAATCGCGTCAAAGGGACCAACACAACATTCTCCTCTCCGGACCTTGTATAGCACTCCTTGCGTGACGAACTCGTAGTACTCCGATTCCTCGTTTTCATAGTGAACGGGTACTTCCAGAACCTGGGAACAGAGTTCATAGTAGTGGCAGACCTCGATCCCGTTTGTGCCGGTCCCGAGCCCTTTTTCCTGGATGAGCCTCTTGATGTAGCTGACCAGGGCGATGTTGAAACACACCAGGAGAATTCTCTTGCATTCTGGGTGGTACTTGTGGAGCTGGCAGCAAAGGTGCACCAAAACAAGGGTCTTGCCACTTCCCGGCGGCCCTTTTATGATCTTGTGCCCCGACCCGAGGCCCAGGGCCAACCTTGCCTGGGCTTCATCCAGTGCCAGCACTTCTCTTTGGAAACGGACCTTACCTGCGCCCTGGCGTAGAGGCAGGTCGATCTTTGACTCAGGCCATATGGCAAAGCTAAGTTCTGCTTCCTCCTTTTCGGTGAGGCCTCTGAACCGAAAAGGCAACGTACCTGCTATTCTTTCCTGGAACTTGCGACCCGATGTGTCACAAAGGATCTTCCCGGCTGCAGCGAGATCGTCCTTAAACAGCGACCTTTCAGATTCAATGAACCACCTAAAGTTGCTTTCAGCATATTCATCTCGAGAAATGTTTGCGAATACTACTATCCTGCCGATGGGTATCTTCAATTGGCCCTCGTGCTCGGGATCATTGGAAAGCAATTCCGGACACTCCCTTAACCTATGTTTAAGCGTGTTTACGTAACTCTTTGCCTGCCTGTCAGGATTGGTCTTCTTCTCAGGTTTTCCTGAAATGAGGATGGTAAACTGGTGGGGGTTGTATGCAGTAATTTGTTTGGAGGTCCAGTCTTTTACCTCTAAAACAAGGAGGCCGAGCTTCTTACTGAAGAGAATGAAATCGGGCTCTTTCCCCGAACTGCCAATTGGAGGCTCATACCAGCAGACAAAATCCTTGTGTGGTCTCGCCGCTTCCTTTAAAAACCTGAACACCCTTTTCTCACCATCAGTGGCTTCCTCATAATCCTCTATATCATCAGGATACATTCTGGCCATGATGAGGCTCTTCGATACTTAATTGTTTATGCTTGCCCGCCGTCTGTCTGGCGGGCTTGCCCGCCGTTCTTTTTATCCGCCGTTCTTCTGGCGGACTGGAGGGCTTGCCCGCCGTCTGCCTGGCGGGCTTGTTCTCCGTCTTTAAGATTTCTTTTTAAATTCATCTGAAATGATAAACCCTATTGAGCGTCTTTTTTCCTTGGGTTTTGGAGTTTCAATCAATTGGCGAATTTCACGAACCAATTCAATCAATATCTCATCATGATCGCTCACACGCTTTTCGAGTTGATCAACTTTACGAGCCAATTTTTCATTTGTCAGCGCCATTTCGCGTAGCCGGATGAAAGCCCTGACGATGTAGACACTCATTTTGTTGGCCTGGGCCGAATTAAGCACATTTGCTGCCTGCAACGCTACGTGTTCAGTAAATACCAAAGGCTGTTTCCGTCGGCCACCCCATCCTGAAATTGATGTCGCAATTTGCGATTTCAAGTTGGCGAACTCCTCTTTGGTAAGTTGAAACATAAAATCTTCAGGAAATTTATCTATATTTCGACGAACCTGTTCATTGAGCCGCCGTGTTTCTACACCATATAGTTCGGCAAGATCAGAGTCTAACGCCCAGCTTCAGTTGCCGGCAAAAGCAGAGCGACAAGGAACGAGGAGCGGCGCTTTTGGCGGTCAACTGGAAGCTGTTGTTAGGCAAGCTCACCTTTCACCCTATCGGCGAGTCGGTCGAGTTCCTCTTTGGGAGGATGCTTCGCAGGCCAAGTAATCGTAACACCATCCTCAAGGTGGCGAGGTAACACGTGAATGTGAAAATGCTCAACGGTTTGCCACCCTGCTTTTTCGTTGGCCTGCAACAGGGTCATACCCGCTGGCTGCATGGATGCCTGGGCAGCCTTGGCAATTCTGGCGGCAGCTTGAAAAACCGCGGCCGCCAAATCAGCTTTGAGGTCATAAATGTTTTGTACGTGTTGCTTGACTGCTACGATTACATGACCTGGATTAACTTGACCCGCATCCATGAATGCTAGAATTTGAGAATCTTCGTAAACCTTACTTGATTGTATTTCACCTGAAACAATTTTACAGAAAATGCAATCAGTCATTTTTTCCTCCTCTTCTCTTGCCTAACCACTTAGTATACAGTTTCTGACTAATTACGAATATTTTTAGATTTGCGAGTCCAATTTTGAATTCCTGAGGATTTTCCAACTGGATAACTCCGTATTTGAATACTATCCAGAAAGCTGGGAAATCCCGCATGATACGAGAACGGCATCGCGCCCGCCAGTCGGCCACAAGAACGGCGGACAAGAGAAACGGCGGACAAGTCTACACCCTTCACAAAAGGTTTGGTTTCATGTTGATCCATCACTTTACCGTAATAATCTCATGCCTATGAATTTGTGGAATGTGTAGGCTTGCCCGCCGTTTTTCTGGAGGGCCTGACACCGATCCCACTGTTGCTTTCACGTTTTCAGTTATTCAACTTAGTAAACAACGCCCCCTAAATCATACAGTTGATTCCTATCTAACTGTATACGAGTAATGTTTGCCATTGATTAAGCAGTGGCCTCGCCAACTACCTCCTTTGAAAGAAGCGGAGCATCTAACTTCAACATTCGAAGGACCAAATGAAGCCTTTAGATTGTCCCTTACTGCCATTGTAACTCTTTTCTCACTAAGTTGGCTGAATGGGACTAGACTACCCAAACCAGGTATGTTTTGTTGGTAAACATTTGGAACGATTAATACCGGCATTCTCCTCCCTCTAATTTGGCCAGATCAATGAGATGCCCTAGAATTCACGATTCAAGACCTGACCCCCTTGTTTTCACACCAAACCAGTGCAAATACAGCGGCAGTTACGAGGGCAAAAAGGATAATGCCGAGCCACATGCCGGTAATTTTCTGATTAGAATCAAGCTCGGCCCCGACTAAAACCGTTGCCAGAAAGGCTTCCACGATGAGCAGCGCGAGCACGAAAAAGCCAAGCGGTGTATTAACCGCTGTAATGACTCTCGCTCGCTTTGAGGCGGTCGTTTTCATTATGAGGCGCCTCCTTACATCTCTTTACCGAACGCGCTTCACCCGCAGGCGCGGCAGTTTGCGCCTGTCGGTGTGAAAGCGCTTGTTATGCCTTAATAATCTTACGACATTGGCATATAAACAAACTCAAGCAGAATATATTCGTATTCATCATTTTCTCTTGATTGATATTCCTTCAATTTTTCCTCTATCGTTGACAAATCACCAGGACCAATGTGAACTATATCCCCAGTTAATTTATGGGTTCTTTTGATATAATAATTTTTAGTTTTTGTAGATTCGTTTTCCATTTTTCATATCTCCTTCGGATAAAAATGGAATATCTCATTTTAGTTTAATAAAATGTGCATAACGCCGCGTTTCACCGGCAGGCGGTGGGGTACGCGGCAAGTCTTAATAGCGCGGGAAGTAGTTCAGGCAACTACTATTGTAAAACCGCATGGACCAGCCTGTCCGAGTGCAAACGCAGTGTTAGGCAAAACCGTTAGATCAAGGTGACTTGCTCTTTACATAAAGCACAGGCTCGCTCCAGGGCCAATCGCAAGAGAGCTTGTCTGGATGCCGCAGACAGATAGCGTAGAACATATCAGCCACGCACTCTGCGTCATACTCCCCTTCTATTTCTAGCCCCTCGATAGCGGGATCAAGATGAATGACCCTATCGGAGTAGCCCTCGAGCCTACCCCGGAGGGTTTTCAACGATGTTTTCACATTCAGGTCCACGTGTTGCGGATACGGTGTGACGTCGAACCCGAGCCTGTGGTCAATCGAGGAATAATAGAGTATCAATACTACCATAACCAAAACCATCACGGGGTATACCAAAGGGCCATGCAGTTTAACAGTTTTCCTCGCAAGATCGATTGTCACAAAATCCTTCCAAGAGCTCCGCCACAGCCGCATTGCAAAGGCGATGAAGAGGGCAAGGGCAATTAGAAAGAAAACAATATAAATCCAAAAGCTGCCGGACCATAGCGGGTGGCACAAGAATAATAGGCTCATGGCTGCCCCTCCCCTGCAAAGACCACACTTACCAACTGCACGCCGTTGGCATGTGTAAATCGGATTACCCCGGCTCCAATGAAGTAAGAGTGCTTGTCACCCCATTTTCCAGTCAGTGGTTTCGCTTCGCCCGAGAAGATGCGTGCAATTGTCGGTGTCTGGTCCTTGAGAAAGCCGGTAATGTCCTTGTCGAGCTCCATCATCTTGGCTATCGTGAGAGTATTGGCCACTGACTCACGAAAATAGGTGGCGCGCATGAAGAGTGGAAGCGCTTCCGCCAGAAACTTTACGCTGGAGAGTTTTGTAATGTCGCGCTTCTCCAAAGCCGCGATATGAGTGGCAGTTATTCTGTATGAATCAGATCTATACTTTTGAACGTCCAGGCCTACCTTACTCACAGTGCTAGCGTTCGCCCCAACCGCGGAAAAAGCGATCTCGCAGTGAATCTTGTTGTAGCAATACGCGTTGCATGCAGCATTGGTTCCAATCGCCGAATATGTCTTGTTTTCGAATTCACAACGACAAAATTCCTGGCCATAACTAGCCTGAGGAAGACAGACTATGAGCCACACTAGGATTGGGAAACAGGTCTTTAAGGTTGTCATTGGTCCCTCCTTTGTGCCTTCCATACCCATTGGCACAACACATGGTGTAGTTGTGTAACAGCGCCCCGGTAACGACAAGAACCTGCTCCTTGCGACACCGTCCTGGATCTTCATCCGGGCGCATTCCCCACGCCTAACCAGTTAGTATATAGTTTCTGACTAATTACGAATATTTTTAGATTTGCGAGTCCAATTTTGAATTTTTAAGGATTTTCTAGCTAGATAACTCCACACTTGAATACTATCCAGAAACCTGGAAAATCCCGCATACGAGAACGGGGTCGCGCCTGCCACAGAAACGGCGGACAAGCCTACACTCGTGACAAAATGTTCGGTTTCCTGTTGATCCATCACTTTACCGTGATAATTCCATGCCTATTAATTTGTTAAATGTGTAGGTCTGACCCCGATTTCACTGGGGTGCAGCGCCATGTTCTGGGATTTTAAAATACTTTGTGCACATTGAAATAAATATATATCCAAGCTGAGACTATGCCTATTGGTATAAAAGAGCGCGGAAAGCAACCTAAGGCCGAGGCCCAACCCCTTCCATAAGGGGGCGGGAAAAACTCAATATAATTCGATTCCATACTTTTCCAGCGCTTTCTCAAACTCCAAATTGAAATTTCAGCCCCTATTACCCCGACAAATACGATAATCCCAATAAGACCTCCAAAAAATGCTATAGTTTTTATGGCAATTATTCTCGAGCATTCTTTTATTCCTGAAGTAATTATTACTCCAGCTGCTGCAAAAAGGAAGCCTTGGGATACAAGAAACCAATTTATTCTATTGCATACCAGACTATCTTCTCTTTCTATTTGGTGTGCGAGTGCGTCATATATCTCTTTCATTGAAGGTATTTTCATCATTATCTCCAGAACGCCACAGCTCACAGGCCGCGAGATTACGAGCGGTCCTTGTGGCAGTTACAATGTTAGGTATTCAATTATCCCCTTGTGAAAATTGGGCCGGTTCTATTTTTTCCCTCCCTGTGAATAGCGATGAAATCGGGAGGGGTCCGATTCTCTTCTCCTCCTTTCTTTGGTCTACCCTTTGGTTTAATTCAGTCCTCTAGTTCGCATTTCCCCTTTATCTCATCAATTCTAGAGGCTGTAGTAGATCGCGTCGACAAAATGGAACGGTCCGATTTTAATTACTCTTGAGTAACGAATGCTGCGGATCACCTGCAAATCTGGGCATGAGCCCGAAGGGGTCATGAACAGATTTTGTCAGGTGAATTCGCTGGTTGTGAGGCGCTTCGCGCCGAACAGCCAGCGGATGAAATCCGCAACTGTTGGGCGTCCGCCCGAAGGTGCCTCTTTTTCCGTCAGACGCCGAACTGCCTTGTGTCGATCCACTCCATGCGCAGCAAGGACCAGAAGTCCAAAGCCAGTTTGCTTACCACATAGTCGTAGGGTAGCCACCCGTAGCCATGGTCTCCCCATCCTGTGCCCCACGAGTTGCGAATGAGCAGGGCGCCGGTGGTTGTCTTGTTGCACTTCGTGTTCTTTATCTTTTTCCCGTCATCGTAGCCGACTGCGACGATGGCGTGGCCCCACTGCGCTCGTTCGCCGGGACATGGGTATGGAATTCCACCCTTCACATCGCACGAACTGAACGACGGGAATCCCCAAAAGCCAAACATCGAGGGTATCCCGGCAACTAAGTACTTCTTGACGTTGGTCAGGACCGCGCTTCCTGGGACATTGGCTCCCAAGGGATCATGACAGAAGTACCTCAGAGCTTCGTAGTTGTCCGCGACGGCATACACGAAGCTCGCCGGCTCTTTGTCGAAGTCAGGTTTGGCATCCGTGTATGGCCAGTACTTCTCATCTGGAACACCGCAGAGCGCCAAGGCTCCCATCGTGTTCCTCAGCCAGGCTCCCGTATCCCCGGTTACTTGCATCAGGTTGCGCGTTGCTTTGTAGACAAAGAGGCGAGATCCCTCGATGTGCTTGCTGAACGCTCGGCGCTGGAAGTACTCGACTATCCCCACCGCAGCATGTGCCGTACACGACCCCAGGCTCTTCTGGTTCTCGACCGGTGAGCACCAAGTCCTGAGATCAACGGGTTCCGGTGGCGCCTTCAGTTTTCCACTCTTGGGCAACCCCAACTTCTTGGACATTTGCGCGATCTCCGGCTCCGCGTCCGTGAAATCTCGCAGATCTGGCAGGGGCGGCAGCCACCCTGTACCCACAGTCTGGGCTACCTCCGGAATCTCCACTGGTTTATACGTCGCATACATTTTTCACTCCTCCTTTTACTAAAGTGCTGTCGGACCTATCTTTCTGCAAACAACATACTTCGCTCCTAACCTTGACTGTTCTTTTGGACCACCTCCTTTCTGAGACGCCTGGTCCATGCGCCTAACCAGTTAGTATATAGCTTCTGACTAATTACGAGTATTCTTAGATTTGCGAGTCCAATTTTGAATTCCTAAGTATTTTCTAACGAGATAACTCCACACTTGAATACTATCCAGAAAGCTGGGAAATCCCGCATACGAGAACGGGGTCGCCTCTACACTCGCCTCTACACTCTTGACAAAATGTTTGGTTTCCTGTTGATCCATCACTCTACAGTAATAATTCCATGCCTATTAGTTTGTGCAATGTGTAGCCTGACCCTGATTCACGCAATAGTTAAGGTTTGACCCCCACTTCACACTAAATCCCAAAATATCAACATATAGAAGGTGCTTCTCAATCATTACGTTTGTATAGTCCTCCGCTACTGGTTTTCACACATAACTGCCCGGTTGAGCGGCCGAAGGAAAGCTCGTCAGCGCTTGTCGAAGTCTGCAATCAAACCGGTTGTTCAAGATTTCACTTTATTCCATCCTATTAAGTGGTGGCGGCTCACCGAAACGCTTACAATATGATTCTAATTCTTCCTTTTCTAATTTTTCAGGGGAATCTGACTGGACAAAACTTATACACAGCCTTTCAACCGGATATCTTACTCTTAACGTTTTGTAAGTATCATTCCAGTAGCGCCTTCCACAAATATGCCCCTGGCTTTTCATTTTAGGAAGTAGGGACTTCTTGAGATTTATCACTCTATCTAAATATGAAATCGCTTTCCCTATGTACAGAACACCTTCATTATCGACATTGAGCAAACGGGAAAGTGGCTCTATCCTGTTTGGGTCTGACACAGATAAACAGTGGAGCTTATAAACTCCTCCTTTGTCACCAAATCTCTCATTGATTAGGTTCCATAAATCTTCGGATGTAATTAAATATGCTTCTTCATTCATATCTGTGAAATCTAACCAGTTAATATATAGTTTCTGACTAATTACGAATATTTTTAGATTTGCAAGTCCAGTTTTGAATTCTTGAGGATTTTCTAGCTAAATAACTCCACACTTGAATACTATCCAGAAACCTGGAAAATCCCTCATGATACAATTTCCCTATGAAATAACGGAAAGGGGGACGGGGCTAAGCAAATAAATAAATCACTCTGTAAATTTCATACTTTTTTTGTTTGCTATGTGCTCTCGCCTTTTTATTGCGCACACTTCCCCCAGTTGACTCATTCCGAGCCGTGGCGCTCTCTTACGACCCAATAACAAGATAAACCCCATGTTTCCGCTTTTTGATTAATTATTTAGCCCCGTCCCCCTATCTTTTTATGCAGAAAGGGCCTATGCACGCCATGATGAAGTGGACATAATAAATAGCCGATTGGAGCGGCGGGATGC
>JAUVXZ010000214.1 GCA_030603345.1 Pseudomonadota bacterium
GAGATGTATCGCATTGAAGAATATGATTACGAGCTGCCTGCCGAGTTAATCGCACAGGAACCAGCAGTCAAAAGGGATGAGTCCCGTCTCCTGTGTGCAAAGAGACAAACCGAGGAAATTGCCGACTATCGTTTTTTTGAGCTCCCCTCGCTGCTTGAAGTGGGTGATCTCTTGGTTGTCAACGATGCCAAAGTAGTGCCAGCCAGATTATATGGCCATAAGGAAACCGGAGGTCAGGTAGAGATTTTGGTTGTCGAACATCCCGTCAGACCTCTGAACAAGGGCCAGGACAGACGCTGGTGCCTTATGAAGACATCAAAGAGGCCAAAAAAAGGTACCAGTATATTGTTTCCGGATGGCCTAACAGGCATTGTAGAAGGGTTAGGTGAAGATGGACTGGTTCTGCTCAGATTTGAAGGTAAGCATACGCTCGATTATGTCTTGAAAAAAAGAGGTTGCGTTCCCCTACCCCCTTATATTAAAAGAGACAACAACGATAGAAGATCCGAGCAAGACAGGGAACGGTATCAGACTATATTCTGCCGTTATTGGGGGGCGGTGGCAGCACCGACAGCCGGTCTTCACTTTACTTATGATCTCCTTAAGGCTCTGGAATCCCGGGGGGTAGATATCGTGAGCATAACCCTCATGGTGGGTCACGATACCTTTAGGCCGGTGAGGGTACAGGATATCAGGGAACACAGCCTGGGGAACGAGTCATATGTTGTTGGTCCTGATTCTGCCAAGGCTATTCAGAGGGCTAAGGTAGAGGGTAGAAGGGTTATTGCTGTTGGAACAACGGTTGTCAGGGCCCTTGAGACCGTGTTTCAGAAGAAAGGCGAAATTGCAACTGATTCCGGAACTACCGATCTGTTGATCTACCCAGGATTTCGCTTTCAGGTCATCGATGCTCTTTTGACAAATTTTCATCTACCTCGGTCTTCACTGCTCTTTCTGGTGGCTGCATTTGCCGGGATTGAATTGACCATGAGAGCTTACCGCTGGGCGGTAGAAACCAGGTACCGGTTTTACAGCTACGGCGATGCAATGCTGATTAGCTGAATCACAAAGTGTCGATATAGGGTTAGTTCACTTTAAACATTAGGCACGTAAGAGGGAACCAGGACCTTGGAATTCAGGGTTCGCAAAGAGTGTAAATCAAGCAAGGCCAGGCTTGGGGAGATAGTAACAGACCACGGGAGGTTCGAGACCCCTGTTTTTATGCCTGTTGGAACCACAGGAGCGGTCAAGGGTGTATCGCCCGACGAGGCCAGGGATGCCGGGGTTGAAATAATCCTGGCTAATGCCTATCATCTGTACTTGAGACCCGGCCATGAACTGATAGAAAGGCTCGGTGGTCTGCACCGCTTCATAAACTGGTCAGGACCTATACTCACTGATAGTGGAGGATTTCAGGTTTACAGCCTTTCGAAACTCAGGGCGATATCAGCAGAAGGAGTCACGTTCCGGTCTCATGTGGATGGTTCCAGTCATTTTTTGAGTCCGGAAAAGGTTATGGAAATCCAGGAAGCCCTGGGTGCAGATATTATCATGACCTTGGATGAGTGTGCACCTGGTGGGGCCGATCACGATTATGTTCTTAACTCGGTCAAGCTCACTGAACAGTGGGCCCGACGATGCCTGGCGAAAAAAAGGGATAATGGGCAGTCCCTCTTTGGGATTGTTCAGGGTGGAACATATCCTGAATTGAGAGAGATGAGTGCCCAAGGCCTTGTAAGTATGGACTTTGACGGCTATGCCTTAGGCGGTTTATCGGTAGGGGAGGATCGCACTACCAGGGAACAGGTGATCAGATTCACCAGGGCATTTCTTCCGGAGGATAAGCCGGTGTATCTTATGGGGGTAGGAACACCGGAGGACATACTTGAGTCAGTGAGAATTGGTGTGGATATGTTCGATTGCGTTCTGCCTACTCGAAATGCTCGGAATGGCATGTTATTCACTAACAAGGGAAAGGTTGTAATAAAAAATGCGCAGCATGCAGACGATAGCTCCCCAATCCAAGAGGGATGTATGTGTTACACCTGCTCTCATTACTCGCGGGCCTATTTGAGACATCTCTTTTTAGCAAAGGAGATCCTGGCCTACAGGTTGAATACCATTCATAATCTCCACTATTATGCACAGCTTATGTCTGGAATACGCCAGGCCATAAGGGAGGATAGACTGGCTGAATTTAGCCGTGACTTTTATACAGAAAGGGAGGAAGATTTATGATTAATTTAGCGTACGCTATGACTGGAGGTTCCGGAGGCGCTGGAGGCGGTGGGCTGGGTGCATTTTTGCCCCTAATTATTATATTTGCCATCTTTTACTTTCTTTTGATCAGACCCCAGCAAAGGAAGGCCAAACAACACAAACAGGTTCTTGCAGACCTCAGAAAGGGGGACAAGGTGGTCAGCTCCGGGGGTCTCCATGGGCTGATAACCGGTATGAGTGATGATGTGCTGACCGTGGAAATATCCCCAAAAGTGAGAGTCAAGATTTCAAGAGGTTCTATAGCAGGAGTAGTCGGAAGGCCAGAGGCCCAGGTTAAGGGGTAAACCGTGTCCAAGAAACTTCAGTGGCGGGGATTTGCAGTGCTTCTGGTGATTGTCATTGCACTGATCTATCTGACGCCATCCATCAGTAAAACGATGCCTGCGTGGTGGCCTAATATATTACCTGAGGAGAAGATTCATCTCGGACTTGATTTAAAAGGTGGGATGCATCTTGTGTTGGAGGTTCAGGTGCAGAAGGCGGTGGAGAGCCACCTCGAGCGCACGGTTGAGGACACAAAATACGCCCTGAGAAAAGCAAAGATCAGGTATCAGGCGTTGAAAAGAACTGGTCCAGATAGGATTGGCCTTACCCTGTTGCGGACTGAAGACAGGAAGGCAACGGAAGAAATGGTGGAAAAGAATTTTTCTGGCCTTGCCGTTGAATCCGGACCATTGGGACAGCGTGATCTCACCGTGGAATTGGTCCTCTCTGACCAGGCCCAGCAGCATATCAAAAGGATGGCTGTAGATCAGGCTGTAGAAACCATAACGAACCGAATCGACCAGTTTGGTGTGGCCGAACCAGATATCCGGCCACAAGGAAGGGACAGGATTTTAGTTCAACTGCCGGGGATAAAGGACCCAAAACGGGCTATCGATATCATCGGGAAGACGGCCCTCCTGGAATTCAAGCTGGTCGACGAGGAGAACAGCCTGGAAGAGGCATTACGGGGAAATATACCGCCAGGAGATCAAATTCTTTATCAAATAACAGGAGAGCCTGGTTCTCAAAGAAAGATTCCTTTTCTTTTGAAAAAGCGGGCTGCATTAACAGGTGAATATCTGACCGATGCCCGGGTTCAGATTGAGAGTCAATACAACGAGCCCTATGTTTCGATTTCATTTGATTCCCGGGGCGCACGGCTCTTTGAGCAAATTACCGGGGCCAACATAAAGAAGCGGTTGGCCATCGTCCTGGATGGTGTTGTAAATAGCGCACCCGTTATCCAGGATAGAATTGCAGGCGGCAGGGCCCAGATTACTGGGAGATTTACCATGGAAGAGGCTCGAGATCTGGCCATTGTCTTGAGGGCAGGCGCCCTGCCAGCACCGGTGAAGGTCATCGAAGAAAGAACAGTGGGCCCATCCCTGGGAAAGGATTCCATTGAGAAGGGTATCAAATCAATGATAATTGGGGGCCTGATCGTTATCCTCTTCATGGTTTTTTACTATAAGTTTGCAGGAATACTGGCCGATTTGGCCCTGTTTCTAAATATCATCTTCATCGCAGCAGCACTTGCAATGTTCGGTGCCACCTTAACACTGCCGGGTATAGCAGGCGTTATCCTGATTATAGGAATGGCCATTGATGCCAATGTGCTGATATTTGAAAGGATCCGGGAGGAATTGAGACTGGGTAAGACTCCTCGGGCAGCAGTTGACGGTGGCTATAGCAAGGCACTGGTAACCATACTTGATGCTAATATCACCACCTTAATAGCCGCTTTAGTACTCTTTCAGTTTGGAACGGGTGCAGTAAAGGGATTTGCTGTAACCTTAAGTATTGGCATTGTTGCCAGCCTTTTCACCGCCATATTTGTCACCAGACTCATCTTTGATTATCTCATTATTGAACGGGGCATGAAGAAAATAAGTATTTAGCAGAAAGAGCGGAACATGGAATTCATAAAACCGGATATTAATATTGATTTCATTGGGCGACGAAGGATTGCCCTTTTCTTCTCGGGCAGTTTGATACTTTTCACCATCGTTCTTTTGCTATTTCGGGGCGGACCTAATTATGGTGTGGATTTTTCTGGCGGTATACTGATTCAGGTGCGGTTCAATCAGCCAACCACACCGGATGCTATCAGGGGAGCCTTACGGTCGATCGCTTTGGAAGATAGCGCTATTCAGGAGTTCGGGGAAAAAGGAAAGGGTGAATATCTGATACGGGTGAGCCAAACCGATATCGAGCTGAGCAACCTTTCCCAAATGGTCGAACAATCGTTAGATAAAACGTTTGGGGAAAACAACGTTGAAGTGAGGAGGGTGGAGATGGTGGGGCCAAAGATTGGGAAAGATTTAAGGGAAAAGGCCCTCTTTGCCATCTTTTATGCAATCCTTTTCATGGTTATCTACATATCAGGCAGATTTGAATACAAGTGGACCATGAGCATAATCATGGCAGCCTGCCTTGCCTTCGGAGTCTATATCATTTCAGCAATAGGAATGAGTATCATTTGGCTTATTGCTGTTGCCGCCCTCATTACTATCGGTCTGTGCTGGTTTCTGCGCTTGGAGTACGCCCTTGGTGCCATTATTGCGCTCTTTCACGATGTTGTCATAACAATTGGAGCCTTTGCCCTCACCAACAGGGAAGTAACATTACCCGTTGTAGCCGCGCTCCTCACCATCGTTGGTTACTCCTTGAATGATACCATTGTCGTTTTTGACAGAATCAGGGAAAACTACCGCCGCTCTCAGCGTCGCGATTTCGCCGAGGTGATTAACCAAAGCATTAATCAGACGCTCAGTCGAACCATCCTGACTTCAACAACCACCCTCATCGTTGTTGCATGCCTCTTTGTCTTAGGCGGAGGTGTTATTCATGATTTTGCCTTTGCCCTCCTCGTTGGCATAGTAGTTGGCACCTACTCTTCCGTTTTTATAGCAAGCCCTGTTCTCCTCATTTGGGGTGACCAGCCAGGAAAAGGAGGCCTTGGCAGCACAAAGAGACACGGGAAAGGAAGGTAATTGGTAAAAGAGAGAGTTCCACGCCGGAAAAAGAAAAAACGAGCGGCACAGACTATCGTTTTATTTATAATTCTTCTCCTATGCGCATCTCTCTATCTCCTCATTGGTGGACTTGGAAGCGACTATCTCAAGCTCTCATTCAAGGGATTCCTCAACCCAGTTCCGGAGTTTAACCACCTCACAGTTGAACACAACGGCACGAGGAAAAAGCTCACCTCCGGTCAGATCCTTCACGCCCATCCATATGACAGCCTCAAAATAGTGAAGATAGCTACCTCTGTCCTACTAAACAGGCAGATAAGGCTCTTTTCCGAGGGTTTTGATATTAATGCCTTTCGAGAGGAAACAATCATAACAAAACTCCTTCCTGGCCAAGATCCCTTTCACCACTACAGGTACACGATCGCAATCAAACACCGAAATAACATTATCGGCGAGGTCGATCTCATAGTCTCTCCTTCGGTGGAAGATTGGCTGGTAAAGGCAGACAAGATAATAGACCCTAAAAAAAGGTCAGCGTTCTTACGGAGGGCCATTAAAGAGATAGAGGACAATATTCAGCTCAGGATAAGGTTGGCAGATGAATATCTGGCTCTTAAGAAATGGAAAGGGGCAGCCCCTATCATCGAGGATATTATTAAGGAAAAAAAAGATGTGAACCTCATGATGAAGCTGGCAGATGCCTATGAAAACCTCCGTTATTACAATTCGCTTATTAGAA
>JAUVXZ010000329.1 GCA_030603345.1 Pseudomonadota bacterium
AAAGAAATGATCCGCATGGGGGCAGAGGATAAGCTCACCGCGCGACCTAGAGAATCATGGAACACACCTGCATGCGAGGATAGGGGTGAAGAGAGAAAGACTCCAACCAATACAATTCTAAGACAGAACCTCGTTATCACAGTATGCCCATGTCTTTGCCATGCTCATTTCAAAAAAAATCCTTAAATCCAGATGGATTTAAGGACTGCACCCTGCTTCCTTGATCCTTAAATTAAACAACCGACTCACGCCGGTGGAGCATCACCATGGTGGCAGGTCTTCTGACTCCCCCGCCCTTTTAGCGACCTTCCCATCCGGCACTCAGCTCTTCTTTTACATTTCAATAGCCACCTCTTTGATAACAAGGGTAGCCGTACTCCGGTAAATGCAATAAAAACACAGAACTGAATGCCCGACAGTGGTCAATGCATGCTAAAAGGGTTCCCTCTTCTTATCATATAGGAAAAGGGCGGGGCTACAGCGGCGGGACCGTTCCCGCATTTGACGGGATTCCCTTTTGAACCATTTTTCGGTACCACCAATGGTACATCAAAGATCCAAATCCACGGTCTCGAGATTAACTTACAGCGTCATGCCTGCTGCGCTACCGATGCAAGACAATAAACACCGGGCCGGTTATATAACCAGCTTGAGGAACAGTAAGGTTAAAACTTTCTTACCTTCTTTCGGAGTCTCTTGGCAGCTTTTGCCTGCTTCTTTTTCTTCTGCACGCTTGGCTTATCGTAAAACCTTCTTTCCTTTATCTCCGAGTAGAAACCCTCCTTTGAAAGCTTCCTCTTAAGATCTCTGATAGCCTTTTCTATCTGATTATCATATACAATTACTTTCATAAAATAGATTCAAGCAGCTAGGAACCCGGATCCGCTTTCCCTTCCAAGTTCTTAGACTCTTTAAAAAATCACCTCCCCCTTTTAGAGTATATATGGAGTGAAACAGCCTCTTCTCCATTTTTAGTCAATCAATTACAAACACAAGAAGTTATCTGGATTATATATGTGACCAGGCAATTGTCAATATTTTTATTTTCCTATGAGCTCCTCTCCAGTCTTGCCACAGATTCAACATGATGGGTGTTTGGAAACAGGTCAAGGGGCTGGACCTCTTCTACCCGATACCGCTCTTTTAACAACGCAACATCTCTGGCCAATGTTGAAGGGTTACAGGAAATGTAGATAATTCTATCGGGCAGCAGTTGATTGATCTGGTCTATGACCTTCTTATGCATCCCTGCCCTTGGTGGATCAGTGATTAACAGGTCTGGATGAATACTTAGTTGGGACAACAGCACCTTAACATCTCCGCAAAGGAATTCACAGTTATCAACCCCGTTCAACTGGCAGTTCCTCTTTGCATCTCCTGTTGCACTATCAGATATGTCCATGCCAATTATCTTTGAGGCCAAGGATGCCAGAAACAGGGAAACGGTCCCAATCCCGCAATAGAGATCAAAAACAGTCTCTTTCCCTGTGAGAGAAGCAAAATCTTCTACTCGCTGATACAGTTTCTCTGCCATGGCGGTATTCGTCTGGAAAAAGGAATGTGCCGAGATCTCAAAGGTCAACTCCCCTATCTTATCCCGAATATTCCTCCTGCCTGCAAGAGTTCTTTCCCACTCACCAACAGCTGTGCCCCCTCTTCTTGTGTTGATATTATTTACGAGCGAGGCGATTTCACTGAAGCGATCCCTCAGGATTGGTATCAAGGGCTGAAGTGCGGCACCTCTCTCCTCACTCGTCACTAAATTCACCATCCATTCATCAAAGTAGTGGGAGTGGCGTAACACAAGGTAACGCCAAAATCCCTGGTGACTCTTCAATCCATAGACCGGCAGTTCGCTCCCCTTTACGTATTCCTTAACCTCCCGCAATATTTCATTTCCCCTTTCCTTCTGGAGGAGGCACCCCTCAAGATCAATGATCTTATCAAAAACCCCCGGTACGTGAAGGCCGAGTGCAAAATGGCGATCGTCTTCTTTGCAATCTTTGTCCGCAGGTAAAAGCCATCTTCTATCTGAAAAGGAGAATTCCATCTTATTTCTGTACCCAAATATCTGCGGACACGGTAAAATAGGATGTATGGGAACATCAGCCACCTTGCCGATATGGTGGAGCGAATCCTCAACAAAGGCATGTTTGTATTCCAGCTGTTTTTCATAGTCAATGAATTGCCAGTTACAACCACCACAGTAATCGTTATAGGGACAGGGGGCAATTGCTCTATGCGGTGAGACCTCTAAAACCTCCAGAAGCCGCGCCTCGGCAAAGTTCTTTTTGACTCTGGTAACCCTTGCGGTAATCTTGTCACCCGGGACAGTCTTATCCACAAAAATCGCCATACTATTATGATAAGCGAGTGCCCGGCCGCCATACGCCATCTTTTCTATGGTTAATTCTACGGTATCTCCCTTTCTGATATTCATTAAACCTGAACCTC
>JAUVXZ010000024.1 GCA_030603345.1 Pseudomonadota bacterium
GACTGCGCCCCGGTAGTGATTTGGCCCTGGCATTGGGCCTGATAAACGTCATAATCAAAGAAGACCTGTATGACAAATCCTTTGTAGATGAGTGGGCACTGGGGCTCGATGAACTCAAAAGGCATATCGAGGATTATCCGCCAGAACGGGTGGAGAAGATCACATGGGTGGAAAAAGGCACAATCCAAGACATAGCACGGGCATATGCAACCACGAGCCCTGCGTTTATTCAGATGGGAAACGCCTTCGAGCATACCATAAACAGCTTTCAGACTGTACGTGCCATCTCCATCTTAAAGGCCCTCACCGGAAATCTATCGGTCCCTGGCGGCGAGGTCTTCTGGAAATCCCTGCCCATCCCTGATCGGTATGCCCCTGAACTGACACTGGACCACATGCTCCCTGAAGAGAAGAAAAAGATCAGGCTAGGATCAGACGAAAACTTCGCTCCATTCTATCAGTATGCTCACCCCCCTGCAGTCATTAGGGCAATATCAGAGGGAAAACCGTATCCGGTGCGAACGGCCTATGTCCAAGGGGCCAACCTACTGGTAACATACCCCAACGCCAAAGAGGTATTCAAGGCCCTTATGGGACTTGATTTCTTGGTTGTCGCCGACCTGTTCATGACACCGACCGCTGCCCTGGCGGACATCGTGTTGCCTGCAGCCAGTTATTTGGAGTTCGACAGTATTGTCAACCCACCTTACTATCCGGTCGCTCAGATCCAGCAGAAGGTAGCTGAACTTGAGGAATGCTGGCCGGATTTTAAGATCTTAAATGAGTTGGCAAAGAAGATGGACCTAGGGGAGTTCTTCTGGGAAAACGAAAGGGATTTTTTGGATGTAATCCTAAAATCCATAGGTATCGACTTTGATGAATTCAGGCAAAGAGAGACATTGTCCGGAGATAAGGAGTATTACCACTATAGGGCGAAGGGCTTTGATACGCCTTCGGGAAAAGTAGAGCTATTCTCCGACCGGCTCCGTGAGTGGAGCCTTGATCCCCTTCCCGTATACTATGAGCCCCCGGAGACGCCCTTTAGTAACCCAGAATTGGCAAAGGAATATCCTCTGACTCTTACATCCTGGAAGTCCGAATACTACCGGCACTCCGGCCAAAGGCAGGTAAAGGCGCTGCGGGACCATCACCCCGAACCCCTTGTCTACATGCACCCGGACACCGCTGCCGAATTAGGGATCAACGAAGAGGATTGGGTATGGATCGCCACGAAAAAAGGCAGGATACGGCAGAAAGCAGCCCTTTCGGACGAGATAGATCCCCGGGTGGTAGGAGTGGACTACGCATGGTGGTTTCCAGAAAAGGGAGCAGATCAACAATACGGCTGGAGGGAATCAAACATAAACATCCTCACCGATGACACCCCCCCGTATAATAGAGAATTAGGAAGCACAAATCTACGAGGGATCCTCTGCAACGTGTATAAAGAGAGTTGAGGCCAAAAAGAGTTCATCCTAGGTGGCGTAAGATAAAGCCTCTCATAATGTAAAAATGGTGAATAGGAAAAAACATCTTCTGTTGTTTGTTGTTTGGCGTTTTCTTTCCTAACAAAGCACACCATCTTTTGCCAAATCTCTCGCCTCATTCCGCTACCAAGTAGTCTTTTGCAATGTGTCTCCTGAAGACATTCCCTTCAACCGGGCAATTTCTCTTTATTAATATGCGCTGATTGACAAGATTCTTATCCAGAAAAGCCTTGTGAGCAAAGAGCATACGCCAATATTCATATTTCTTTTTGATATTTTTCTTGACAATAAAAAAAGCAGCTAATATTAATAAATTCATAATGTCTGACAAAAATACTTTATTGAGACCACACGTGAGCGTCAACAAAGCCTTATTCACTCCAGTGGAAAACAAAAGAACTTTTGAACAGGTGTCTTCAAAAATTAAGACATTAATTTTTGAAGGTGTTCTGAAGCCTGGAGACAGACTCCCTTCCGAAGGAGGGCTCGCCAAACAATTTACCGTAGGCCGCCAAACAGTTCGTGAAGCACTTCGAATCCTTGAACTGTCGGGTTTCATTAGGGTGCAAAAGGGATTTGGTGGTGGACCAATCATCAAGGATACCATCCTAGCGAATGTCACCAACCTGCTTTTAGATGCGTTCCGCATGGAAAAAATCTCTGTCGACGAGTTTACGGCGGCGCGACTGATGGTTGAGAAAGGTATATTAAATTATGCAGTTGATAATGCTGAAGACCAAGATGTTAAAGATCTACAAGAAAATCTCGCAAAAGCAAAAAGTTTAATAGCAAGAAAATAGTTGGCTACTGATGTGAATTTCGAATTCCATGCATTGTTGGCAAGAGCCTCAAAAAACACAGTATTTATGATACTTGAGAGAGCTATTAATGCAATACATCGTAATTTGCGCAGTCGCAGGTCTGCGGATTTTAAAACATCGAAAAATGCAGTCCAAGCACATGAAGAAATGTTAGATGCGTTTATTAAAAAAGATCGGGAGAAGGCTATTAATCTGCTTGAGCAGCATATACTGGCGGTACGAAAATCGTATTAGTCAAAATCGAAAGAGGATTGACCTGTGTCCACAATATTCCTTTTTGGCTAATTCTTTTGTCCTTCTTGTTTGGGGGGGTTCAAGAGGAGATAGAGGAGAAAGGCGGAGTAGCACAAGCACCCAAATGATTCCCTTTGCAAGATCTCTCTTAAGTCATAACTATTCAGCTGGGCTTTCAAATGAAATCTAAGCAAATAGAAAAGAGGGGTTCTCCAATGTTCAAAGTGCATTTCCTGAGCAGGAAAGAAGTTGAGAGACTCCTTGGAATGAAAGAAGCTCTAGAAGTTGTTGAGAAGGCTTTCAGACTACAGGCTGAAGGAAAATCTATTATGCCACCTAAACTGTACTTAGATCTGCCTGACTATCAGGGTGATTTTAGAGCTATGCCTGCCTACATTGATGGAACTGCTGGGATCAAGTGGGTAAGCGTCTATCCTAATAACCGAGGCCATAATTCACCCACTGTGATGGCTACAATTATTCTGTGTGATCCTAATACCGGCTGCCCTCTGGCCGTCATGGATGGCACACATATTACTAATATGAGAACAGGAGCAGCAGGAGGTGTAGCTGTTAAGTACTTGGCCAGAAAAGATTCCGGCGTTATCGGTATGATAGGGGGTGGTATGCAGGCCAGAACACAACTGCTGGCCATAAGTGAAGTGCTCCAAAGGATTCAAGAGGTAAAGGTATTTGACCAGCGGAGGGATGTTAGCCTAAGATGTGTTGAGGAGATGGGGGCAAAATTAAACATAAACATCCGTCCCGTTGAAACTATCGAGGAGGCAACGGAAGCTGATATTGTTGTTATGACTACCCCGTCAAGAAAACCAATTATCAAAAAGGATTATATTAGACCGGGGACCCACATAAATGCCATTGGGGCAGATGCCGCGGGCAAGCAGGAGCTTGAGCCAGATTTGCTAAGGAGCGCAAAAATCATAGTAGATGATATGGAACAAGCTTCTCACTCAGGAGAAATTAATGTCCCACTATCGAAAAACTTGATAGGAGTTGAGAATATCTATAGCACTTTGGGGGAGATCGTGGCTAATTATAAGAAAGGGCGAGAAAACAACGAAGAAATAACTATCTTTGACTCAACCGGATTAGCCGTTCAAGATATAATATGTGGCAAACTTGTATACGAGAAGGCCAAAGAAAAACAGATTCAAGGCCTAGAGCTCCTCTAACGTCTCGGAATTTGTATAACTGAATATTTGCGCAATATTAATATTTGCGCAATATAAACAATAAAATTAGGAGGTAACAGAGTGGAAAAAGATTGGTCAACAGAAGAGCTTCTTAAATGGGACCAGGATCACATACTTCATCCAGCATGCCCAGTTGGGCAAAACATTGGCATAGTTTTCAACCAAGGCCAAGGTGTTATCCTTCAAGATATAGAAGGCAAAGAATACATCGATTGCGCATCCCAGCTAACGTGCGTCAATCTGGGCTATGGCCGCACTGAAATTACTAATGCGATAGTCGAACAGATGAACCGATTGGAGTATACTACTTTATTCTTCGGGTTCTCTCACACAGCAGCTATCGAGTGCAGTCAAAAGCTGGCAGAAATCACTCCCGAGGGACTGGACCATTTTCTGTTTACCTCCGGTGGTTCTGAAGGAACAGAGACTGCCTTTAAAATTGCTCGTCTCAGCACGAAGAAACACAAGATCATCAGCTTATATGACTCTTATCATGGTGTGACACTGGGTTCTCTAAGCGCTACTGGTGAGGGAAAAGGAACCGAATGGCATGGGTTAGGGCCACTGGCGGCTGGGTTTATTCACATCCCCTCGTATTATTGTTACCGTTGTCCCTTTGGGAAAGAATATCCCGGTTGTGACATACAATGTGCCAAGTTTCTAGCTGAAACTATTGAAAGAGAGGGCCGAGAGACCGTAGCTGCCTTCATTGCTGAGCCGATCCTGGGTGTTGGCGGCACGATATCTCCTCCTCCAGAATATTGGCCAAAAGTGAGGGAAATATGCACGAAATATGATGTGTTATTGATTGATGATGAGGTGATGACTGGCTTTGGCAGAACAGGTAAATTCTTTGCACTTGAACACTGGGGAGTAAAACCGGACATAATGGTCATGGCTAAGGGAATCACTTCCGCATATTTCCCTTTTGGTGCGGTGGCAATTAACAATAAAGTCTATCATAGTTTAGAGGGACTTACTATCTCTGCCTTTACATATAGTGGTCACCCAGTTGGCTCCGCTATTGCGGTTAAAGTGATAGAGGCCTACATCAAAGATAACGTGCTTGAGAACTCCGCAACAGTTGGTAAGTACGCTCTGGATCGCCTAAATGCTGAGTTTAAGTCTCTACCCTGTGTAGGCCCAATTAACGGATTGGGTCTATTTATCGGAATTGAGGTTGTAAAGGACAAGGATAGTAAAACTACATTCGACCCAGAACTGAAGGTACCAATGCAAATCCTAGCACGAGCACGTGAAAATGGGCTTCTCATACGCGGTAGAAGCATAGCTGATAGTCCAGGTGACCGAATTGCTTTAAGTCCTCCGCTCATAATTACTACTGAGGAGATTGATAGGGCGATTGATATTTTATATCCCATATTTGCTGACATTAAGCCATAGCGGGCTTAATGACACGTGCTAGACTCTTCAGGAAAAAATGAAAGGAGGTGAGGAGTAACAACCTGAAAGTTCACGTCGAAAAAAATATACAAAACCTTTAGAAAACAAATTGTTAAGAGATATTTAATTATATGAGATTAAAGATTGATCCATTCGCAAAAAGTCGAAAATATCAGGATTTGGAGAAATGCCACTACGTATAACTACTTAAGATAATTTAGAATTCCTAAATTCCTAAATTCGCAATTGCCTGTAAAAAGGACTTTTTACAGGCGCATCAAGATTCACAATACAACGATAAGTCATCATTCATCCAATTGTAAGTATTATTAAAGATGAAGATTGATTTATCTTATTGAAAGGGGGTGGAAACTGAGGTCTTTGCAAAAAATTGGCAGAAGTCATTTTCATTTTTTACCTTTAACCATCTTTAAAAGGAGGGAGAAAACTTTAAAAGCAAGGAGAAAAATTATTTAAGTGTCCGGCACAAAGCTTTCAGACACCATAAGCATCAATTTAATCTTGTATTTTGAAATTAAACTAGTAACGAAAAAAAGGATTAAATGTTTAATGAAATAAAAAACATAAAAAAGTATGGTTTTTATGTTTTTTTCAAAGGAGGGTATAAAATGAGAAAAAGAAACACCGGTTTAGTAATTGGTTTAATTATAGCAGTTGTTATGTTTACACTTGGTCTCTTGCCAGCACAAACTTTTGCTGAGGAGAAAAAATTTGTTTGGAGATATCAAAACGCATACCCGGCGGCTGATGCATCAAATTTTATTACATCGAAAATGTGGAAAGACGAAATCGAAAAAGTCACTAATGGGCGTATTACCGTTAATCTATATGAGCCGAATGCTATAGTTCCTCCTTTGGAGATGCAAAGTGCGATTATGAGAGGAGTACTTGATGCGGGACTCGGCCCAGCACACGGACCGGGATTAATTCTCGGCGGGCTTGTAGCTCATGGTTATCCAGGTCAATTTTCAAATTTGGATGATGGTTATAGATTGGTTCATGAATTGGGGCTCATGGAAATTGCACGTAAAGCCTACATGGAAAGAGATATGTATCTTCTGTGTAGCTCTGCCGCTGGTTCTATTTTTTTTATGACGAACTTTCCCATCCGCTCAGTGAATGACTTAAAAGGGAAAAAGCTGCATGCGGCGGGTATGCGCGCTAAATGGATGTCCTCATTAGGTATATCTGTTGTTACGCTTCCTGGCACTGAACTATATATGGCTTTAAAGCTTGGTACCGTTGATGGCATAACATTTACTGGTCCCGAATTGGAATCTATGAAATTAATGGAAGTCGTCAAGTATGTAAGTCTTCCACCTCTATATATGGTGAATAACTTATTCACGCTTAACTTAAAAAAATGGAATGAGTTACCGGATGACCTTAAAACCACCTTGAATGAATGGTCTAAAAAAGAATTTAAACTGGTGGGTGGAGCGGCTTTAGATTATCAAGAAAAATCCCTTGCTGCAGCTAAGAAATACGGGGTCGAATTTATAGAACTGCCAGAGGCGGAAGTAGCAAAAATGAGGGATAAGGCAGAGGAAAGCAGTTGGATTCCTTGGTCAAAGAAGGATAAATATTTCGCGGAAGGAGCAGAAATAACGAAAAACTATTACTCTAGAAAGTGATTTTGAAAAAAACAAATTGTTTCTAATACTTGGTTAAATTTTGATATTTTACCTAGTTAGTATCCAAATCTCAATTGAAAAGATTGTATAAGTTTTTTGGTTGCTAAAAGGAATAACTGAGCTAAAATACAATAAAATCTATTCTTAAAAAAAGTCAAAGCGCCCCGCCTTTAAGCGCGGGGCCTTTGACTGTCTTCATAATTTTTTTTAAAACTCCACCTAATTGCAATCGATTGGTTAGCTTGTCAATTGCAAGTAAGCCGTATGAGCAAATTATGCGAGTGAGATTTATCACTCTATATCATATAACAAATTCTAAATAATTGAGTACATGATTGGTTATACTCATATGGAATATGTCTTATATACCAATGGAGGCCTAAACTAAAAAATGAATTTATTAACGAAAATACAAAAAATTATTGACGCGATAAATGAATTTTTCGGGAAGTTTGCAAGTTATTTGATCATCATCATAATGCTCATAGGTACACTGGAGGTAGTTTCTCGGTATTTTTTTAATCGACCAACGATTTGGGCTTGGGGTATAAATGTTCAGCTATTTGCATTTGTAGTAATAATGTCTGGCGCTGCATCTTATCGCAATGGCTATTTTATCAACGTAGAAGTTTTTTATAATCGATTTCCTATCAGATTAAAACTAGTAGTAAATGTATTAACATTTATGTTTGCCAGTGCACTTTGTAGTGTATTAATTTGGCAGGGTTGGATAGCATTCTTTTTAGCATGGCAGACAAATGAACATTACACATCTTACTTTCAAGCTCCTTCATACCCCGTGAAATTTCTTGTTCCATTAGGTGGATTTTTACTACTAATGCAGTCGATAAATGAACTTATTCGGCCATTTTTATCACGGAAATCGGGGAAGTGTGGAAAAGACCAATGAATCCAGAACTTTTTATTAGTATTGTGATGTTTGGAAGTCTATTGATTGTTTTGTTCACTGGTATTCCTGTTATTTTCGGGTTGGGTGGAATATCGATATTGTGGGTAATCGTTTTTGCTGGACCTCAGTTTTTATATTCAATACCCCTTCAGCTAATTTCTACAACTAATAGTGAATTACTTTTAGCAATACCGATGTTCATATTGATGGGTAATGTTTTGGCGTATTCAGGCATTGGAGATGAACTTTTTGGAAGCATACATGTGTGGTTTAGCCGCTTACGAGGTGGTTTAGCAATAGGGACTGTAATTATGTCCGCTATTTTTGCAGCTTGTTCCGGTCTAATTAGCGTTGCCATTCTTACTATGGGAATAATAGCACTGCCTTCTATGCTATCGCGTAATTATAATAAGCATATTGCATTGGGTACATTAGGTGCTGGAGGTGCTTTAGGAACACTTATCCCTCCAAGCGTACCTATGATTCTATATGCATCCCTAACTCAGGTATCAGTAGGGAAATTGTTTTTTGGTGGAATGGTACCCGGAATAATGCTGGCCGGTTTTTATATACTCTATATTGGAATAAGGTCTGCCCTTAATCCAAATCTTTGTCCATCAATAGCGAAGGAACAAAGGTCTAGCTGGCTTGATAAATTTAAAGCATTAAAGTCATTGTCTGCGCCCTTAATACTTGTTTTATTAGTTCTTGGAGCAATTTGGACAGGAGTGGTTACCCCTACTGAGGCAGGATCTGTAGGTGCCTTCGGCGCTATTTTAACCACTATAATTAAAAGGAGATTTAATCTGTCCATGCTAAAACAGGCAATTTGGCGAAGTACAATGCTAACTTCCTTTGGTATATTTATATTACTTTCCGCTGGTGCTTTTAATACAGTTTACATGACTACAGGAGCTTCCCAATTTTTACAAAGGGTAATGAGTGAATTACCGGTGCACCCACAAATAGTAATAATCATGTTTGTAGCAATAATTCTTGTTTGCGGTATGATAATGGATGAGTGGGCAATGATAATGCTGTTGACTCCATTATTTGTGCCTACAGTCATCACTTTGGGTTATGATCCTTTATGGTTCGGAGTACTTTTTATTATAAACATACAGATTGCCTATTTGACTCCACCATACGGCTTTGCCTTATTTCTTATGAAAAGCATTATTCCGAAAGATATGGTTATGACTGATATTTATCGTGGCATGATTCCATTCATAATTCTTCAGCTATTAGGGTTAATTTTATGCTTTATATTTCCAAAAATAATCCTTTGGTTACCCAATCTTTTAATAAAATAAAATGCCTATGCATTTGACTCCGCCCTGTTTCTGAATTTATGTCTCAAAACTAGGTTTGAATTACACTACATGGTATAGTGAGGTTGGCATGGGGTAACGGAGGTCGCCATGAGTGATTGTTTGGGTAGATATACAAGCTTTCACAAGGGGGTCGAAAAGTTCTTTCTCCCAGAATCTCCGATTGAAGCGATAACAGATTTCAGAAAGGTACGCTTGTAAATGTTTTTCAGAGACTCCATGGTGAGAACCTCGAATTGCGGCTTTGGCATTGGAAATGACTCGATGAACCCACGGGAGAAATTTTCCTGCAGCTTTTGGATCTCGAAGGATAACTTTGTAATGAGACATATCCCTCTTTTTTGTCGCTCTGCCATAGGACCGCCATTCATCGGTACGAATCGCTTTCAAAAGATCGTGTCCTTCTTTGGTTGTGGATCCGCATCCGAGTCTCTCCAAAAAACCCTCAATGCTGTCTCCCGAAGCATTGTCTACCACCTGCATGTGGGCAAAACCAGGATGTTCCTCCCCTTGGCGATCTCGATAAAGAGATACTGCGCAAAGAACCGTGCTCTTTCGCTCGCTCCCTCGCCCTCGCTCCCTCGCCTTGGGTCCGAAAAACGAATCGCCCATCTCCACCAGGCCCTCAAGGCTATATCTGGCATCTCTATCCGCCATTGCTTTGCGAATCTTGTGAGCCATCAACCACGCGGCCCGGTACTGCGTGATATCAAGAAGTCGTTGCATCTCCGCCACCGATACCCCAACTTTGTCCATCGCCATATGGTAGAGCACCCAATACCAGTTCACCAAAGGCGTGTGGGTACCATGGAAGATCGTTCCTGCTGTTACACTTGTCTGAAATCGACAGATTTTGCAGTCGCACAATAGGCAGGTCTTGGTGTTACTGCTATACACACCCATTCTTATGAATCAAGGATTCTTGAAGCAATTGAGCAACGAAATTTGGGAAAAGATCATGGAGTTGCAAGGAATTCTTGGAGGAATACAGTCAGGAACAGAAAAGATAAGCAAAGGAGGATATTATTGCGAGGATTGTGCAGTGGGCCAGACATAACACATTAGATATACATAACGGAGGTACCTGATGAAAATTGACATTTTCAACCACATTTTCCCCACGACCTACTTCGATAAGATGCTTGAGGTCGCTCCCAACTTTAAGGATATAGGCAAGCGTTCCCGAGAAGTACCGGTACTGGTGGACCTGGATGCTCGCTTTCGCATGATGGACGAGTTTGAAGATTATGCCCAGGTGATCTGCCTGTGTTCCCCACCTTTGGAGGTGCTGGCCGGTCCTGAAGTCACGCCGGAACTTGCTAAGATTGCAAATGACGGCATGGCCGAGTATGTGGCCAAGTACCCGGATCGTTTCCCTGCATTTATTGCGTCTCTGCCCATGAATAATCCCGGTGCAGCCCTCGAGGAGATGGACCGTGCTATTAAAGACCTCAAGGCAGTGGGGGTTCAATTTTTTTCCAATGTGAAAGGGGCCCCTCTGGATCTCCCTGAATTTAAGCCCTTGTTTGAAAAGATGTCCTCCTACGACCTTCCCATCTGGATACACCCGGCCCGGGGGGCCAACTTCCCAGACTATCTCACGGAAGACAAATCCAAATACGAGATCTGGTGGACCTTTGGGTGGCCTTATGATACCAGCGTGATGATGGCACGATTGGTATTTGGAGGATATTTTGATGAGTTTCCGAATCTGAAGATCATCACGCACCATATGGGCGGCATGGTTCCCTACTTTGAAGGTCGCGTAGGCCCCGGTTGGGATCAGTTGGGTGCCCGCACCTCGGATGAGGATTACACCATGATCCTTAAAAATCTGAAAAAACCCCACTTAGAATATTTCAAGATGTTTCTGGCTGACACCGCCATGTTCGGATCGCTCTCAGGGACCATATGTGGTCTGGACTTTTTCGGTGTTGATAACGTTCTGTTTGCTTCTGATAGTCCCTTTGACCCTGAAAAAGGCCCGGGATATATTCGTGAGACAATCAAGATCATTGAAAAACTCCCCATATCAGATGAAGAACGGAAGAAGATCTTTGAAGGGAATGCCAGGAGACTTTTAAAACTCAAATAAAAAAGGGTATCTCAACAAAAAGGTATCACATTATTTTTTCACCATCTTACCTCAGCTCTAGATATGCTGGAATGATATTAGAATGCCCTTGATTAGTAAAGAAGAAGGGGTGAAAGGAGCTATCCTATGAGCGGTAGAGTTACAGAAACCCAGGTGGCGATTATTGGGGGCGGGATTATTGGAGCGGCTGTCGCTCGTGAGTTGTCTAAGTACAAGGTTGATATTTGCTTGCTGGAAAAAGAGAATGTCTGTGGATTTGGCATCACAAAGGCTTGCCAAGGATTAGTCCACGGGGGAATTGCCTATTTGTCTTCCCGTATCGTTAAATTCCAAGGAGGAAAGGGGTTAAAAGACTACCTTCGGCACCCGTTCAATTTGAAAGAAAGGATGGGAAACATTGGTCGAGAGGAGTACTTTGCGCTAGCACCACTTCTACGCGAGGAGATTATTCAACCCGGCAGGCTTATGCTGGCAGAGAATAAAGAAGACCTCGAAATGATAGATCTCATAAAAGAGCTCGCTGATCTCCAAGGTATTAGAGGAATTACGGTTTTGGATAGGAAGGGGCTGGAGGAGAAAGAGCCCTTAGTCCACCCAAAGTATATAGGAGGCCTTTTTGATGCCAATGAGGCTGTAGTGCTGCCTACTAGCTGGGCCATAGCCTTTGCAGAGAATGCTGAGCAGAATGGTGCACATATTATCAAGGAGACTGAAGTTAAAGGAATTGAGGAAAAAAAGGGATACTATCTCATTAAGACGAATAACGGGTCTTTCAAGGCAGAATATGTAATCAATGCTGCTGGACTCTTTGCTGACGAAATAGCTGACATGGTAGGCACAGCTGATTTTGCCGTCAGTGGCTGGAAGACCCAGCTACTTATTTTTGAGAACAGAGATTATATCCATCATCTTCTCTGCATTGTTCCCCACCCGCAAAAGGGTAGATTGCTCATACCCACAACACACAACAGTATTGTGGTTGCTCACACCTTCGAGCCAATGACAAATAAGGAGGATAGGAGTACTACGAAGGATAAAATTGATGAGCTAATGACTTGGCCTCAGGACATGGTACCAGCGATCTCACACAAGCATCTGGTATCAAGTTTCACCGGATTCCTTACCTTTAACACCAAAAACCCATCAGACCATCTCTTGGAGTGCCCGAAACGAGGGTTCATTAACGCAGTCGTATCGGCACCAGGTATGGCGCCTGCACCTGCGATGGCTCGGGAAATAGCGACAATGCTTGCTGAGCAGGGCCTGGAGCTAACGACAAGAAGCGACTTCAACCCATATCGATTTAAGGAGCCGAGATTCATCGAGCTCCCCACAGCAGAAAAAAATGCCAAGATTCAAGCTGATCCCAGATTCGGCCACATAGTATGTCGTTGTGAACATGTCTCTGAGCAAGAAATAAGAGCTGCGGTCAGGGTAGGCGCTAGAACCCTTGATGAAATCAAGTTCGAAACACTGGCAGGTATGGGCCGGTGTCAGGGTGGCTTTTGCACCTCTCGCGTACTAGGGATTATGGCAGAGGAATTGGGTGTTTCCCCGCTTGATCTCACCAAGAAGGGAGGCGGCTCCTATATACTCGAATCGAAGACCAAAGAACTGAGGGAAGCGATCTAGCGGCAAGGAGGGATCACAATGATAACACAAACGGTAGACCTGGCTATCATCGGTGCCGGCCCTGCCGGTATGGCGGCGGCAATCAGTGCTAAGAAGTACGGCCTAGAGAATATCCTGCTCCTCGAGCGAGCCGAATACCCAGGGGGACTTTTGCACCAGTGCATCCACAATGGCTTCGGTTTGCACTACTTTAAGGAGGACCTCACCGGACCCGAATATGCAGAGAGGTTTATCAACAGGCTTACTTCAACAAATGTCAAGCTATGCCTCGACACCATGGTCACCCATCTTTACCCTGACCGGAGCATGATCGCGATCAATCCAGAGTGGGGCGAATTCAAAATCCTCCCCAAGGCCATTATCTTGGCCATGGGCTGTCGTGAGAAATCCCGCTTCTCCATCGGAATTCCTGGCAGCCGGCCGGCAGGGATATTCACCGCTGGTTTAGCGCAAAAACTCGTTAATGTGGATGGGTACCTACCGGGCAAGGAGTTTGTGATATTGGGCTCGGGTGATATCGGCATGATCATGGCCCGGCGGGTTCACCTCGAGGGCGCTACGGTGAAAGCAGTCGTTGAAATCATGCCCCATGTGGGAGGACTGATCCGAAACGAGGTTCAATGTTTGCACGACTTTGATATCCCCCTTCTTCTAGAACATACGGTAACCGAAATCTATGGCAACGATAGAGTTGAAGGGGTGAAGATAGCGAGAGTTGATACGAATCAAGAAATCATAAAGGATACCGAACAAGGCATTGCCTGCGATTGCCTTTTGCTTTCGGTAGGGTTAATCCCAGAAAACGAGCTCTCTTTGGAAGCGGGCATTGAGCTTGATTCTCAAATCGGGGGTCCCATTGTGGATGAATATCTACAAACAAACATTGACGGCATCTTTGCTGCAGGAAATGTACTTCAGGTATGGGATTTGGTTGATAATGTTACCCTTGATGGAGAGAGGACAGGTGCGAATGCAGCCAAATATGCCGCTGGGGAATTAAAGATACAGCCTGAGGAAATCACCGTGGTCCCTGGGGAGAATATTAGAACCGTAACCCCACATAGGATAGTCGGGGCTGAGAAGGTGGAGTTCGCCGTGCGGGTTCAGCGACCAATTGAGAAGGCTGAGCTACTGGTAGGTGACTACCGAAAGAAATACCGAGTGATGAGTCCCACTGAGGTGGTCAAGGTAACGCTCAAGCCGTCAGATTTAGATGCATGCTGGGAAAGCGGGCAAATCACCGTTTCATGCTCTGAGAGGCGAAAGGAGGAGACCCATGGCTAAAGAGGTTATCTGCATTATGTGTCCCCTGGGCTGCAGGATAGAGGTCCACGTTGAGGGCCAGGAAGTTAAACAGGTCCAGGGTGAAAGGTGTAAGAAGGGAGTAAAGTACGCTCAGCAGGAGGTATTCTTCCCGGGCCGTATCCTGGCAACTACGGTAAAAACCGATAGCCCAGAAATGCCTCTGCTGCCGGTCAGATCAGATAAGGCAATACCAAAGGAAAGACTCATAGAGTGTATGAAACACATTTCCAAACACTCAGTAAAGGGCTCAGTAAAATTAGGGCAGACAGTAATAGAAAATATACTCGGCTTGGGTGCTGATATTATTGCTTGTCGGACGAAACCCTTTGCAACAACCTAATCTCAGCACAAGAATTTAGAAAAAGGGAGGCTGTAGCTATGTTACCAGGATACGCCGGTCGGATCGCATGGATCGATCTTACAGAAGGGAATGTCAGCATCGAAAAATTAGATGAAGGAATCGCCAGGAAGTATCTTGGAGGCAAAGGACTGGGGGCTTATCTTCTCTATAACAACATGAGCCCGAACACTGATCCATACGCTCGGGAGAACAAATTGATCTTCATCACCGGTCCTCTCACGGGCACTACCTTTCCAGCTGCGGCTAGGGCAGGTGTAGTAACTAAATCCCCAATGACTGGAACCTTCCTGGACACCTATGCCGGAGGGCTCTTCGGCCCTCATATGAAATATGCCGGATATGATGCGGTAGTCATCACAGGTAAAGCAAAAGACCCGGTATATATCATGGTAGATGGTGCAAAGATCTCTATCAAGGGTGCGGACCACTTGTGGGGGCTCTCCTGTTCAGAAACGGAGAATCGATTGCGCCGCGATCTCAAACTGGAAAAAAAGAGCAAGGTGAGTGTAGCCGCCATTGGACAGGCAGGAGAAAGGCTTGTTCGGTTTGCGAATATAATCACCGAAAAAAGAGCCTATGGCAGGGGCGGTGCTGGTGCGGTGATGGGTGCTAAGAACCTGAAAGCTGTTGTCATCAGGGGTGATGGCAAAGCCCCGATCTCTAATCAGAAGGTCTATAAGGAAATCGAGAAGCGGTGTCGAAAAAATATCGCAGAGCATCCCTTAACCAAAAAGGGAGGTGTCTTCCCCTCAATAGGCACCTGGATGACCGTTGACTTAACCCAGAATACTGGAACCCTTCCTACGCGAAACTGGCAGGAGAACACCTTTGAGCATGCCGGGGAGATTAATGGAGATGCCTTCAAGCGACATGAGATTCGGTCTCGGGCCTGTTTTGCCTGCCCTATCGGGTGCAGCAGGGATACCAAGACATTGGTTGGTGACATCGAATTTGTCACTGAAGGGCCCGATTACGAAACAATCTATGCATTTGGATCTAATTGTGAAATCAAAGACACAGGGATTATCATCGCAGCAGATAAGCTCTGCGATGAATACGGGATGGACACGATCTCTTGTGGAGGGGTCATTGGATTTGCCATGGAGTGCTTTGAAAAGGGATTGATTTCTCAAAAGGACACCGGAGGGATCGATCTCTCGTTCGGAAATGGGGATGCCCTTATCGAAGTCCTTCATCTGATAGGCAAGAGGGAAGGGATTGGGCGCCTTCTCTCAGAAGGGGTGAAAATTGCATCAGAGAAGATTAAAGGCTCCTCTTCCTTTGCTATGCATGTGAAGGGTCTTGAGTTTCCCGGATACGATCCGAGAGGGATGAAGGGGCAGGGTTTGACCTACGCCTTATCAGATAGAGGAGCATGTCACGTCCGCTCTAATACGATACGAACGGAACTTCTGGGGCGGCCTCATCCGATTGATCAATATGCTTATGAGGGGAAACCCGCAATGGTCAGGGAGCTCCAGTTGGACTATGCAACCTATGATTGTTTGATCGCGTGCATATTTGGGGCCTTTGCCATCACGTTACAGGATTATGCTGATGCTGTAGCTGCTGTTACCGGTTGGCCTATGATGCAGGAAGAACTCCGTTTGATTGCTGAAAGGGCATGGAACCTGACACGGCTTTTTAACGCAAGGGAAGGCTTCAGGAGAAAAGATGACACTCTGCCCAAAAGGATTTTCACCGAGGCCGCCACAAGGGGCCCGAGCAACGGCCATGTGATGGATAGAGCGTCTTTTGAGAGGATGCTCGACGAGTATTACCAAATCGTGGGGTGGGACAGCCACACAGGGATACCTGCAGACAAAAAATTGCGGGAGTTAGGATTAGAAAAGCTTGAGTGAAAATGCTTTTGCTATTCTGCTGCACTCCCAGGCACTCATTCCTCTGGAATTCTAGATTACTTCTCAAGAAAGGAGAAATTCGATGAAAATTGATATCTTCAACCACATTTTTCCCAAGACATTTTACGACAAAATGATGAAGGTGGCCCCTAAGTTTAAGGATATGGGCAAGCGGGTTCGGGAAGTGCCTGTACTGGTTGATTTGGAGGCACGATTCCGGGTCATGGACCAGTTTGAGGACTACGCCCAGGTGATCTGCCTAGCCTCCCCACCTCTGGAGGTACTGGCCGGACCGGAACTGAGCCCTGAGCTAGCTAAAGTTGCGAACGACGGTATGGCCGATTATGTGGCCAAGTATCCAGAACGGTTTCCCGGTTTTATAGCCTCAATGCCCATGAATAATCCCGATGCGGCCCTCGAGGAGATGGACCGTGCCATTAAAGACCTTAAAGCAGTGGGAGTTCAATTTTTTTCCAACGTAAAAGGGGCACCCTTGGATCTCCCCGAATTGAAGCCCTTGTTCGAAAAGATGGCCGGCTATGACCTCCCCATCTGGATACACCCAGCCCGCGGGGCCAACTTCCCGGACTATCTCACGGAAGACAAATCCAAGTATGAAATCTGGTGGACCTTTGGCTGGCCTTATGATACCAGCGTGATGATGGCACGATTGGTATTTGGAGGATATTTTGATGAGTTTCCGAATCTGAAGATCATCACGCACCATATGGGTGGCATGGTTCCCTACTTTGAGGGCCGGGTAGGCCCCGGTTGGGATCAGTTGGGCGCCCGCACCTCGGATGAAGACTTAAGTGTCATTCTCAAACACCTCAAAAAGCCACATCTCGAATATTTCAAGATGTTTCTGGCTGACACCGCTCTGTTCGGATCGCTCTCTGGGACCATATGTGGTCTGGACTTTTTCGGTGTTGATAATGTTCTGTTTGCTTCTGATAGTCCCTTTGATCCTGAAAAAGGGCCGGGGTATATTCGTGAGACAATCAGGATCATTGAAGAACTCCCCATATCAGATGAAGAACGGAAGAAGATCTTTGAAGGTAATGCCAGGAGACTTCTCAAGCTCTGATAGGTAAGGCACCGAGATACAGAAAGGAGGAGATGGAATATGAAGCTTAAAGATCGTGTTGCCATCGTCACGGGCGCAGCCCAGGGAATAGGAAAGGCATTTGCTGTGGGTTATGCAAAGGAGGGAGCGAAAGTTGTGATCGCTGACATTGCGGACGGAAAGGAGACTGTCGATGCCGTAGAAAATGCGGGCAGCGAGGCTGTCTTTGTGAAGACTGATGTGATCAAGCAGGAAGATTGCGACGCCATGGCCAAGGCGGCTGTAGATCGCTTCGGCATGATTGATATCCTCGTAAACAATGCCGCCATGTATGCCAATATTATTAAAAAGCGTTTTAATGAGATAACTACTGAAGAGTGGAACCGGGTCATGGAAGTCAATACCGCTGGTCCCTTCCACTGCATTAAAGCTATTTTTCCCTATATGAAAGAGAAGGGTGGCAAGATCATCAATGTCGCTTCATCGATCATTTTTGAAGGTGCGATGGGCATGCCCCATTATGTGGCTTCAAAAGGGGCGGTTTTTGCGTTCACCCGTAGCATGGCCCGGGAATTGGGTGAATACAATATCAATGTGAACTCGTTGGCCCCGGGTTATACGCAATCCGAGGGCAGTAAGGTCATAGAGAAAAACAGGGCCATAGCCGGTCCAAATCCTGAAGAGATCAGTTTACAGAAAAGATGCCTGAAGCGGACATCCCTTCCGGAAGATATGGTGGGGACAGCGATTTTTCTGGCCTGCGATTTGAGCGACTTCATAACAGGACAGCTCATCCTCTGTGATGGCGGTGCGTCTTTTCATTAGAGAAGAGTTAAATAGAGAAGCTATAGACAAATCTCACAACTTAAGCCAGGGACCGTCAAAAACCTAGTCACGCCTAAATTTTCAAAAAGGAGATTTATCAATGTTATCTGGATATGCAGGAAAAATTGCTTGGATTGATCTCACTGAAGGAACCATAAGAATAGAAGACTCGGAAGAGGATCTTGCCAGGAAGTATCTTGAAGGCAAGAGCCTTGGTGCCTATCTGCCTTATAAGCATTTCAAACCCCGCATAGATCCCTTTGATCCAGTCATCTTGATCTTCATGACTGGTCCCCTTACGTATGTGATTTGGGGACGCTCATTACTTTATAGGTTTCATTTATCAATCACATAGAATGGAAGCTAGGATGAGGCGTCTATTCTTAGTTTTGATAACATATCGAACACTTACAGTAAACTTTCTATAGAAACTTATTATCTTATGGCCCCCATCACGGCAAATGGGATATAGCTACAGATCTTGCTGAAGGCGAGTCTAAACTCATCGTCATTGATGTGAAAATAGTAGTGATTTACATATACTATTATACTGATTGGTGAGAATATGGTAAACCTACATGGTCTTTCTGATTTTTCTTAGGGCCCTTGAAGGCATATGGGTCTTCTTGGGCAATACGTATGAATACGACCCCATCTTTTGCAGGATGCCTCCGCTGGATCCTGACAGCAATATCGTCTTTGCGCTGCACATGCTCAAGACAGACGATGGGAATGCCGTTTTGTTCGGCGTATCGTTTGGCATCCCGGGTAAGATTTTTTGCCATCTTATCCGGTAGTGTTGACGATGGGGTCTTCTGTTTGCGGTGTTGAACAAGGAATGCTATTAATTGACCTTGCGATTGCATGGTGGGGATATGGCTATCGAGGCAAATTCTATCGAGGTATTCTACTTCACGTGTGACTTGGCCACGAGGTAAGTCCTTGATATTTGACATAACTTAGCTTCCTTTTGGGGATACTATAAAAAACCTAACAGATATATCAGGTGCGGAAAAGAACCTTTTCTAATCTTTTTCACCTCATCGCCACTCTAGCAATTACATAAACCTTTTGATGGGGGGATTTAATATATGGCGTTTAAGGATGTTCGGCAGTTTATAGAGGCTCTGAGTAAAACAAGGGATGTGGTACACATCAAGCAGGAAGTGGATTGGGATCTTGAGGTAGGCGCCATTGGCCGGCGAGCTTACGAAAAAGGGGGGCCAGCCATCTTTTTTGAAAAGATAAAAGACTACTCCGACCACCAGATATTCAGCGGAATGCTAGGCACATTCCGGAGAGTAGCTATTGCCCTAGGTCTCCCGCCCGATGCGGCTATCAGAGATATTTACGCTGAATATGAAACAAGGATTGAACACCCTATCAAGCCCAAAATTGTAGAAGGTGGACCTTGCAAGGAAAACATAATCTCAGAAGAGGATGTTAATCTTTATCAACTTCCGGTTCCATACTTACATGAGGGCGATGGAGGACGATACATAGGCACCTGGGCCTTTGAGGTAACCAAAGACCCTGATACAGGATGGCAAAATTGGGGTATGTATCGTTTTATGATCCACAACAGAAGGTACATCGTTGGCTGGCCCAGGCACAGTAGCCATCTTGGCATGATATTACATCAAAAATATGTGCCAGCAAACACACCGATGCCGATGGCACTTGTTATAGGTGCCGACCCGGCTTGCATGGCTACTTCTACAGTCTCCTTTGGGGTAGGGGCAAATGAGGTAGACTATGCTGGGGCTCTAAACCTGGAGCCGATAGAGCTGGTGAGGTGTGAAACAAGTGATCTCTTAGTGCCTGCCAGTGCTGAGATAGTAATAGAGGGCGAAATTCTACCTGACAGAGTGGCCCCGGAGGGTCCATTTGGAGAATACCCTGGATTCAGGACAGAGGGGATAAGGAGCGGGGTATTGTGCCGCGTGAAAGCAATCACCTTTAGGAATTCGCCCATATTTACAACGATTCAGCTGGGTGTACCGCGTGATGATAGCTCTGTGGTGGCTTCGATGACTGCCGGGGTGGCCATGAAACGTCGTCTTCTGAGGCACGGCGTGCCAGTAACGGATGTCTACGCTCCTCCTGAGGGGGTTACTCACCTCGTCGTGGTAGGGGTCAAACAAGGGGGAAGAAGGGTTGTCGAACAGGTCAAAGATGTCTTTCTTTCTGCTCGCAGAGTAGATGTGAACAAGATAATAGTGGTTGATGACGAAGATGCCTTCAATTTCAGTGAGGTAATCCATGCCTTTGCCACTAAGTCTCATCCGCTCAGAGGGGCCATCGCCTCAGAGGTGGAACCCGGAAAAGCAAATGCTCTTACCCCGTGCTACACGGCGGAAGAAAGAAGGGGACATAAGGGGGGGCTAATGGTATTCGACGCAACCTGGCCCTCAGAGTGGTCTCGGTGGAACCAGGTTCCAGTGAGGAATTCTTTCGATGTGATGTATCCTGAGGAGGTGAAAAATAGAGTGTTGATGAATTGGAAGCAGTATGGTTTTAAGGATTAGAAGGAAAAAAGATGGATTGATAAAAACCTGCATTTGTACTCTTGGGAGGTAGTAATGAGAAAATTAAGGGATCTCAGGGATTGGCTCAAGAAAGTAGAAGAGATGGGGGAGTTACAGTTAATAAATGAAGAGGTAGATTGGAACGAGGAGCTGTCGGCTATCACGTATATGGCGGCCAAGAAAAAAGGTAGTCCGGCCCTCCTCTTTAACAAAATCAAGGAATATCCTGAGGGCTTCAGGATACTCAGCAACATCTTAGGCTCTAGCCTCAACCGTATAGCTCTAAGCCTTGGCATCCCGCTGGATCAGTCCTCCATCGACATGATAAGGCAAACCAAAGATATTTACAAAAAGAAGATACCACCACAGATTGTGGATGAGAAGGAAGCGCCTGTAAATGAAAACATTGTCATGGGAGATGATGTGGATCTGTACCTTTTTCCCGCGCCTAAGATGTGGCCGCTAGATGGCGGAAGATACATCGGCACGGGAGATGTCGTAATAACCAAAGACCCCGAAGATGGCCATTTCAATCTTGGGACATACCGTCAAATGGTCCTTTCCAAAAATGAAGTTGGTTTTTATGTATCACCGGGGAAAGACGCGCTCCTTCACCGGGAAAAATGGTGGAAAATGGGAGAACCTTGTGAGGTAGCGGCCGCCTATGGAATTGACCCTGCTCTTTTAATAGTAGGGTCCATGGGGTTTCCCAGAAACGTATCGGAATATGACCATGCAGGAGGGATAAAGGGGGAACCTGTAAGGGTGGTGAAAGGCGAGGTTACAGATCTCTTGATTCCAGCTGACGCCGAGATAGTTGTGGAAGGTATAAGCTATCCAGACAGGTTGAAAGACGAAGGCCCCTTTGGAGAGTTCCAAGGTTATTACGGTCGGCCAGGGGGACCCACTCCTTTTATCGAGGTAAAATGTATCCACTATCGAAACAACCCAATTCTGACGGCAGCACTGATGGCCGATCACCCATCATGTGAACAAAACCTATTTTTTGGAATCGCCCGCTCAGCCCGAATCTGGGACGATCTTGATCGGCTCGGCATCCCTGGCATCAGAGGGGTATATTCTGTACCGGCG
>JAUVXZ010000070.1 GCA_030603345.1 Pseudomonadota bacterium
TGAAGAATTACTATGGTGAGACTTGCGTTTTAGACAAGGCGGTAGCTACCGTTCTAGCCCGAGCCTGGCTTGACCAGGACCTGAAGGCAAAAATGGGGTATTAGGTAGCAAGTAGCTACCACCGCGAAAGAGCTACGCCAATTCCCGATAGGGGATTAGTGGCATGAGAAGCAATAGGGGTGGGGGATTTACCCCCCCCCTCCTTTTATTATTTCCCCGTCTCTAAACCAGAGGGCAAATATGTTTGGCGACGCGATGAGAGACATACTGGAGCCTAGGCTGAGGCTAGCGGGGCTGAGGGGTGGGATCAGACGCAATGGGCTGAGAGAGACGCACGAGTAGACCGGTTCAACCTCGCTTTGCGAAGAAGACTTTGCTGGGGGGGACGACTTGATGGATAAATTTCCGGAAACGACAGAAGCAAGAAACGGGAAAATCCTCGAGGTCAAAGACCTCCGCACCTACTTCTATACCGAGGAGGGTGTGGTCAAGGCGGTGGACGGACTCTCCTATCACGTGGACAAAGGTGAGTGTGTAGGTCTGGTGGGGGAGAGCGCCTGCGGAAAAAGCGTGAGCGCCATGTCGATCTTGCGTCTCATTCCCTATCCTCCTGGCATCATTGTGGGTGGAGAAATCATATTCAAGGGCGAGGATCTCCTGAAGGCCACTGAGGAGAGAATGCGTGACATCCGGGGCAACCGGATCGCCATTGTCTTTCAGGAACCGACGACCTCTCTGAATCCGGTACTAACCGTCGGCCGTCAGGTCTCCGAGTCATTGGAGCTACACCGGGGGATGGACAAAAAGACCGCCCTTGCCGAAAGCGTCAAGCTGCTGAAGCTGGTTGGCATACCGGATTCCGAACGGAGGATCAAGGGCCACCCCTACCAGTTCAGCGGCGGGATGCAGCAGCGTATCATGATCGCCATGGCGCTAAGCTGCAATCCGGAGCTGATCATAGCCGATGAGCCCACGACCTCTCTGGATGTTACGGTCGAGGCTCAGGTATTCGAGATCATCGCCAACTTGAGGTCTGAGTTCAACACTGCAGTCATGATCATAACCCACAATCTAGGTGTTGTAGCCCGATATGTGGATCGAGTGAACGTGATGTACGCCGGGAATCTGGTGGAAACAGGACCGACAGAGGTGATTTACGCAGAGCCGAAGCACCCCTATACCCTGGGACTTCTGGCATCGGTTCCCCGGCTGGATCACCACACGAAAGAGAGTCTTCGAGTCATTAAGGGACTGCCGCCCAATTTGGCCCGTCTTCCCAAGGGCTGTTCTTTCGCGCCGCGCTGTGAATATGCCATGGAGCGGTGTAGGGAAGAGAAGCCGGTGCTGGAAAAGGTGGGTCAGGATCATTACCGCGCCTGCTTCTACGATGTAGATAAATTGAAGAGATGAGTTTAGGGGAAGGTGCGATGAACAACGGCCATCTTGTCGATGTAGAAAATCTTGTGAAGTATTTTCCGGTAACCGCCGGTGTGTTCCGCAGGAAAGTGGCGGATGTCAAAGCAGTCGATGATATCAGCTTTTTCATCAAGAAAGGAGAGACCTTCGGGCTGGTGGGTGAAAGCGGCTGCGGCAAGACCACGACGGGACGTAGCATCCTACAGCTCGAAGAGGTTACCGGAGGCACGGTACTGTTTGAAGGTGAAAACCTGGTCGAGATGAAGGGTCGGGAGCTGAGGAGGATGCGGCGTCACATGCAGCTGATATTCCAGGATCCCTTTGCCTCGCTGGACCCGCGCATGACCGCCGGGGATATCATCGGCGAACCGCTTCTGGTTCACGGTATCGCCAAGGGCAAGGCGTATAGGCAGCAGGTCAATGAGCTGTTGCACATGGTTGAGCTGGAACCGTACATGGCAGATCGCTATCCCCATGAGTTCAGTGGCGGCCAACGGCAGCGTATAGGCATAGCCCGGGCTCTGGCGGTGAGGCCGGCCTTTATCGTCTGTGATGAACCGGTTTCCGCACTGGATGTTTCGATTCAGGCCCAGATTATCACCCTTCTGATGAAACTTCGGGAAGAGCTGAACCTGACCTATCTGTTCATCGCTCATGACCTGTCTGTCGTGCGTAACATCAGTGACCGTGTGGCGGTGATGTACCTGGGAAAGATCGTAGAGATTACGGCAAGCGACGAGCTCTATGCAAATCCAGTTCATCCTTACACCATATCGCTGCTCTCGGCGGTGCCCATACCAGATCCGGTTGTGGATCGCACCCGGAAGCGGATCATTTTGGTCGGTGATGTGCCCAGCCCAATCAACCCTCCCAGTGGTTGTCCCTTCCACCCCAGATGTTATCAGGCAATCGATATTTGTAAGGAACAGATACCGGAGCTGAGAAATCCTGGTGGGGAACACTGGGCGGCCTGTCATCGCGTTTGATCTACCTCGACGGGCGTGTTTGATTATCTGCACAAGATGGGCTAATCTGAAAATATAAGCCGGCCACAGGTCAGATAAGAGTGGATGTAGTTCGAAAAGTGAAGGGTAAACGGTGAAGACAAAGAAGCCTGAAGTTGCAGAGTCAAAGGCGAGATTCAGAACCATTATTCTCGCCGTGGCAGTTGCCGTTATCATCGGAGTGATAGCCGGCATTGCCATTTACCAAAACCGGCTGGCGCCTTTTCGAACTACCGTCTTAGTGGTGGGTGACACGTCGATTTCAATGGGCTACTTCCTGAAGAGGATCCATATGTTCGGCGGAAAACCTATGGCCATGCTTCAAATTCTCACAAGGGAAGAGATAATCAAACAGGTAGCCCCAAAACCTCCGTACAGCATCAACATTTCAGAGGAGGATATCGATGAGTTCCTCAAGGGTATAGCCCGAGGTGAAAGCGATACGATTACCGAGAAGGAGTTCAAAGAGTGGTATCGTCAGCGACTCAACGAAAGCCGGCTGTCAGAATCTGAATTTAGAGAGCTGATGCGTACAAACCTGTTAAGCCAACGACTTCACGGGTATCTGGCAGAGAGGGTTCCTACCGTAGCCGAACAGGTCCACCTGCATATGATTCCGGTGAAGGACCTCTCTGTTGCAGAAATGATTAAAGGAAGGCTGGACACCGGGGAGGAATTCGCCGAGCTGGCTCGAGAGGTTTTGTCGGATGAGAAGCTAACGGAGAACGGCGGGGACTTCGGATGGTTCCTGCGCGGCGCTCTCGCCCCAGAAATCGCCCAAGCCGCCTTTGATGATCTCGATATTGGCGAGGCCAGCGAGCCCATCAATCTCGGTGGACAGAACTTTGTGGTTGTTATGGTCTCTGAAAGAGTTGCCGCCCGAGAGATAGATGAAGATTCTATGCAGAGCATCAAATCCAAAGCCCTGGCAGAATGGCTTAAAGAGGAACAACAGTATCATAAAGTGGAATTCCACGGCTTCAACAATGGGTATGATTCCGAAACTGATGCCTGGGTACAGTGGCAGCTGCAGAGAATGAGAAAGTAACGCCAGGTAGGGAACAATGATACGGATTCAGAATCTAACCAAATATTACGGGAAGCGACTCGCCGTTGACGACATCAGCTTCAACGTAGAGAAAGGGGAAATCGTAGCTTTTCTCGGCCCCAACGCCGCCGGAAAAACGACCACCATGCGTATGATTACCGGCTATCTCATGCCCACCGGGGGCGATGTATGGATAGCTGGACACAATATGGCGAGTCATTCCCTGGAGGGGCGGAGGCTCATTGGCTACATGCCGGAGATAGTACCCCTCTACACCGACATGACCACTCGCTCCTACCTTGATTTTGTAGCCAGGCTCAGAGGGTTGGACAAGAAGAGAACGAAAATCCGAATCGATGAGGTAGTGGAGATATGCCACCTCGAGGATTATATTGATGTGATTCTCGGCAAGCTATCCAAGGGTTTCAGGCAACGAGTTGGTCTGGCACAGGCGATCATTCATGACCCCGGGGTATTGATTCTGGATGAGCCAACCATCGGCATCGATCCCATACAGGTAGCCCAGACCAGAGGGCTCATAAAAGAACTGGGTAAGGACCGCACCATCCTTCTGTCCACCCACATCTTACCCGAGGTAAGTATGATCTGTGAACGGGTAATCATCATTCATGAGGGCAGGATAGTGGCGGGGGATCGTATCGAGAACCTCACCACGATCCTCAAGGGCGGTAACCGCATCCGTCTCAAGGTTCAGGGCCCCGCTGAAAAGGTGACTACCCGTCTCGCTCGGATCGACTGCATCCAGGCGGTGGCTTACGAAAAGCCCTTTCATCTCGTGGAGTTTCCCGCGGACCAGGAACCACAAGCTGAGATAACGCAAGCCATGGTGCAGAGCAGCTGGACGCTTCTATCAATGGAGCCCGTTAAAATGAGCCTCGAGGAGATCTTCCTCCAGCTCACGGCCGAGGAGGAGACGGGCAGTTGAAGAACATAGGCATCATCTCCCGCAAGGAGCTCAAGTCATATCTCTCCTCGCCCATGGCCTATATCGTTACTGCCATTTTTCTGATGCTCACAGGCACCTTCTTTGCTACCTATCTTGCCGGCACCAACTACTCGGATACCAGTATCAGGGGATTCCTGGATGCCGGGCAGATCCTTATACTTCTGTTTGCTGCGGTTCTCACCATGCGTTTGATAGCAGAGGAGAGAAAGCTGGGCACCTGGGAGTTGCTACTCACCGTCCCGGTGAGAGACACCGAGATCATCTTGGGGAAATTCCTGGGCAGCCTGGCGATGCTGACAGGCATGCTGTTGCTCACTCTTTACTACCCGATACTCCTGATGGTGTTTGGTGACCCTGACCTGGGCCCCGTTTTCACCAGCTATCTCGGGCTCTTCCTTTTGGGCTGTGCCTCTCTCGCGATAGGGCTCTTTGCTTCATCCCTGACCTCGAATCAGATCGTGGCAGCGGTGGTTGCCGGAGGGATTCTCTTCGCTTTGTGGTTTCTAGGCATAGCAGGAAACTTCGCTCCTGGGGCCCTAGGAGAGGTACTCACCTATCTGTCGCTCTCCAGGCATTTTCCTGATTTTGTAAGGGGAATAGTTGACACAAAAGCGGTTGTCTATTACCTCAGCGTTACCGCCTTGTTCCTCTATATGGCAATACGATCGACCGAAACGGACAGGTGGCGTTAAATGCATACAGCGGTGGTAGCTTTACTCGGGCTGGCGTCCCTATTCATGGGCTGGATACTCATGTTCATCCTGCCGGGCATCCGCCCCTTTGCCTGGGGCATTCTGGCTCTAGGGATAGCACTCATAGCCATCGCCTTTGTTATCGATTTCAGGCGAGTCAAAGGCGCCCTGGTAAGTAGCCGGGGGAAGTTCGGCGTCAGCACAACCGTGATGGTTTCTCTTTTTGCCGGTATCATTCTGTTCGCTAACGCTATCAGTGTCGGCAATTATCACCGTTTTGATTTCACCGGTCTCGCGCAGTTCACACTAACCTCCCAGACCAAGGATGTTCTCGCCAAGCTGGATAAACCTGTGGAGGTAGTAAGTTTCTTCACCCCTACTATTCCATTCACGGTCAGAAGCTATGCCAAAAATCTGTTGGCGGAGTACCAGAACTACGCAGACCATCTGACTGTAAGGGACGTCGATCCCGATCTGCACCCTGACCAGGTAAGACAGTATGGCATAGATCGATTTGGGGCTCTGTACGGAGCAGTCGTCTTCAGAAGCGAGGGGGGGCAGCGTCAGGTATTCGGGCCACAGATAGTCGGCGGAGCGGAGCATGCCTTTACCAGCGCCATCCTTGAAGTCACCGGAACCAGGCAAAAAAAGGTCTACTTCCTCACGGGACACGGGGAAGGCAGTATTCACCAAGACTACAAAAACGCCAGAAGCGGTCTGCGGGATAACCTCTTTCAGGTAAGTGAGCTTGATCTTATTGCCACCCCCAGAGTGCCCGAGGATACCGCAGTTCTTGTAATTGCAGGGCCACAGAAGCCGCTGGTGAGCAGTGAGTTTGAGATCGTCAAGGCCTATCTGAAGAATAACGGGCGAGTATTGATTCTTCTAAATCCAAATCCTCCAGAGGTGTTCAGCCAACTGCTCTCTGACTGGTGGATAGATATAGAGAATGGAATCCTTATTGACCCCACATCCTACGTCGCCCCTAACAAAGACAATCCCCTCATACCCAGAACCAGAAACAGCTTTCGGCTGGCAGAGACCTATTTCCCCGGAGCTACGGCCGTGATCCCGAAGGAGGAGAAACCGGACAATGTTGAACTGAGCGCACTTGTCTGGACAAGCCAGGAAGCCTGGCTCGAGAAGGATATTGTCTCAAGCGAAGAGCCTGTATTCAACGAGCAGGTGGACAGAAAGGGTCCATTGGCCATCGGTGTGCTTGTTTCGACTGCTTCTAAAGATAAAACCGAGGCGTTTAAAGGAACCCGGCTGATAGTAATCGGCGATTCTGATTTTGCTTCAAACCGGAATTTTCAGAATGGCAACAACAGCGATCTCTTTCTCACCGCTGTGAACTGGCTCACCGCAGGTGAGGAAATAATCTCCGTCGATCGCAAGGTTCTTGTAACTCGCAGGCTTCTACTAAATCCGGAGCAAGCGCGGTTTCTCCATGTATCGAGCATAGGGCTGCTTCCGTTACTCCTGTTGGCGGGGGGGGGATATGTCTGGTGGCGCAGAAGGTAGTATGAGACTCCGCACCATCCTCGTCATGGGGGGAATTCTAGTTTCGCTTGGGGTGTTTTTTTACATCTCCAGCCGGCCCAAGCCCGAACCAACAGTAGAGCCTCGACCGTTTGTATGGTCGGTTGAGATGGAGGAGCTGAAACATATGGCAATCAGCCTTCCCCCTGAAGGAAAGAACGAGGCATGGGTCAAACATGAAGACAAATACTGGTACTTTGATAAACCTGAAGGACCGAAGGTGAACATGAAGCGTTGGGGAGGCGGCATACCGCTGATTCTCAGCGGCCCAGGAGCGGAAAGACTCATTGCCGGTAACGCGACCGACGAGCAGCTGGAGATCTATGGACTCAAGGATCCCAAAATGAAGATAGGGTTGACCCTGGAAAACGAGAATACCATCAACATCGAAGTCGGGGACAGGACTCCCGACGGCCAGAGTTCCTATGTGAAACTAGTCGATTCGAGGGCCGTCTACACCGTAGACTATACCTGGTACGAGGTGCTCGAGCGCCTGGTACTGGAACCCCCGTACCCCGAACCGGAAGACAAGTAACTGTCATCCAGCTTTTTAAGTTTGACTACCGGAATCTCGCAGGTTGTCTTCGAGGGGAATCCCACAAAAATCGGATAACTTCTTCGCCGTCCTTCTGAGCTCCTCGGCGCCAAACCCCCTCACAATATCCAGTTTGTAAACCCTGCCATCCCGGTCCTGGAGATACAGTGCGACACTCCTGCGAGAAATAGGGCTCGCCGTTCTGGTTTTTACATTCCCACTCCACCAAAACTCACCCAAGACGACTCTCTGAAGCGTATCCATGGGTCTCATCTTTTTCAAAATCAGGAAAAACAAGGCAAAGAGTTTTCATCGGTAAAAATTCCGGACAGTGATAAAGTGAGTTTCGAAAAACTTAGTAATTTTTCTATTGAAGCTGCTCCTTATCTAAGAGACGTCGATAAAGATTATATGCATGAATTACATGAAATCTTCAGAAAGAGAAAGCACATGAGTCCTCAAGGAGAAGTGATTAGGAAAGGTGATATATACAAAATCAGTGAAATAACTAAAAATCTACAAAATTATCTTAAGAAAAGAACATAGGGCAAAAGGTGCGGTGCTACTTTGCATAATAGCAGAGCCTGTTAAAACTCCATTTCAAGGCGTTTGCCCACAAACGATTTTTTGCCTTTTCCGTCCCACCTCCCCCTTTTAACCTACAACATTTCTCACATCTTTTCCTTACAGCTCAGTTTCAAACCAATCAAAAGTACTTTTTGTAGGATTGTACATACCGTTTTCCACAAACCTGCACCCCCTGGGAATAGTTTATCTACCAAATTTCAAAAAATCTTTATAATATAGCATTATTCATAATTGAGGAAAGGAACATCTACAATGAAAAGGAAATACGATAGAGTATATCAATTTAAAATTACACTGAAAAATATTAGCCCGCCCATTTTGCGAAGGATACAAGTGCCAGAATCTTATTCATTTTGGGATTTGCATGTTGCCATTCAAGACGTAATGGCTTGGTTAGATTATCATCTTCACGAATTTAAAATAGTTAATCATTCTACTGGAATAAAAGTTGAGATAGGGATTCCGGACGATGAAGATTTTGATATGGAGAGAGAAGTGCTTCCAGGATGGGAACAAAAAATAGCTGATTATTTTTCTATGGAAAACAGGGTAGCTTATTATGATTATGATTTTGGTGATAGCTGGGAACACACGATAAAATTGGAAAAGATACTTCCTCGGGATAAAGATACAGATTATCCAAAATGTATTGCAGGGAAACGGTCATGCCCGCCTGAAGATTGTGGCGGAGTTTGGGGGTATGAAGATTTTCTGGAAATTATAAATAATCCTGATCATGAGGAATATGAAGATATGATCCAATGGGCTGGTGGTGCATTTGATCCGGAACACTTTGATAAAGAAGAGGTAAGTTTTGATGATCCTGATGAACGTTGGGAAATTGCGTTTAAAAAGTAAAAAGAAAAAATTACAGCTCCAATCCTAGACGGGCTGTAATTCCGGTTCTCCGTGCCCAAAAAGGGATGTTTTGTTAGTGTGGTTTTGGCAACTCCCGACCCCTTCGGGGGAATAGCTAGTTCGTAAGTAAAATAACCGGAGATAAATATTATGATAACCGAAAATAAATTTAATGATATGATACAAAAATTCGATGAGATAGAAAAAAGAGGGAGCTTCTACAAAATGGCTATGGAGCTTTTAAACAATAATTTTGATATGGAAGCCTACTTTCTTATCCTTGCCACTTGGAATTTTGCCGTTTTTAGATATGCAATAAAAGATTTTGATATTAACGGATTTAAAGAAAAAATCAAAGAACTTAATCCTTATTTTGACAAATTGAAAAAAGAAGACTTTAGAACCATAAATTTTGAGAAGTATAGAAAAGATATAAAAAAGATATATGAGTCCTTATCTTCAATTGAAGGAATTAAGTATACAGGTGCATCAAAAATAATGCATCTTAACAATAGATATGTTTTCATCATGTGGGATGGTTACATTAAGGGGAATAAGTCGGGGAGATATTACAACAAACTTGAAATTGTTAAAAATGGAGATTGGAAAGTTAGGAAATACGGAAATGATGCTGAGAACTATATTCAATTTCTTAAAGATATGCAAGAAACCTTTAAACACATAAATTTCCGAAACGATAAGAAAACTTTCGCTAAAGCAATAGATGAATTTAATTATGTTAATATAACTCTCCCTATCCAGAAAATGGAAAAAGAGGAAAAGAAAAAGACATGAATACATTTATATTCCAAATTTGTAATTTATCAATACTCGCCAGTGACTTTTAGGTCGCTATTATTTCCTCATCCTCGCTGCACTCGGAGTATATAACACGATGTATGCGGTTCGCTACGCTCCTTAACTTCATATACATCGGGTCTATTAAGCAAAATAGGGTTTCATAAGAAAATGAAAGATGAGTTAAATCCAATAGAAGATTTTCTTAATAAATCGAATACTCAAGTTAAATGGACAACGAGCATATCTATCTTCCTAATCACAACAATATTCACCATATTAACTTTTAAAAAGAATATATTTAGTCCTTCAGCAATAATAATTTTAATTGCTGTGATACCTTTAGTTGTGAGTGTATATTCAGGATGGAATATTACCTATGAAAGCTTTCTATTACAAAGAGCAATTTTTGACGCGAGGTCATTTCCTTTTGACAAAGAATTAAGAACACATATTGATAAAAGGGTAAAAGATTCAGCAACCAAAATTGAGAAAAACGAAAAGGTTTATTATCATTCATTTATTATTGGTTTTATTACCTTCATTGTTTTCACTTTTGGATTTTTATTTATTGAACTAATCATTAATTAGCGAAACTCTCGCTCTTTCCTCATATAAGGGACGTTGCACAACCTCGTATAACAAGAGGAGCCCGTTTAAGAACTTACCATCACTTCACCTCTTTGATCCCTCACCCAAACCTCTCTATGCCCCCTTAAAAGAAACTTCCCGATCCCAAATCCTGACACCCTTTATTTTTCGCCAACCTGCTCCCAACACACAATGGGGACATTTCACTAAAGACTCCATTTTCTTATGGTTTACTTTCAATATTCCCAGGGACTTGTATTATTCCTTCTTGCAAGATATAATAATCAGCAGTAAGATTGGCAACGCCAGGAACCTTTGGGAGAATTGGACCACGGCAATTTATTTATGCTCGCTTAGATAATAACATATCATTTGGTTATAATTGGAAATATTTATTAATATTGATTGACTCTATGAAGAAAAATGTTGAAAATGATTCGGAATCTCTATTTCCTTACGAATGCTTTTTAGATGAACAAGAAAGGCTTACTAGCCTTCAAGAATGGGTTAGTTATTTTAAGGCCTTCTCACAATTAAAAGAAGTAGTGTATAAAGAAGATTGTCAAGATATAATGGTTTAAACTTTCACCTCTTTCATATAAATTAACCGCTTTATATCTTCTTCACTTTTAAAATGTTGTTTTATAAGCTCAAGATGCTCTTCTATGAGGGATATTCCCTTACGGAGTATCCGTGCCATGAGCTTTTCGGGGATTCCGTAGAGTTTCAGAATGAGCACTGACTCAAACGTTCCAATGTAATTGTCAACGGCACGAGGTGAGTGATAAGTCATCTTTGCTATCTCCCGAACTGTATACCCTTGCAGATACAGGTTTATAATAATCTCCTTATGCGTTATGCTTCTTCCAGAATCCAGGACCGTTCCGGGTGTAGGAACGATTATATTGCATTCCTTCTGTGTAGCACGAATAAGCTCAGAAACTTTACGAGCACTGATCTGGAATATCCACTGAAGATCCATCAAGGATAATAGCCCATTCTGACGGTATGCTTCAAAACAGACTCTCACAATCCTCTTTTTCAGCATCCCATCAGTTATTGGGTTCTCCCACGGGTGATAATCCCTCTCTTCTTGCGTCCAGACCGTTAGTATTACAGGAGTTAATCTACGAAACCTTGTTGCCACCTCCTCCGAAAGGTGAGCATTTACCGATGTCGCAAGTAAGGGTATCTCCCCGCTTCTCAGATGTCGGGTTCTTGGACAGCATATGTTCCTCAGGGTGATAAGTTCCTGAACAATGTGATGTGCAACTGTGTGCCCCAGCCCACCTTCATACTCCACAAACCTGGTGAGCTCATTGATTAGAGACATGGGGGCTCCTATATCCATCGCATCTATTCTGTCGATCGGAGCATGGGGCTTAATATTATCGATTTCATTTCTGAGATTAGTCTGAAAACTTGTTGTACTTCTCTGCTCACTACAAAACTTTTTATATCGTGCTCTAACTAAAGAATAAGGATTAATTAATCCAACAAGTTGTATATCTTTGATCCTTGCCTTTGTCCTCTCACAAACCTTCCTGCATTGATCAATTACAAGAGTGCTTGACTCTCTAAAATCTCCAATGCCATTAAGGATCGGGTCCAGGTATTCAGGTAGAAAAAGTGGAAGACCAATCTTAACACCACACCACTTGAGGTAAAGATGAAACGGATGAATCCGATGAATCCCAAGCTCCCGCTCCACTTTTTCAATCTGTGAATTTACCTCCTGAACTATCAAAGCTGCAATACGCGACTGCTTACCAAAATCGTAGTTTCTTGCCAGATATTGTATCTGATAGTTTATCAATGACCTTTCAACGAGAGGTTGGTAGAGATTTCGGTGATTAACTGCCATTATTCTTTCATCCGTTTTTTTTTAACCACGTATCATTTGCCTGAACAAGCCGCCTCAGATAGTTCAGTCTGAATGCGTATTCTTGCCCCGAGTACTCTTTTATGAGATCCAGGTAAATATTTACAAGTCTCATCGAACGTCCGGTAACCTTTCGAATATGCGAGGCTGCTAACCCTCTCTCCTTGAGGAGCAGCACTGTCCCAAACTCTTTTATGTAGTTCTCTATGGATTCATAGGAATGTCCGGTCCTGCTTACTATCTGCGTTTCAGTGTACATCTCCAGGAAGAGCTGAATAACCTTCTTCCTGTGTGTCACACCCTGACCAATATCACATTCAGAACCTCTGAGCGGAATAATGATGTTTGACTGTCTCTTCAAAAGGATGCTGATCGCATCAGGATGAATCCCAAGCAGATAACCAAGATCCGAATACGTAAGGTAGCCGCCTGCATATTTAGCCTGTGTAGCGTATCTCATAGCCTTATTAAACTTCATATTACTCACACAGTTGAAATCACGATCCTTTTTCGGATCAGGGATATCCCCTTCTTCTATCAAACTGAGCTTCACAGGAACAAGTCTACACATATCAATCGGTTTTCCTGCAGGTTCGTCTGATGCCACAGCCCAGTACACGACTGTATTTTCCGGACGATCCTCTGATAGGTCCTCCTGTATTTCCCGCAGTATCTGCATCACAGCACGAATCTTCACCGGTGACATCCCGTACTCAGTCCTCAGTTCAAACTCAATTTCATCCTCGTTCTCGAAACGCTTCAAAGTATCTCTCGTTGGAAGCAATTCTTTCAGTTTGGTATTTGACGTTCCTTTCAGGAGGTTACGCCACTCTTCAATTTCTCTGTTGCTCATTTGTGGATGTGCTGTTAATTCAAAAGCTATCCTTGAAAAGGCAACCAAAAGATCATTAAAGCACCCTTTGCTCATCGCAACTTCTTTCCGAACCTGAACCATAGGATCTCCACCCAAATATCTTGATAAAACCCATGTTGAACGGAGCATACTTTGCTTATCACGATCTTTCTTAGAAAGCCCAAGAAAAGGAAGGTAGATGCCAAGCTGCCTGAATGCCGCAAGCCTGCTCCGCAATGATGTTGGTGTGATATTTGTCAGCAATACAAGCTGCTTTACGCTTAAAAGAGCATCCTGTTCATATGCCTGTTCAATAAGCCTGGCAATCCTTCCCGCCTGCATCGTTTTAAGTCCAAACTCAAGTTCAAGATCCAGGTCCTCTTCATCATAGGGCGTTATTTTTATATTTATAGAAGCACCCTTACCGCTTCTGATAAAATTATCTCGCCCTTGACTCGCCTCCATCACTATCTGATTTGGACTTCGAACTCCGAGCTTTCGCAAAAGCTATTGCCCCATACACCGTGACAGCAGGCGGCTCTCAACCTGACTCATCCCAAGTTCATTCATGAGTTTAACTGCTATCTGCGTCTCTAAGGTCTTTCTTTTCACAGAACTCACCTGATATTTGAGCCGTTGTCGATACTCCTTCACTCTTCCCATAGTAGTAACTCCTAATAAAGCCCTGACTAAATTGCGATACCCACAATCATCAGTCCTTGCATGATATAGAAAATAGGCCAGTTGAAGAAGACTCTTCAACATATGGTCTCATTACAGAATGCATGAAATAGCATTCAATATAATTGATCATTGCCACCATTGATAGGGCCGATGGATAAGTGGACAACTCTCCGTTTCACTACGAGTTGACCACTTACCCACAGCCCCTACTACTACTATTTTAATTCTGAAAATTAAAACAAAAAACACAGCTGCTCGCATGTCATGGATATACAGACTAACATAGCCATGACTAACACTGGTGAGGGCCTTCCACGATAGAAAATTCATTTGCTTGAACACATCCATCAATGAAGCTACCAAGCCCCAATTATGCCTTATTTTGAGCCGATTGTTATCCGTAAACTACCAGGACCTCAACTTCCTGAAATATCCCCTTCCTTGTAATCGCCCTGATTTGTCACGAAGTTCCTCAATGACTACTTTTGACCGTGACAAAGGTTTCCAGTCTCTAATAATATCCTTAACAATTTTATACCTTGTTTCATTATAACGACCAAGAGAATCTTGTAAGTTTAAAGAAGAAGATAATTAAAGAATAGTAGTAGTAATGAGGGGGAGGGGGAGACTCATAACTTGTGGATATGTGGATAATTCTGTTTGATTTTTTAGAAAATATATGATACAAGACACCTTGTGGAAGT
>JAUVXZ010000160.1 GCA_030603345.1 Pseudomonadota bacterium
AACCCCTCAAACCATCCCGCAGTAGCGGGGTGGTCCCAGCTCTGCTATGCGTGTTAGATAGTGATTTGTGATGCCCTATGGGGTGAAGTTCAAATGACAAAATCCAAATGTCAAATCAAATCCAAAACCCCAATGTCAAAATGTTTTCCAAAAAGATCACTTATTTATCTTTTTCCCATTGTGCATCTTCACCACTGTAGGCTGCGTTTGAATTAGGTGGAGATATATTTTTTAGCATTTGTCATTTGACATTCATTTGAAATTTGGGCTTTGATCTTTGTTATTCGAATTCGTTTTATTTACATATTTGGACCTTTTTACGGGCACCATTGAAGCCATCCCTTTTAGGGGTGGTAGTTTACTGTATCTTATTCTCCTCTACAGCCTAGCACGAGGCGGCGGAGCAGGAGTTATCCGCCAGCCAAGACCCTTTTTTTGCTTTTTGAATCGGCGTATATAACATGGGTCTGCCTATGAATTCAAGTAAGAATGCTCTTATATTTCCAGAAAAATATGTGCAAAATTCGATCCAATTCCCGTTACATACTCTTCACTCCCCCGGGGAAACCACACGGAGTGTGTAATAGTCCAACAGGTGTGCCCCCCGCTTTGCCAGGGGACCCTGTGAAAGGCTTGACCGTGTGAGGCAGTAAAAATAAAACCTCCCACATAAACCATCAGCACTCAATTATGGGAGGTCTGAAATGATAAACTGCTATAATTTAATCACACGAAATGGGATTGCAAGTATGATGTTGTTCCTAACTGAAAAAGACGCAAGGGAAAGATATATGGTGCGCTCCGAAAAGATTTTGGGAATATATTTCATGGCCTGGCCAAATAAAAGGAATATGAGGGGAGAGAACAAGGCCATTTGCATGTGGACCGTGTACCCATGGGCATCAAAATTCCACCGGAGTGTGCAGTTTCCAACACAGGAAGACATGTCAAAGGCAACAGTGCCATTTCAATTGCAGGGAATGTAATAGGGAGCAGGAAGAAATTGTCTGGAGACAAAGGTTTGAGCCGGGTTTGGCGAAGGTATCACATCGGGTTTTTTAGATAGCTTGCTCGGCGTTTTTCTACTTCTTCTCTGAACTGGGCTGCATCACTAAACACCTCAGCGTCCCAGCCCAGGTGCCGCGCCGCTTCAATGTTGCGCAGAATGTCATCAATATAAAAGAATGGCAACCTGCCGTTGCAGTAGCGGTCAACAAGCGTCTGGTAGATCACGGGATCCGGCTTTGCCACACCCTCTCTGTAGGAAACTATCCAACCGTCAAGGAGTTTAAAGATTGGGTAGTTTCTGACCGCATGGGCCCAGTGTACCTCCTCTGTATTGCTAAGGGCCACGAGGCGGAATTCGCCCTTAAGTTCAGCGAGCGCTTCCCTCATCCCCGGCACCTCGCCCCTTAGGATCTGGCACCAGAGCCCCTCCCATTCCCCAGGCTGAAGGGAAAAACCAAGAGCCCTATTGAGCTCTTTGAGTATATCCCCCCATGAGCAGGCACCTACATATATTGGTGAGAAGAGCTTGTCCAGGTCAAGCGACGATGGCAGGTCTATTTGTTTTCCGTACCTCTTTGAGAGCTCCTTAAGTACCACAGTGGGATTGATATCTACCAGGACCTTTCCCACATCAAGGACAATAACAGGCTTGTACCGTTTTTGTGTTGTCATATGGGGTGATAAGAACTCATTGAGTTCATAATAGATTCCAGTTTACGTGCGGTAGCTCACATGACCGCTCTATTCGTCGAACACCTGAACAAAACCATATTTCTCGGCTGATTCCTTGCCCAAAAAGATACTGGGAATAATAGTGTACCGATATTGTCCAAGCTGGTCAACTAACTTGCAGTATCATCCTTCCAAGAGGGGTGGCTTTGCGATTGTCAATAGTTGGCGGGCTGTCGCCCAAAGGGATTTCGTCAACAGCCTGTTGGGGTTGACTCTAAGCTGATTTCTGAGAGGATAGACATGTGTTACCCAAAGAAATGGCAAAAGGGAACGTGTGATCGCTCCAGGTCTCGGTTTTGATTTGACACGAGACCCCTATCTGATAAGTAATACGAGATAATCCGTTGGTATTATTCAAAAGTGTTTCCTCAATGGTATATTGGTTAGAGAACGGGCACATACTTACCTCTGTCCGGCCATGCCAATTTTCTCAAGGCGCTATCTATTGGCCTCAAGGGATGTGGTCAAAGAAACCTGACATGTGGCTTATATGAGATTACATGTGATAATCCTCAGACTGTGAGGAAAGATGTATTATTTATATATAGCAACGGGATTGGCAGTATTAATCTCTCTTATTGCAGATAGCGAGCGAACGCTCAAGGGGTGCAAGATAGCGCTCAAGAAATTTGTGACTATTCTACCCGCCTTTTTGGGTATGCTTATGCTAGTGTCAATCATCCTTTTTCTTATCCCAGACAGGGTCATCTCTCAATATCTTGGAAGCAGCAATATATTCACTGGGGTTCTGTTTGCCTCTTTTCTTGGCTCCATAACACTGATGCCTGGTTTTATTGCCTTCCCGTTGTGCGGCATTTTATTGAAAAAAGGGGTCCTATACTTGGTTTTATCGGCTTTCACAACAACGCTCATGATGGTAGGGATTCTCACGTATCCAATAGAAAAGGCGTATTTTGGGACAAAGGTAACCATACTAAGGAACATAATCAGTCTGTTTATCGCTCTTATTGTTGCTGTAATGACCGGCATTTTCTTTGGGGAGATCTTTTGATGAAGCGAAATGATAGTATTAAGATAGCCGGTATATCATGTTATATCCTCTTCTTAGCTGCTTCTTTTGCATATGGTTTCAAGCCCGGAAAAGAAATTGGCCATAATTTTTTCTCCTTTTCACTAGACATGCTCAAGGTATTACCCTGCGCCTTCATTCTCATCGGTTTGTTTGAGGTGTGGGTAAAAAGACAAACTGTTGAAAAACACTTTGGACAAGAGGCTGGGATCAGAGGATATATATGGGCGGTACTCCTTGCTGGAACTACAGTTGGGGGGTTGTATGTAGCGTTTCCGCTTGCTTATTCCCTCCATAGCAAAGGGGCCCGGCTGAATGTTATCTTTACCTATCTGGGTGCTTCAGCTATCTGCAGAATCCCGATGGTGATATTTGAGGTATCTTTTATGGGGGTAAAATTTACAGCGATCAGACTATTAGTGTCTCTACCATTAGTGATTGTGACCTCGATATTATTGGGGGATTATCTGGTAAAGAGAAGCTATAAACCTATGGAGGGGAAGTAAATGATGGCCCATTGTCAAACAAAATGTCACCTCCCACTGAAGCTGTTCGTAGTTACTACTGAGATCATCAAATAGGTTGCAATATCCGGAGGGGCATGAGGTCTTTTCTGTTGTGACCATCTTAGATCCTTCTCGGTTATGTACAATGCAAACAATAAAATGCTTTTCTTAGTAATCATCGTTTTCCTGCATTAGATAGGATAAGTCTGTACTTTCTTGCTGAATGGCTGAGGCACGAGATGTAGTGTCTTGAAGGATCGGTTTTTGTCCAGCATACTGGATATTCCTGGCGGTCAGGAAGAATCCAATGGCAATCACTGCGCCGAGCACGGCGAGCGGCCAAAACTCACTTGCGCCAATGCCGCGGTCTCTCGCGAGATCGACAGCCAACCCCAAAACCGGTGCGATGATCATTGTTGACACGCTCTTTGCCTGGGATTCAATCGAGAGGACTGTCGCACCCTTTGCTTCGTCGCAGTGGGCATCGAAGCGGCTGATGAGGACCGGCCTCCAAAGGTTCTGCATGATATAGAGCACGATGAACCCGGCTATCATGAGCCAGTAGATGCCGTAGCACATGGCTGGTAAAAGCGCCAGGAAGATCACAACGCTCAAGCCCCAGAGCAATCGCGCTGTCTTGTCCTCTTGGCCGGGATTACTGACCAGACGGTAGGCGTTGCGGCTGGCCAGGGCCGAAAGGAGAAAGAGCACGAAGAAAACGGGCCCGATGAGGAACACCGATTTCTGCTCCCCGGTGAGGTGCATGCTTGCAAACAGGACTGCTGTTACCGGAAGTGCTGCGGCCTTGAGGATCGGCTGGAGATAGTCCTTCGAGGCCTTGAAGAATCCCTCAAAGCCCATGGACTCGAATATGAGTCTTCTGAGACTCGCCTGCTTTACCGAGATCACCAGTGCCTCCTTAAGGTGCCGTGCCATTTCACCGACGGTTGTTTCCTCCTTGATGTGGCCATCTACCTCCTTTGGGTAGCCGAGTAAATTCATGATGTTGATGATGTAAGGGATGATAGAGAAGAAGAAAACGTAAATGTAGTTGCTGGTTGCAAACACGAAAACACATGCCAGAACCACCGATACCGCGGAACCAATCTTGCTCCAAGAGCGGGTGTACCCGTAGACCTTTGTCCGCTCGTCAGTGCGCCCGTGGATGCGCAGCCACGTGAAGATCATGGCCTTGTGGGTACCGGTCCGAAAGGCGTCTCCGATTGCGAAGAAGCTCATCGCCAGGAAGAGAAGGGGCATGAGGGTGTGAAGCGCGAGCTTGAACTGCATCGCCGCCATTCCGGATAACCCGAAGGTGACAAAGCTGATGATGTAGGCCACAAAGCTGAGGATCATCGACTTGCGTCGCCCATAAAGGTCGGCGATGGCACCGCTGGGTATCTCGATGATGTTGATCATGATCTCGCGGAACGCGATGAGCACACCGATCAGGAAATACGACAGCCCCATCTGTATGAATGCGAGCAATAGGAAATAGTCGTAGTACTGCTGGTTTTTGAGGAAGCCATAGAGGCTGAATCTCCTAAGCATCTCATCCCCCGCTACCCTGATTCTTGAGGCCGTCTTGATGCGCCAGATTGCGAATCTCTGGTGTGGAAGAATCGTTTCGAAGCTTGTGTCGCCAAAGCCAGCGGTCTCAGTGCCCTGCCCATGTTCTTGACATCCACCTGCTCCCGGATTTTGAGGACTCTTCGTGGGTGGGAAGAAACAGGCGATCCATCTCGGACCAATCGGTTAGGCCGTTGGAGCGGTTACAATCGATCCCTGTCTTTTCAATCCTTCTTTCGGTTCAGAGAGGCTTTCATGACAGCATGTACCAACGTAGCCAGTGGTACGGCAAAAATCAGTCCCCAAAATCCCCACAGCCCTCCAAATATGAGCACTGCTGCGATTATGGCCACAGGGTGCAGATTTACGACTCCGGAAAGCAGCAAGGGAGCCAGCAGATTTCCGTCCAATAACTGTATGATGCTATAGGCGATCAGGGCATAAAGGAATTCCGCCGACAGTCCCCACTGGAAATAGGCTATGAGTGCCACCGGCAGATACATGACGGCAGCACCGATATAGGGGATGAGAACCGAGAGGCCAACAAAGAGGGCGAGCAGCATGGCAAACTCAAGCTTCAGGGCCAGGAAGGTAACGTAGGTTGCCACGCAGACAATTATGATTTCCCATATCTTTCCACGAATGTAGTTTGCGATCTGCTGGTTGACTTCGTGCCAAACCTCGGTTGCCAATCCCCGCTCCTCAGGCAATAAACCTCCCAGCCAATGCAAAATTTCCGTCTTGTCTTTCAGGAAGAAGAACACGAGAAAGGGTACGAGAATCAAGTAAGTGATAATGGAAACCAGCCCGCGCACCGAGGCCAGAGACAGCGACAGCAGGTGCTGACCCACGTTGGTGAGCTCGGAGCTTAGAAAAACAATGATCTTTCTGATCTGTGCTTCGGAGATGAAATCCGGGTACCGCTCGGGGAGCAGCATCAAGGCGTTCTGCACCCCAGCAATCATCGAGGGCAGCTGTTGAAACAACTGGCCGATCTGTTCTGACAGCAGCGGGAGTAGCCCTACCAACGAGACCACCAGACAGACAAAAAATATCAAAAAAACCACTACTACAGAAATCCTACGGGGTATTCGGCAGCGCACGAGTAGAGATACGAGTCCATCAAGCAAAAAGGCGATTGCAATCCCGGCGAAAACCGGAACAAGCATCTTGCCCAAGAGCAGTATGATGACAAGCCCCAGTATGAGCAGAATTCCCAGAATGAACACCTGGGGGTCAGAAAAATATCGATTATACCAGTTTCGAAACAGTTCTTTCATGGTTTCCGGTAGCGTTAGACATTCCGTGAATCATCGCCAACATTTGCTCATTATTAGGGAGCCCTTTTATAACATGATTCACGACTTCTGATTACGAGATTGGAAATTACCTGCCGCAATCTGCAATCTCAATGAGACAAAGATTGCATATGTCCAGCGGAACATCAACTGTTTTTTGCTGAATCTATGAAACAGCGGGCCCTGTTGGGGTGCGTACATTACCAGCCGGTGTCAGTTCAATCTTATCTCATAGTAGACATTGCCATCACACGTCGCCTATTCTGGGGCAACTGGCTTCTTTATTGCACGGGCAAAAATGCCCCCACTTAACAGGAGTATCGCCATAATCATGAAGACAACAAGATAGCTGCCAGTTGTATCAAAGATGAATCCGGCTACATAGGGGGCAAAGGCTCCGATGAACATGCCAATGGCCGTGGTGATTCCGATGAGTTCCCCCAATGAGCGCATACCGAAGAATTCACCGAGAATACCGAGATAGGCAGAAACCCTACTCCCGTGACAGATTCCATAGAAAAAAACGAAACAGTACAGCATCCACACTCCTTTTAGAAATAACAGCCATAGAATGAATAATGCCATTCCAAAGAGTGACAGAACCAGTATTCTTTGCCAAGGTATCCTGTCAGAGAGGTGGCCAGATATGATACGCCCCGGAATTGAGAATCCCCCAAAAAGGCCAATGGCTGCTGCTGAGGCTGTTGAAGAAATGCCAACATCCGTTGCGTAGGGCACGAGATGGGCAGAAATGGTTTGGAAGGCAACAAGCACAGCACAATGAGAAAAGGTTATCCCGGCAAAGGAAGGAGTAGTCACAATTTTGCGTGTTGTCAATCCATGGATGCTTATCCGGTTTAGCCTTGTTTCCGGTCCCTCTGAACCGGTTTCTATCGCCACCGGGCTTGGTTTAACCACCCATGATGATGCGGTAATGATGAAAAAGATGAGGATACCAATAACCAGATAGGCGCCTCTCCAGCCGTAGTTGAGAATTAGAAAGTTGCTCAGCGGTGCGAAGATGAGGGCCCCTACACCAACTCCGGACACCACTATTCCGAGTGCCAGGCCCGCTCTCTGCCTGGCGAAGAACCATCGCTGTACGGTTGAGGTTGGTACTGACCAGGTAGCACCAACCCCCAGCCCACCAATAAAAAGGAAAGTGCGAATCTGAATTATAGTATAAACCTGGCTGCACAGGAAAAACCCCAGCCCGGCTAGTAACGCGCTCACCAAAAGGATGGGGCGGGGACTATATCTATCGGCAAGCCTACCAGTAGTTATTACTGAAACAACATAGCCAATCAGAAAAGCTGTGTACCCTGATGAAACCAGAGCCCGGCTCCAACCAAATTCGTTCGCCAGCGGCTTTAAGAAGACGCCAAATGTCCACATAGCTGCTCCCTGAATGAGGATCACAGCAAAGCAAGCGCCGACTACAAACCACCCGTAAAATAGCTTTGGGCTCTTCGCTTCTTCAGACACGACCATCACACCTCAGCACTTCCACGTGGAACTCTCAAGAACTCTTCAACTGCTGAATACATCTTATCACATCTTCATTTACATTTTGGAAGAATATTCGCAGGCACTGATCTCCGTTATCTGGAGCTATTTGCTGGAGATATCACTTACCAAGCAGAACATTTTATTGTTTGCATTGGACATAACCGAGAACGCATTAGAATGGTCATGAGGTCTTTTCTTCTGTTCCGAGGCTCCCAGCCTGGTCTTTTCTACGACTTATCAACAGGGGATACTTGCCCCCTCCGCATTCCCTTCGACAGGCTCAGGGCTGCGGCTTCCCCCACTGATAAGTCGTGAAAAG
>JAUVXZ010000153.1 GCA_030603345.1 Pseudomonadota bacterium
TCGTTGAAGAGATATACCTCCCTGCCCTTGACAGCCCTCCCGCCCGCCCCAATAACGGCATATGTTGTAGACGCTTCCCCGTTGACATACAAGGCCACTCCACCTATGCTTTCCCTCCAACAAAGGGAGTTCTTATCACTTAAATAAAGTTTCGCTCACCACTAACTTCAAAAAGGATTTATATTTTCAATGATTGTAATAAACCTTTGCCCGCCACTCTTTTTTCTGAAGTCCAGAAATATCTCCTTGACATATGGATTGGGCTTTAGTATTTTTCAGTTGAAAATATTTCTACTATTATCAGTTTAACTCAAATAAATTTAGTCGCGACTATTTCATCTTTCTTTATTCTATTTGAAATTCTATTACATTTCTTTATACCTTGAGCCTCGATCCCTTTCAAAAGGGAGTACATTACGTCTCAACGTAACGAAAGGTCTCTCCAAGTGGTAAATTATGATCTCCTTCAAGATCAGATCAAGCAAGTCATCTATCTGATACGCAGGTTGATCCAGGCGGAGGAGCTTTACACTAAAGAGCTTGAGAAGAAGTATCGGGTCAGCGTTCCCCAGCTTAGCTGCCTTCTTGCCCTTTATGAAAACGGCCCTATGCCTCCATCTCAGGTCGCCAAACATATTATGGTTAAGTCCAGCACGGTAACCGGAATAATCGACCGATTGGAGCAAAAAAGACTCGTAGAACGATCAAGGATTTCCTCTGATCGTAGAGTGATTACTATAGGATTAACAGAGTCAGGCAGAATGCTTGCCCAGAATTCCCCTTTACCAATTCAAGAGAGGATTGTGGATGGTTATAAAGACCTTCCATCAAACGAGAGAGAGGATATCATACGTGCCCTCAAAAAACTTTCTTCCATGTTAGATTCTAATGCTATGGAGGCGGAATAGCTCTATTGGGTATGGAATCATCCGTGATTCTTACTTCAAAACAGGAGCTTGCAAGAAAAATAACCACTCGACAACAAAGTTCAATTCAACAAGACTTATTTCTACTGCAATACTTTTTAATGATCATAGGGCCTAAGAGATGGATTTAAAGCGCTTAAATGAAAGACAGGTCGAGACGTCAAGGTCTCTGCTGGGGAAAGAGACGGTGGAAATGCTTTTAAAGGTTCACGAGGATGCCCAGTGGATCCTGGAGAATCTGGGAGTCGGCTGTAAGCAGCCGGAGATCCAGGAGGTCTTTGGAAAGTTTGAGGCAGAAGGCTTGGCCGTGGTCTATGAAGACCGTGTTTATATAACTTCTGGATTGGTGGAGCAGTCTCTCAAAGGTGTCCCGGGCCTTGAAAACTTTTTCGTCCCCATGAACAGTTTCTTCATAGGCGGAACAGCCCCATATGTCTACGATGACAAAGCAGGGAATGGTGGCCTTACTCCGACACCGGAGCACGTGGCCCGGATTTGTAAGATCGCAGAGGAGAACCCAGTAGTTGCCGGAATGGGAAGAGGTATAAAACTCAAGGATGAGGTCCAGCAGATGAACATCATGGCGGAGCACTGCTCCAAACCCATCTATTTTGCAGTGACTTCCGATGTATCACTCGCAAGGGCAAAAGAGATCTATAAGCACAGAAAGAACATCATGATCGTGTTCTGTCTCACCCGTCCACCTTTGGAGGTCAACGAAAACCTCTCGGAGCACTTTGTGAAAGTGGTTAAGGCGGGTCTACCTCTCTTTATCTCGGCTATGCCCATGGCAGGAATCAGTGCCCCGTACTGTTATAACGGAGTCTTGGCCATGACGCATGCGGAAGTTCTCTTCGGCATCTGCGCAGCTCAGTTGCTCAACCCGGGAATCATCTGCATCCACGCCGGACTCCCCACCATTGCCGACCCGCGTATCGAGTACAATCCCAACTATGGCCTGATCAGCCACAATCTCTTGAACATCCTCATGGCCCATCTAAATCTCATGCTGGATCTGCCAACATTTCAAAGCGCTGGGACCACCCATGAGGAACACCCGACAGATCGGGCCTATGCGGATGCCAGAGCGGGACAAGCCCTTTGCCTGAAATACGGTGTTCATATGATCCGTCATCCTTTTGCTTTTCTGCGGTATCTCATTGATTTTTCCTTTGCCAAACTGGAAAAGGCTATGTGGATCGCAGAAGAGGTGACACCTAAGGATGCCCCGGACGTGGAGATTCCCGGGTATGATGAGAGGGGAATTGAATCGATACAGCGCCTAGGCTTAGGAATGTATATGGAGGATCCTCTCACCACGGCTAATCTTGGAAAGATATTTGTTTATTGAAACACTTTATTGGAGATTTGGAGATGGCAGGAATAGCAGGAATTTTATCATTGAATGGAAATAGCACTAACGGAAATCGCACCCTTGAATTGGAAAACTCGTTAAACCTAATGAGACACCGTGGGCCGGACAACAGAATCATCAAGACCTTAAGAGATAGTCGTGGTGTTATTGGTGCCGCTGAGATTAATCTAACGGCCGAGAGGACTTACTGTACGGCCATAGACCGACCGCCATATGTGCTCTTTGATGGGGAATTATTCAACGAAAGGCCCGAGGGGCAGACGGATGTTGAGCTTTTCAAGGAACTCTATGAAAAACACGGCAAAGACTGCTTCTCGCTCCTGGATGGAAGCTTTTCATGCGCTATAATAGAAAAAGATGAAATTATTCTTGCCAGGGATCACGTGGGTGCCAGGCCACTTTTCTATGGGTCGGAGAATGGCTCCTTCCATTTCAGCACTGAGATGAAAGGGTTAAAGGATTTCATTCGTTTTGATGTCAATGAGCTTGTCCCAGGACATATCTACAGTACAAAAGAGGGCATGAGAGAATTTCAACCCTTTATTCCTGAAGTTCCCGATGCCGTGGACCTAAAGCAGGCCACCACCACGTTGAGGGAGTTGGTCATAGAGGCCGTGCAAAGGAGAATGAAAGGCGTCGGAGGCATCTCTCTGAGCGGTGGTCTGGACAGCTCCATCGTCGCTGTAATCGCCAAAGAATTCAAGCCTGATTTGCACTTGTTCACTGCCTCTATTGCGAAGGCTCACGGTCCAGACCTGGAAAACGCCAAACTCATGGCTGAATATCTAGGGATGGAGCACCATATCTATTTCATTACCGATGAGGATATTACCAACTTTATCTCTGATGCTGTCTGGTATCTAGAAAGTTTCGATGAGGACTGCATATCTGGGATCATTTCCAATTACTATGTCTCCAAGATGGCCAAAGAGGATACAAACGCCATGCTCGTGGGCGAAGGGGCCGACGAGCTCTTTGGCGGTTACCAGATGGTCCTGAAAAGTCCAAGGGTGACCAGTGATGAGCACAGGGAACAGCTTGCACGCAGACTCATGGAAATTGCTTACAATACGGCCCTGAGGCGCCTTGACAGGGCCTGGATGGCCAATGGTGTCGTTTATCAGACCCCCTTTCTAGATTCAAAGGTCGTCGCCTATAGTCAGAATATCCCTATGAAATGGAAAATATACGGAGAAAAACAGATAGAGAAGTTTATCCTGAGAGAGGCCTTCAGGGATATGCTCCCTGAAAAGATTGCGAATCGAGAGAAACTGAGGTTTGCAATGGGTGTGGGCACAGATGATGTGATGGATGAGCTCATCTCCCAACAGATTGATCCGGGAGAGATAAAGGAAAGACCCAGAACGGCATACGGCCTGCCCTTCGCTTCATTTAAAGAACTTTATTATTATGACGAGTTTTTGAGGCTTTTCCCGCCAGCTTACGAAAAGCAGACTGTGCGGTGGGATCCTTTTAAATAAGGCCCAAATAAACGATTCACCACCACCCCACTTTTTTCGCTAGTGGCAAAACGTTTGGGTGGAAGACAAGATTGAAGGAGGAGGAAAAATGTCATTTCAAACGCATTATAAGTACTTGATCATTGGAGCCGGCATCCATGGACTGAGCACGGCCTTTCATCTGGCCAAAGAATTGAGATTGAAGAAGCAGGGCTCAGGAAAAGACATCCTGGTTATTGATAAATCGGCCATAGGTGCGGGGGCCTCAGGGATCGCCTGTGGCATTATCCGCAACAACTATTATCAGCCGGCCATGCAGGAACTAATAGCCCATAGTGTGAGCCGATGGGAAGAGGACGCAGAAGGATACGGATACCTCCCTGTAGGCTACATGCAGATATCCCCTGAAAGCATGCATGAGGACGTGGCTGAAATCTATGGTCGACAGAAAGACATTAGTTATGAGTCGGAATTTATCGAAGGAGAAAAGGACTGCCTGAGGTACATGAGAGACAAGGTTTTTGATGATTGGCAGGCCGAAAATATTACCTCCATCCTGCATGAGAAAAGGGGTGGGTATGCACAGAATGCCAGGAGCCTTTACCGCCTTGCTGACAAAGCAGAAGCTGAACGTGCTAGAATCGTCACTGGTGTTGAGGTTACAGGGTTTCTCGATAACGGTTATCTGAAGGGTGTTGAAACGACAAGAGGAAATATCCAATGTGATTGCGTGATCATTGGCGCCGGTCCATGGGTGGAAAACTTTTGGAAAATGCTGGATCTTCCTGAAAGGATCGACATCAAAGACGGGGATGGCAAAGTCCACAAGGACATTAGAATGTGGACATTCTGGTGTCTTCAGGAAGGGACCCTAGGCGTAAAACCTGCCTACGGCATGGACAACAGGGGAAAGATGCCGCCAGTTATTCATGTGGATACCGATGCACCACTGCATTCCAGCGAGGATGGCTCCCTCATTACAGATGAAATGTGGGGGATCTATTACAAACCTGATTTTAATTTTCGGGGGATCCAGGGAGGGAGTATGCCCAGTAAAGTGGAAAAGAAGGAGGTCAAGGTGGATCCGTATGGTATCGATTCCCCAGATTTCGTTGTTGGTGTCGAGTTTACCCATATGTGGACATCCGCCCTGGCCCACTGTCAGAAAAGGTACGAGGACAAGTACCTGCGTTACAAGGACGAGCCGTCAGGGGGTCTTGGTGCCTTCAGCCCCGATAGTTTTCCCATTTTCGATTTTGTGAAGGAGAACTGCTATCTCATTGCCGACTCGAGCCATGGCTATAAAATGATCGGGGTGGGAGACCTAGTGGCAAAGGAGATTATGGGAGAAGAGCAGACATTGCTCAAGCCTTTTCGATTTGATCGGTATGAGAAAGGAGAATTGCTCCCAGAGTCCAACAGCCCCTTCCCATGGAGCTAAGGAGAGAAAGGGACTCAGTGGGCTTCTATTTTGGGCGTGCCTAGAGTCTTCACTGCATGGTAGTCTCCATGGCTCTAGGCACGGTCGTTTTGAGGTCTCCTTGGACCCGATCTTGAATCGACATGAAACTCACTATTCTTGGATCAGGGGGATGCATGGTCATCCCTAAACCGTTATGCCAGTGTAATGTGTGTATGGAGGCAAAGGAGAAAGGGATACCCTATAAACGGACAGGTCCTTCTGCGTTCATCCATGACGAAAATATTTTGATAGATACCCCCGCAGAGATAGCCTGTCAGCTAAACCGCTCTCGAATAAAGCAAATCGATCACCTCATTTTCACGCACCTAGACCCAGACCATGTAGAAGGGCTTCGTGTTGTGGAGCAGATTACCCTGGATTTCCGCACCTGGGAGGCCTATCCAGGCAAATACATTGACTCATTCTGCCTGAACAGCTCAACGAGCGCCTGACGGATATTCGTTTCGCCTACGGCCCCTTGATAGATTTCTATGAGGCACAGGGTTTTGTTCAATCCACAATTTTTCGAGACACTATTAGAGTGGGAAACATTCGGATCACACCCATTCCCGTGGATCGGGATTCCCATTTATCTACCGGCCTCGCAATCCTCAGAATTCCGCGTATTATCGGTGTGTTGAAGACCATTTTGAGACATTTGAACAGGTCTATGAAGAGCGCTTTGGAAAGGCAATATGGCTTTTTCCGATCTTATGTGAGAAAGGTGATTTATCGCTATCCCTGGCCCAGACCTGGTCTCGTGTGTCTATTGCAAGGGCCTGTTTCCTTAGGAATGAACACAAATGTTGAGTTTATAATAGAGTGAGTCGCGCCAGGGCGGGCTTGATTGCGGTATCCTGCACAATGGCTTTGCTCGCGTGAAATGTGGAGACTGCGGCCATGAGTATCTTTTGGCATTTTCTTGCAAGCGTCGGCTCTTCTGCCCATCTTGCCACCAGAAGAGGGTCGTGGAATTCGGAGAATGGCTCTGCCAGGAAGTGATCAAGGCAGTCCCTCACCGCCATTTCATCTTCAGCATACCCAAAATCCTCCGCAGATATTTCCTCTACGACCGTAAGCTCCTTTCTGAATTAAGCAGATGTGCATGGGAGACATTGAAGGTGTTTTTTCAAGAGACTGTGCCAGAGGAGGGTGCAGTACTTGGGGCCGTTATTGCCATACAGAGCTTTGGAGATTTCTTGGGGTTTACTCCCCACGTGCACATTCTATGTACAGATGGTTGTTTCTATGGCAACGGTATGTTCAGAGTAGCTCCTTCTTTTGACACAGGGGATCTGGAGGCGACCTGCCCGCCATCGCAAGCTCAGGCGAGGCGGGCGGGTCTTTCAGCATAAGCTCCTTAACATGCTCCTGTCCAAAGGTAAAATCACTCAAGATCTCATCAACATGCTTTTATCCTGGCGCCATTCGGGCTTCAATGTTTTTTGTGGACCAAGAATCCATCCCAGGGAGGAAGATGCTATGGAAAACCTCGCTCGCTATACTTGTCCGCCTCTGGAGGATTATCCGTGCCTCCTTCTCACAAGAGCGGATGACCTACATCCGAGAGGAATCCAAAGTCATATACAAATCAAAGGACGGGAGGCAACAGAAGGCCTTTGATCCCCCTAGAATGGCCCCGCCGACAGGCGGGATGCAAGCACTCGCTGCCATGTCTTCTCATATACCTGATAAAGGAGAGCAGATGGTCCGCTATTATGGCTACTACAGTAATGTCTGCAGTGGGAGACGGCAAAAGGAAGACCAGGATGGGTTGATACCTTATATTATTGAACCGCAAGAGGATTCAAAACAATATCGGAAGAATTGGGCAAGGCCTATTCGGAAGATATATTAGGTTGATCCTCTCACCTGCCCTAAGTGCCAGGGAACCATGAAGGTTGTCAGCTTTATTGAGGATAAAGATGTCATAGAGAAGATTCTGAAACACTTAGAGATCTCCTTAGTCAAAAAGAAACCCTCAGCCAGGGCCAACCCTCCACCAGTATATATCTGCTTAGATTACTCAGCCTGCCCTGGTGCGACTCGTTCACCTATCGTAGGCTTAGACTGTGCACTATTCCAAACCTGACTTTTTGAGTATATAGAGCGGGTGATCGGTCTGGGCCAGGGATTCTCAGATCCCACCTAGTGAGGATCACCTATGTAAAGATCCTGATTATCCGATTGAGATTTATACCTCCTAATTTCAAAGACGGCCATGGGAGTCAACGGAGGCCCTTAACCAGATTTAGCCAAAAAAGATGCAACACCCAATAAATTCCATCGTTGAAGAGATATACCTCTCTGCCCTTGACAGCCCTCCCGCCCGCCTCGCCTGAGCCCGCCTGCCACTGCGAGGCACGAGCGGGCAGGCGAGAGCCATGGCGGGAAGGCATAAGCCCTCCCGCCATGGCCTACCCCAATAACGGCATATGTTGTAGACGCTTTCCCGTTGACATACAAGGCCACTCCACCTATACTTTCCCTCCAACAAAGGGAGTTCTTATCACTAAAAAGATACCCGTGTTTCGCTGCAATTTGACGTTATCCATAATGCTACTTGATTTTATGTGAGAGATGATATATAGTATGAATGTTGCATAGAGCCTTTTTGGCATCGAAACCAAAACCCGTAAAGAACTCTAGACAACTTCTTTACGGGTTTTTTTAGCGCATGATAAATCCGATTTCCAAAGGAGTTTGTACTTACGAAGGATTGAGCGAGGTGGTTTAGGGGAGAGACTACTGAAGTTGGATTCGCCATTTCCCAGCGCCTGAGCCGGGCAATAGAAAGAGGCTAAAAAAATGATGTAGACGAAAGGACGCTGCGAGAATCCCGGGCTCAGATCCGGCCATTCAAACCGTCCAGAACTGCATGAGATCGCTTGACACAGGCTTCCTCTTTATCTGCGAATAAGAGAGAGGCCGTACTAAGCCTTCC
>JAUVXZ010000276.1 GCA_030603345.1 Pseudomonadota bacterium
TTTATTTGGGTAACGGTTAGGGTAACGAAGCCCGTATCGGTAACGGTTAAGGTAACGTGGAAATAAAAAGACGAATGACGTTACCGAAAAACGAAACGGGCATCCCCGACAGTATAGCCGGGACAGGCTCCACCGTAACCCGATAAACATTACTCAGTATTTCCTATTTTCTTACTGACATCGTGCCTTGTCGGTTTGAGGCGAAGCTTCGGTAGTATTGCCGTTGACTCCCTCTTTATTGTATCAGATTGAAATTATAATAAACAGGTGCACGAGAAAAATCTACGATTTATTTCATTTCTTGATTTCAGAAAAAAATGGTGATAAATGCTTGTCAGGAGTATGTTCACAAGAGGAGAGAACCAACCCTTTGAGGGATGGTTACATTGCGATCAGAGCAAAAGGTTTCGACCAGAAAAGGAGAATAAATAATGCCTATCTATGAATATAGGTGCAATCACTGCGGTGAGATATCAGAGATATTAGTTGGGGCTAGCCCTGATAGTGAAACGCTCGCCTGCAGCCACTGCGGCAGTAATGACGTAGTGAAGATCTTATCCGTTTCGTCATTTACCGTTGCAGATAGTGGCCGGGCCCCTGGCGCTACCTGTTGTGGAAGAGCACAGCGCTGCGATACCCCTCCCTGCACAAGTGCAGAAACCTGCAGGAGGGATCAATAAAGGAGAAATAGTGAGAGATGTCTGTTGAATTTGAGAAAGCAATAGAAGAGATTCAGGCATCCATTATAAGGGATGCACGGAAAATATATTCAGAAAAGGTGATTGAACGGTGGCTTAATCCTGAATATTTTGGAGAGATGGAAAACCCTCATGGGCGTGCAACGATTACGGGACCATGTGGAGATACGATGACGATTTTCTTAGAAATGATTGATGATAAGATCATCGACGCGCGGTTTGTTACTGACGGATGTATGACCACTGTTGTAGCAGGCAGTATGGCCTGTGAGTTGGCCATTGGTAGAACCATTAAGGATGCATATAAGATCAGCGATGAGGTAATTTTGGAAAGTTTAGACGGGCTACCAGAAGAAAGCGCTCACTGCGCTCTTTTGGCCTCTAATACCTTAAAAGAGACCTTGGCTGACTGCCTGAGCTCCAAGAATGAACCCTGGAGGAAACTTTATAGAAAAAAGTAGCACCATGGGGGGATTCAAGATCCAGTATAAGAATTCTACCTTTTCTAGGGAGAAGATAGAACTAGACGGCAAATCTTTCAGTCATTGCACGTTTAAGGATTGTATCATTGTCCTTGAGAAGGGCGAAACCAAAATTACTGGTTGTCGCATTGAAAATTGCAAATTGTTGCTGAGAGGTAATGCTTACACAGTTGGTAAGATTATCAAGCTCTTTACCGGGAAAAGTCCTCTCAAGGTGTTGGATTTAGATGAGCCGTTGTTTGAGAAGGCTGCATCAAAAAAGGCCTAGATGCCAATTGTTTTTCTGTACCTCAGGCAATTGGCATTATTGTTATTATGGTCCAGCAAAGAGATATACCCTATGTTCCGGTAAGCCTTTTCTCGAGCACCCTCCAGGGTTGAGTCCCCAGCAATGATATGTAATACCCTTCCGCCGTCTGAAATGAGGCCTTTGTCCGGATCTTCTCTGACACCTGAAAAGTACGTAGCAATTCCCCTCTCGAGCCTATCTAATCCGGTTAGCAGATGGCCTTTGCCGTAACGTCCCGGATATCCCTTGTTCCATCCTTTGCTCGCCTTTGAGCGGCCTTCCATGGCCACCACATCTACATAGTATTGATTGTTCCAGACAGGGGTGATTTGATCCAATTTCCCTTCCCACACTGCCATACCTATTTCTAATAGGTCTGTACTCAATTTCCGGCAGAGAACCTCCCACTCGGGATCGCCATGTCTTACATTGATTTCAAAGACATCCAGGCTGTTGTAAGGGTCGAGATTGAGGCCAAAGTATAAGACCCCTTTATAGTCCCATCCCAAACCGAGATCACCCCGATTGTAGATCGCATTCACCGTTGGGTTTACAATCTCTTTCATGATCCTATTTATCAGCCACGGGGTTACCAGTTTGTGCGGCACATAACATCCCGTTCCGCCGGTATTAAGATTTCCATTGAACTGCTTGATTGACTCCTCATCATCTGGATCGAAGGCCTTTTTGTAGTCCTGGACAAACATCTTCAAAGGCAGCACATGCTCGCCGTCCAAATAAACGAAAAATGAGATTTCTGTGCCGTATTTTCTTTCTTCGATAACAACCTTATCTCCGGATCTTCCAAATATTTTTTTGACCATTATTTTGTCAATTGCGTCCTCGGCTTGCATAACATCATCACAGCCTATGGCACCTTTTCCTGCTGCGAGGCCGTTTGCCTTTACAAAAACCTGATACCCAATATTTCTGACGTAGCTTTTGGCCTTTTCTGGATCATCAAACACCGCATATTCTGGTTTGCCTACACCGATGTCCCGTAAGATATTATCCGTAAATTCTCTGTCACACTCTAATCTCACATATTCTCGCTTTGGCCCAATGGTTCTTATTCCTTTTTGGTTCAGGACATCCACAAGGCCCTCTTCCAGGGGATTTTCTGAACCTATGTCTACCAGATCAACCTTGTTTTCCAGACAAAACTTCGCCACCTCATTGAAATCCCTTATATCCAAGCACTCTACCAACTTTCTCTTTCCCTTTGCTGAATAAGGCACACCGGCATTGCCAGGGAAAAAATAGACTTTTTCAACATGCTGGCTGTCTCCGTATTTATCAGCAAGGGAGTGATCTCTCCCTCCTGTACCGTATACAAGGACCTTCATCGTTTTCCTCCGGTAAAGGTGGTAGTAGAGATAGGGATCTCAACGTGGTGATCGGTACAAGCGTTACTAACCAGAGCATTTTATTGTTTGCATTGTACATAACCGAGAAGGATTTAGGATGGTCACAACAGAAAAGACCTCATGCCCCTCCCGGTATTGCAAACTATTTGATGCTCGTAGTATGTTGCTGAAGTATAAGGGGATTGCCAGGGCGTGTCAACAGTAATTGGTGCATGGCTGAACCCATTTAGGCTTGTCATTTTTTTTTATATTTTGTTATACTTGCTCACATTTAACAGGTGGACAACAACCCTCACTCCCTATCTCCTTTAGAAAAATGAAGATCGGTATCATTTCAGATACCCACCTCAAAGAGGTGAGTCAGCAGTTAGTTGATATGTATGAACAATACTTCTCTGGTGCGGATATGATTGTTCATGCAGGGGATCTTGTCTCCATGGAAATCGTTGATTTCTTGGGTCAGAAGCCCCTCCGTGTGGTTCAGGGCAATATGGATAACCGGGATATAAGGGAGCAGTTCCCTAAGAAAGAGGTAATCGTGGCAGATGGGTTCCGGCTGGGATTGATTCATGGATGGGGGTCCCCATTTGGTATGGAAAGAAGGATAAGATCTCAGTTCAATGATGTAGATGCTATTATCTTTGGCCATACTCACAGGCCTACAAATCGCCGTGACAAGGGTGTGCTGTTTTTTAATCCAGGGACTGCTTCAGGGGTTGCCGTATCTGGGTCGCATTCGATCGGGATTTTGGATTTAGAGGAGGAAATAAAGGGTAGCATAATTGTAGTGTGAGGTTATGTGATGAAGGTTCTTTGGGCGCCTTGGCGCATGGAATATGTCGGTTCTGGTGATGTGAGCGGTGAGTGCATATTTTGTCCTGGTGATGATAGGAGTGAAGATGAAAAGAGGCTGATTCTATATATGGGAGACCTGAGCATTGTGCTTATGAATAGGTTTCCTTACATAAATGGCCATCTTCTCGTGGCCCCATTGAGGCACGTTCCCACGTTAGATGCCCTCACAGGCGAGGAGAAGCTCGATTTCATTGCCATGGTTGAGAAGTCTATCGGGGTCTTAAAGGAGGTGATGAATCCAGGAGGATTTAATGTAGGCTTAAACCTGGGAAAAGCAGCCGGGGCCGGAGTTGAGGACCATATCCATTTTCACATTGTTCCGCGATGGAGCGGTGATACTAACTATATGACGGTACTTGAAGAGGTGCGGGTTATCCCTGAACATATACATACTACCTACCAGAACCTGTTGCCTTTCTTCAAACAGTGTTAGGCGTTGTTCAGGGTAACGTCAAAGTCCAGGGTATGGGTATCTTTTTTTTTGTTATGCCCTATAACATTGCCCCTTACTGGGTCGGTTCAAAAT
>JAUVXZ010000227.1 GCA_030603345.1 Pseudomonadota bacterium
GTGGTCAATCCCCTGTATTGTAGTAGCTGTGGTGTGTGTATAGCCATCTGTCCCTTTAAGGCACCGGCATTCGATGAGAAAACCGGCATAGCAGAGATTAACCCGGTGCTGTGCAAGGGGTGCGGTCTGTGTGTTGCCTCGTGCAGATCAGGTGCCATACACCTCAATGGGTTTGATGAGGGCCAGATTATGAGTATGATTGATATGGTAAGTGTCTAAAGTGAACTAAAGTGTCTAAAGTGAACTAAAGTTAAGGATACGATTATTACGGGCCATAAACAGTTCGCCAAAGAGCTTGAAGTGAGCTGGAGTGCCCAAAAAAGTAGGCAGTAGGGAATAGGCACTAAGGCGCACCAAACGCTAGGAACTCAACAAGCTGAACAAACCCAAGGAACGGTCGCATATAGATTGAGAAGGGGAATTGGCTATCAAAGCACCAATAAGATACGTAAAATATATATACTGGTTACCCGAGGAAAGGGAAAAAGATCTCAGATTTGAACTCGATAGCCGCAATATAAGGCTTAAGTCGGGTAAAGCGGTCGTGTGTACCGGTCTTGATGAGATTACTAAGATAATAAGTGTTTCTCCAGAGGTTTGGGACGGTACGTGCAGGAGACAGGGCAGCTGGTATAGAAGATCAGACAGGAGCGGTCAATATTTGATTATTAGCTCCTTTGAACTCGACGGCTTTGAGCGTCATAAAGCGGCCGTTATTACCCGATCGGATTTCCTTCTCCCGAGGCGGGTCACGAGACAAGAGAAGGGGGAAATGGTAAGAGATGAAGAGTTCAAGGTCCTTGTCCCTGAGGAGTGGTATGTGGTTTCAGACCTTGAAAAAAGGCTTTGGACAAGATGGGCACGACGGCTTGGATCTGAGGAGGGCTGGGATTCCCTTTTTCTCACCCATACGGCATGCCACGCCAATTTTATCAAACCCCGCTTTTTTGTTGAGTCCGATGGCCAAAAAGTCCCCTATTCGATTGACAGGAGTGCGAATCTATGTTCGTGCTGTCTGGAGCTTTTTCAGGTTGTTGGCACTGCATGGCGGAAAAAACTGGTTGCCCCGTGCGCCGGTGCAGTAATTTTCTCGAGACTCCCAAAAGATAGATATCTCTTGGTGGAAAAGCCATAGCATTGCCGCCCTTCCTCTTTTTAACCTACCATACGATTTCAGCCCATTCCAAAACCTCTCGGTGACAGACAGGGCAACGTCAAAGTACAGGGTATGGGTATCTTTTTTTTGGTTATGCCCTGTGACATGGCCCCTTACTGGGTCGTTTCAAAATGGTTTATTGCGCCCTAAGCCTTAGAATCATAGGCTCCATCTATATAAACCATTTTGAAACGCCCACTGATCTAAACTATGTGGGGCATAATCCAAAAAAAAGATACCCATACCCTGCAAGAAGCTTAAGCATCAATAGGTTAGTTTCCACTATGGCGCGACCCTGCTCCCTTTGGGATTTACAGAATTAGCTTCTTGGATGAGATCTATCATAGACCTCCATTAATTTGTCTATACTCACATGCGTGTATTTCTGGGTACTCGAGAGGTTCACATGCCCCAATAGTTCCTGGATTGATCGTAGATCTGCACCACCATCCAGGAGATGGGTGGCAAAGGTGTGGCGTATTGAATGGGGGCTAATTTCCATACTGATGCCGCATTCTCTTGAGTATCTTTTGACCATTCTATGCACGTTGCGGGTGGAGAGCCTGCCGCCCCTGTAATTAAGAAAGAGAGGTCCCTGCCCCTTTGGGTATCCAGCCTTTTTCCTCCTCATCTCAGAATGTTCGAGATACTCTGTAATCGCAGCGATAGCCTTTCTGCCAATTGGTATAAGTCTTTCTTTCCCGCCTTTACCTGAAACCCTCACAAGCCGGGAACCAAGATCTAGGCTCTCTATGTCTAAATCGACAAGTTCACCGACCCTGAGGCCAGATGAATAAAGGAGTTCCAAGATAGCCAAATCCCTGAGCCCCAATTCTTTTTCCCTGTCAGGTTGCTCCAGCAGGGCGAACATATCATCTATGGGGAGATAAGTGGGGATATAGCGCTCCTGTTTGGGAGTGGCTATCTCTGCCGCGGGATTACACGAAGCAAGTCCTCTCAACTCCAAATACTTGAAAAATGATTTCAATGTCGAAAGCTTGCGAGCTATGGTAGTTCGATGGCACCTATCAAAAAGGTCTCCCAGGTATGACCTGATGAGTGAATAGTCTACCAGGTTGATTTCTGGATCACCGTTTTCTATATCTCTTTTGGTTGCAAAAAATTCGCTAAATTGCCTGAGATCGCTTTCATAGTTTCTGATAGTGTGTTCTGAATATCCTTTTTCGTTCTGGATATAGCTAATAAAAGAGGATATCAGGTTTTTCATGCTATTCAGTCACCTGCCACAAGATATAAGAGAAAGAAGGAAATCATGTTTAACCTTTAATATTTATCATATTTTTGTATATTAGCAACTAAAAATTGTTTATCAGTCTTACCTTGGGCCATTTGAGAGCGTGGGCCTTAGGTTTTTTGATCTGCTCCAATGAGTTGGCAGCACGCATCGAGCAAGCAGGAGGGTAGGGGAGATAGGTGGTGGAAACCTGGTTGTGAATGGCAAAAGGACACACACAAGAAGGGATGTGGGGTTCTGAAAGAGCCGTTGAGGCGTATCCATATTTTTCGGAAAAAGATCCAGGTCAGGTGTGCGAGCTAGCGAAGCTCTTTCATTGCCTGTTTAAAGAGCTCGTTAATGGACAGGGTAAGCTCAGATGCCTCTTCAAGGAGATGTACGACTTCTCCCAAGTTCTCACTACCTGCCTTTTTTGACCATTCACGGTAGGTGTTGACGTGATCGCCATTATGTTTAATCCAATATTCCAATAGCTTACCCAGTTTTTCCCTTTCTGATAAGCTGCTCTGATCCTCAACGCGTGTATCTTCATGGTGATGATGATGATTCATGGAAACCCCGCTTAGAATAGTTTCAAGCCTCTATTCTTCTTCCAACAAAATCCTGTGATCGACAAGGTTCATTTCCTTGATCCTTGCTTTGATTGTGCGCTGTCCGCCAAAAATGTCCTGGAGATATATCCCTTTTCTCTCAGGCCTCAGGATATCGACACTTTCCATGATAAGTTTCTCTTGCCCATCTTTGATGAGATATGCATTGGATTCACACATCTTTTTCCTCCTCTGAACTGGATAAGAACTAATACCAAACAAAGAAAAAAGAAAACCAGAAAGGAATTTTGATTGTTTTTTGTATGAGCCCTTCTGGCTTTTTTTGATGTTTATCTCTCTCTGTAGCTTCTTGCCACAATTATTGGCTTAATATAAGACACAGGACCGCGATTGTCAACAAGAATTGACTGGAATTGACTGGAGTGTGTTAAATCACACGTACGATATTGTGATTGAAAACCTTTTGTGAAATTCGTTGGACGATAATGCTTCGGACCGATCAGGCACTGATAACTTTTTTGCGCATTTGTTATGATTTTTTAATACCTGTCCGCTTGTATCTGTCCAGAAATCCTATCCAGGTCACCGTTAGGGTTATGGAACTGAAATCCTCCTCCACCTTACCTTTGAGGATATAGGGGCGCATCTCATTCAGCATATGGCAAAACCTGTTGTATTCCTTTGGAAAGAACACGGTTTCATAAAGACCGGTGGTATCCTCAAAGGAGACGAATTTCATGGGATCGCCATCCCTGGTATGTACGGTTTTACCGGTCACCAGCCAGCCGATGGTGGTCACCCGTTTCCCCACATGGGCATGGAGGTCCCGGGCACTGACGTAATCCAAACCTTTTAAGAGTCCTTTATATTGGTCGAGGGGGTGGAGGGAAAACAACAAGCCCACGATATCCAGTTCATGTCTCAGCATGAGATTTTTTGGATAAGGAGATTGTTCCACGGGGGAGAGGGGAGGGGGTGTGGAAAACAGGCTGGGGGTATTCTCTTCTTGATTTTCCCCACCGTAGAATCGAAGGGCCTGCCACATCAGGGAGGGCCTGTTTAACCCACGGGCGATGCTGTCAAAGCAGCCAATCTTGATCAGGAGCCTGACGTCCTGGAGGTGGAGACGGCGGCCAGCTCTGTGCAGAAAATCCTCAAAGCCGGTGAAGGGCCCGTTTTTGGAGCGCTCATGAATGATGAGCTCCCGACCCTCCCGGGAGAGGGCTTTTACCTGCATGAGACCGACCCGAATCTTTCTGTTCTGGCCGGTATATTTGATCTCGCTCTGGTTGATATCAGGAGGAAGGATTTTAAGCCCCATCCGTCTTGCTTCCGACAGATAACCAAACGTAGAGTAATAGCCCCCGCCATTGGAAATGACAGATGCCATGAACTCGGCTGGATAATGGGCCCTGAGATAGGCGGATTTATAGGCCACTAAGGTGTAGCTGGCCGAGTGCGGTTTACAGAAGCTGTAACCGTCAAAGCCCATCATCATGTGCCAGACATCTTCTATCACTTCCAGGCTGACACCCCGGTTGCTCGCCCCCCGAATAAATCGGGCATAAAAATCACGGAGTTTCTTTTCCCTATGTTTCTTGCTGACTACCTTCCTCAGGGTATCCGCCTCTGCAGGATCAAATCCGGCCAGGTGCATGGCCGCCTGGCTCAACTGCTCCTGAAAGACCATGACCCCCAAGGTTTCCTCCAGGACTGGCCGTAAAAGGGGGTGAGGTGTATCCCAGGGCTGGCCATGGAGCCTGGATACCCATGTCCTGATGCTTCGGTTTGAGGCTGGCCTGATGATGGAGGTGACCACCACATTGAGGTGGAAGTGGTCCAGCCGGGAGTACTCCTCAAAGCTAAAACCGGAGCTGACCTTTTTTAGCACCTGTCGTGTGGCGGGGCTCTCAAAATAGAAGACACCAAAGGTATCACCCCGGTAGAAGATCTCCATTGTCTCGGGGTCATTTATGGGGCTCCAACTTGCATAATCAATCCGCCGGCCATAATTCCTCTCCACCAGACCAAGGGCATCCCGGATGACGGCAAGGCTCCGGTTTCCCAAGATATCTATCTTGACAAGCCTTGCGTCCTCTACCGAATCCTTTTCCCACTGGAGTACCTGAACCCCGCTTGCGGAGATTTCCACCGGGCAGTAGCGGCGAATCTCATCGGGCACGATCACCAGACCGCCGCAGTGGACGGAAAGGTGATTGAGGTGATCTTCGAGCTGAACTGCGGCACGTAAAATCTCATCCCAGGGTTTCTTGAACTCGATCCCTCTCATCTTGGGATGGTCTGCCAGCTCCCTCCAGATTCCCTTCAGGTGCCAGCCAAAACCAATTTTGCCGGTCACCCGACTTATTTCTGCCTCGGTGAGGCCGAAGACCTTTGCCACCTCCCTGATGGCGGACCTGGCTCCATAGGTGTTATGGTTGGCGACCATGGCAGCCCTT
>JAUVXZ010000006.1 GCA_030603345.1 Pseudomonadota bacterium
CAACAGGTGATACCTTTTGCATTGGGGATAATCCAGTCGTGTTTGATCCAGCTCAGCCATTTTCGCCAACCATCTCTTTCGCCATAGAAGCCACTGAAAAAGAGAATGAGGACAAGGTATACTCTTCTCTGGCCAAGTTGATGGAGGAAGATCCTACCCTCAAAGTGGATAGAGATCAATCAACCTCAGAGATTATCCTGTCAGGAACAGGTCAGATTCACCTGGAGAATACGAGGGATAAATTAAAGAGAAAATTTGGTGTGGAGATCAATCTGAAGACCCCAAAAGTCCCTTACAGGGAGACGGTTAGAGGTGCCAAAGAAAAAATAATCTACCGGCATAAAAAACAGACCGGGGGGCGAGGTCAGTTTGCCGAGGTACATTTTGATATTTTCCCTTTGGAACGGGGGGAAGGGTTTGAGTTTAAAGAGGCATTGACTGGCATGAATGTGCCCAGGAATTTTGTCCCAGCTGTTGAGAAAGGAATAGTGGAGGCTATGAGGAGTGGTGTCTTAGCGGGATACCCTGTTGTGGACTTAAAGATCCGTTTTTATGATGGAAAATCCCATGAGGTCGACTCTTCTGAGATGGCCTTTAAGATTGCTGCCTCCATGTGTTTCAAAAAGGCTGTTCAGGAGGCTACACCTATTCTTCTTGAACCGATTATGAGCATAGAGATCAGAGTCCCGGAAGATGTAATGGGAGACGTCATAGGTGATATTAACGGCAGGAGGGGTAAAGTCCTGGGGATGGATACCGAGGGGAAGCACCAGATTATAAAGGCTGAGGTGGCTCTTGCTGAGGTTTTGAGATATTCCTTTGATCTAACATCAATGACTGGTGGCAGAGGCAGTTTCCAGATGGAGCATTCACACTATGAGGAGGTTCCACTGCAACTAGCAGACAAGATAATAGCTGCCTCTAAAGGAGGGACAACCTAGAGGTTGCCGATTGATGATAAAGGCTGGGGTACTAACTATTAGTGATAAAGGATCCAGGGGACAGAGAAAGAATGAATCTGGCGCTGTGGTTGCTGATTTGCTAGCCAAGGCCGGGTACCCTGTTGAGAAACAGGGTATTGTCCCTGATGACCAGGAAAAGATTGCAGAGTGTTTGATTACCTGGGTTGACAAAGATGGTCTCGGACTCATTGTGACTACCGGGGGAACTGGGGTCAGCCCAACTGATGTAACTCCTGAGGCCATGCTCAGGGTGATCAAGTATCAGGTGCCTGGTATGGCCGAGGCCATGAGGGCCGCGAGTCTGAAAAAAACCCCTCATGCTATGCTTTCCCGGGCAATTGTCGGGGTCAGGGGAAGCAGTCTCATAATAAATTTACCCGGAAGTCCTGATGGTGCAAAGGAAAACCTGTCTGTTATCTTACCAGCGCTGAGCCATGGGCTGGCTAAAATTGGTGGCGATCCGAGCGACTGTACTTAGATTTCCCGGACTATGCGGTTATCAAAAACAGGGGTAATTGACTGCTGCCCATCCTACCAAGTTTCCGCACTTGATACCCAAACGGAAACCCCTTTTCTCTTAGTCTAAAACGTTTTTTGACAAATCTAAGGCTCCCTCCAGGCGATGTCAAAACTCACCTTTAGGGCTCAAACAGTTGACATCGCTTATCTTCCAATTCGCCAAGATTTGTTAGCAAAAAACGTTTTAATGACCGCTCAAAGGGATTTCCGTTTGGGCAACAGCCCGTCTACACCTGATACCCACTGGAGTAGCTGTCCTTATCAGGGATAAATCTCGGTTTCTTCTCGGAGAAATCCATCCTGATGGAAAACCACCCTCAGTGCCCTGGGTGAAGCAAACTTCCCAGAAAAGGCATTCCTCAGGTTAACAATAACGTTATGAGGCTAGATGCTCTGGAAGCCTTGTGCAACGAGGATTTCTGCTTCGGTAGTAAAGGTTTTGCTGATTATGGTGATGACGCAAAAGCGGTTTTCTTTCTGAAAGAACATGATAGTTTTGGGCGATGTAATGGAGCTCAAGAAACGCCAACCGTCCTCGAGTAATTTAATCCTAAAGAAGCTGATCAGAGAATTTGATTCAACCTTCCCGGAAAAGGTGAGCAATCCAGAGGCAAATTCGGTTGTTTGGAAGACAAAGGACCTCTCCCTTTGAATCTCCATTTCCTTTGGAACAGGCACATCCTTAAAATCGTAATAAAGAGCAGCTTGTGCTTCCACACCTTGTTGGACGGCTTGGGATTGTTCAGGAGCTGTTGTCTGTTCGGAGAGGGTGCTGGTGGCACAGGCGGTGATGGCTATCAGGAAAAGTATAGCCAAGAACTGTGCCATGAAAGCTTTGAAAAACTTTAGGTCTCGCATCTTCAAACCTCCTCTTTTTTTTCCGTATATCACAAAACCAAATGGAGGTCTATCCGATTTTTCAAAATTCGGCGTTTATCGTGTAAATGAAGATCTCAGTGGTAATTTCTTCTTGACTCAATGTGTCCCCCCGCCTATACTTCCACCGACTTCGAGACACAGTCTAGTGCAGGATACATTCTGGTTCTGGACAGAGGGATTAACCGAGAAGTGTAGACGATGCAACAATTGCCCAAGTAGAAAATTGTTAATTCTCTGTGAGGCGCATTAATGAAATGGAAAAGTTTGATTTTGCTTTTGCTCGTTTTTTTTGCCCTTTTCTTTCCCGTCTTTGCAGCAGGACATTCCCCTGAGGGGGGTTCCGAACACATCAATTTAGGTGAGATTCTCTCTCTTTACAGCACTATTCCATTTATCGGGATATTGCTTTCAATCGCCTTATTGCCTCTTTTTGTTCCCGGATTCTGGCACCATCATTTTGGAAAGGTCTCGGCCTTTTGGGCTATTGCCATAGCAATCCCTCTCTTAACTGCCTATAAGGGAGTAGCGCTTCACGGTTTTCTTCATATCCTCATAGCGGATTATGTCCCCTTTATTATCCTGCTATGGGGTCTTTTTACTATCTCCGGGGGTATTTTGCTTAAGGGGAGTTTACGGGGAACACCTTTAGTGAATACCGTCATAATTGTCATAGGAACTGTTCTCGCATCATGGATGGGAACAACCGGAGCCGCCATGCTACTTATCAGACCGTTTTTGAGGGCTAATAATTATCGAAAAAACAGGGCATTCATGGTGGTTTTTTTCATCTTTCTTGTGGCAAACATTGGCGGGGCACTCACACCGGTGGGCGATCCTCCACTATTCCTGGGTTTCTTGCACGGCGTTCCCTTTTTCTGGACCTTTCGCCTCTTGCCTCACATGGTATTGACTGCCATGATCTTGCTGGTCATGTATTTTTTACTCGATCTCTATTATTACCGGAAAGAAGGGCATACCGAAAGCGGCCAGATAGATGAAGGAGAAAAAGTACCTTTGGGGTTAGTCGGAAGCTATAATTTTATATTTTTGGCTGGTGTCGTTGGCTCGGTCATCTTTAGCGGATTGGTGAATTGGGGGGAGGTAAGTACGTTAGGTGTGGCCAGAAACGTTCAAGAGTGGGGGAGAGACGGTTTTATTATCCTCATGGGCGTGCTTTCGTTGATATTTACCTCTTCTCAGATACGGGAGGATAACGAGTTTACCTGGTTTCCCATTAAGGAGGTGGCCTATCTATTTGCAGGAATATTTATAACCATGACCCCCTGTCTCCTTCTCCTTCTGGCAGGGAGCAAGGGTGCACTTGCCTTCCTTATAGGTGCTGTAAAAGAACCCGTTCACTATTTCTGGGTTACGGGGATCCTTTCAAGTTTCCTGGATAATGCTCCTACCTATTTAACCTTTTTCACGAGTGCTCTCGGGAAGTTCTATCCAGGTATGCCAGAAGGGATGGCTGTCTCAAGGTTGATTGCTGAAAACCCGATATACCTCATGGCTATTTCTGCAGGTGCTGTTTTCTTTGGCGCCAATACCTACATCGGAAATGCACCTAATTTTATGGTGAGGTCAATCGCGGAAGAGGCAGGCACACCCATGCCGAGTTTCTTTGGGTATATGTTAAAATACTCGATTGTCTTTCTCTTTCCTGTTTTTATTATCGTAACCCTTATATTCTTTTAAGATGCATCAGGTTGGGATACGGGTCTTTTGACCTTTTCAATAACCCTGATATCGGTGATCCGAGTGGATGGATATTGACCGCCCTCATCTTTCTCAAGATATTTAACCATATCCCAGATAGTAGCAAGGGCTATTGAGACACCTACGAGGGCCTCCATCTCTACCCCAGTCATAGCTTCGGCCTTTACGAAACAGCTGGCCTCAATAAAATCCTTTCCCAGAGAAAAATTGAGCTCCACAGTATTGAGTGGGATCTGATGGCAGTGGGGAATCAAGCGAGAGGTTTCTTTAGCTGCATTCATGCCCGCTATTTCAGCAACTGGTCGGGGGTCTCCTTTCTTAATCTTATCGTCTCTTACCTTTTGGATTGTTTCCGGGGAGAGGATTATTCGCCCTGAAGCTCGTGCCTCTCTTACAATAGTCTTCTTACTGGTAATATCAATCATACCCATAATAATGAAAGTGCCTAAAGTTTGGAGTTGTCGGCTCGAAACGAGTAACGAGGTCCGGGGATATTGTGTAAATATCTTATATATGCCGATGGTTTTGATGGGGTGAGGACCATTAATTATCCTCATCTTTAGGTTTAATGAAAGGGAACTTGAAGAATTTGATCCCCTCTTCTTTGAGTGTTTTTTCTTCTTCTCCTGTAGCCGATCCCCTGATATCCCTCTTTTTTGCTACGCCGTAATGTATTTTCAGGGCCTCCTTAGTGAAAGCAGTACCCACGTCTTCAAAATTGTCCTTTATATACTCCATTATGCCCATGGCCAGTTTTTTGTAATCAGGCTTACCCTCTTCTGGCTTTTCCTCTCCTTTCGTGCTCTTTATTGCTACCGGAGAGAATACTCTGGTTATTTTGTTGCTCTTACAAAAGGGGCAGGTAATCATTCCCTTGGAATCCTGCTCGTCGAATGATTCAAGGTCCTTAAACCACCCTTCAAAGCTGTGTCCATTAGAACATCGCAGATCGAATGCAATCATTTTACCACCAATAAGAAATTTCGCATAAGTTCAGCCACCAAGTCACAAAGGCACGAAGAAATGGTTATGTTTTTTGTCAAAAATGATATTTGAAGAATTATATAATAATCTTGGTGTCTTAGTGTCTTTGTGGCCTAAGTATTACCTTTCTTTCTTATTCAGTATACAGCACAGCTAATATCGTTGTCGTATGTTTGCCGTGACACCTTACGAGGTGTGGAACAGTAGAGTCGTAATATATCGCATCACCTGTTTCAAGAAGGTGAGCTTCTTCCCCGAGGCGAACCTCCATGGTTCCCTCAAGAACATAGATAAATTCCTGACCATCATGGGTTGACCGCTCCTCTTCAATATGTGATGGCTCCAGCTTTACAATTAAGGGCTCCATATGCCTATTCTTCTTATAAGGGGCCAGAGATGAAAATTCGTACCCGTACTTATCGCTTGTTTTGGCGTCATATCTAGATACAAGCTTTCGGTCATTTTTGCGCACAATCGTGTAAGGGAGATCCTCAGCACCAGAAATGAAGTAACCCATCTTCATGTCAAGGGCCTTTGCCAGTTTGATAATGGTTCCCAGGGGTGGAGATATTTCCCCTTTTTCTATTTCCGTCAAGAGTTCAACCTTTAATCCCGTTCTTTGAGAAATGTCTTCCAGGCTCAATCCCCTTTTCTTTCTTATCTGTTTGACGTTCTCACCAACCTTTAGAATAATCTCTTTCTCAGAAACAGCGTAACCAGCTCTATCCGCAAGATATTTTTCTTCATCCTTTGCCGAGAAGTGACCGAGGTCATCTAAAAAATCTGCATATCTATCAGTTTCAGGGCCTGTCTTTTTTTCTTTCATGCTTCTCTCCTTTAATTGGCTCAAGAGGCCGTTATTTTCTTAATATCATCCTTGCTCGCTGGTGTCAATGAGACGAAAGGGCTCATGACACGAACGGCTGATTTAAGGGGTTCTAACCTCAAAGGAGTCAGCCCCTGTCCTTGCATGAGAGCACAAAGCTTGCGGGCAAGAGGGGTGATCAGAAATTTTGCTTTAGGTATTGACCGGTTAAAGATCTATTTACAGATCTCGCGGTGCCCGCGTAAGGTATTGCCACGAACTCTTGCCTTCTGTGGGCAGGCATTGTTGTTTCGCACCTGAGTATGTGTCCCTGTAGTTTGCGATGACTCAGTAAGAAAGGGGATGCTCTCTAGTCGAATTTGATCTTTTCCTTCAGGAATGCTCTTGTGCTCTTGGTTACCGGAAGCTTGTCTAGTTCTCGGGGACCGATCCAGCGAGCCTCGCATGCATCACTTCTGGGATGTGGGCTGCCACTGATATAATCGGCAAGAAGATCAACAATCACGTAATGGAACCGGATGCGTCCCTGGTCGTCGCGTTCAATCAGGTCAAAGGTATATACCGGGTTTCCAGCCCGGATGATAACCCCTGTCTCTTCCCTGACCTCTCGCTCGGCTGCCTCTTTCAGGGTTTCCCCCAATTCCAGGCGACCGCCGGGAATGGCCCAGAACCCCTTACCAGGCGGTTGGTTGCGCTTGACGAGAAGAACTCTGTTCTCTCTGAATACCAGTGCCCCCACCGCAACCTGAGGGCTATTCGGATACTCACTCTTTGCCATAAGGGTGTGCCTGCTGGTTTTTCCCGTGGTGAGAACCTCGCCTGTAAGGAAATTTCAGGTTCCTGGCCCTTACTTACCACATGCTCCACAGTTCCCATAGGATTTTATGAAAGGCTCTGACCCTCAAAGATCGTTGTTATTCTACCTTGTAAAACCACGTCCTTCACCGCATAGCGGGATCTTCGATAGGCGTGGTTAGAGTTAATTGGCTCTGCCTGAAGGAAACAGGAGTATTGGTGGAGTAATAGAGTATTGATCTCCGGGTCAAATAGATATTTGGGCTTTGGAAGCTATTATATTCTGTTGAAGATGCGCAGTATGGTCCTGTTTTCCATTATTCCATCGCTCCATCATTCCATTACTCCAGAAAAACTCAGGAATGACTGACAATCTTCATAAGCCCCCTCAGGGGGCAGATCAAGGCCACGTCCTTTGGGCGTGAATTCTTTACTTTATGGAGGAGTGAAGAACAGGGAGAACAACCAGACCATGATTGATATAGAAATTAAGGAGAAAATGAAGCTAGCAACAAGAAACTGGTTGACGATAGCCCTGTTTCCCCCTGACCGTTCTGTAACAAGCGGAACTGCAGTGACCGGTGGTATGGCACTCTCCAAGAGGATAAGCAGGGCAATATGATATGAAGGGCGTATGAGCAGTAAGATGCCAAGAAAGACGAGGGGGAAAGCAATATTCTTGATGATTACAAATTTTGTGATTTCCACGAATTGAAGTTGGCCCTTTTGCTGGAAATCCATGTAGATATTGCCCCCAAGTATTATCATAAGAAGTGGTATCGTCATACCACCCACCAAACTGAAAATTGAAAGCACAAAATCTGGAATGATATCCTGCAGTCCGACCAGGCGAATAACAACCGCTAGGAGTGTTACGATAAGCACTGGATGGATTATCTTTTTCCAATTTAGCCCGCTTCTTTCCTTTTTTTCGAAGAAAAGGTGATAGGTACTGAAGAAAAAGGCCGGATAAAAGATGGTAAACAGGAACAGGAACACAAGATACGGTGATTCATTTCCATACATTCCCCCAATTATAGCTAAGGGGAAGAATATGGCATTCTGGTAAAAGAGACTGATCGCAAATTCTCGCCGAGTATCCTTTTTTGATATGAACCTGGCCATAAACGTTAACACACCTGCACATGTCATGAAAAAGAAACACCAAATAGGCAATTGCCACCAATCAGGAGACTCAGTTGGCGAGAAATCTCGGATTATTTTCACGAAAATAAGACTCGGTAGGGCAATATCAAGGGCAAGGGGTGAGAGTAGACCAAGAATGTCTCCTGGCAGGATTTGCTTTCTGATAATCCAAAAACCTAAGATCCCTATTCCCAAGAGAACTGCTACTGACTCGAATGTAGTAATAAATACAGACACTTATTCGCCTCTTTCAGTTTTCCGTACCTTCTTTTATGGTAATCTAACGTCCTTTGCAGCGCTGCGAGTCGATTATAGTTTCCCCGTATTAGGTTAATGGGTCAAGAAAAATGTGAACGGGGTCCCATCTTCATTTATCGGTTAAACCTTGACAGGACAGTCATGAAGGCTAATATGATTTCATGGCACGGTCGGTGAAGATGTAGCTCTGTAACGCCCTTTGGAAAAACTGTCGATTAACAACAACAATCACATTATGGAAAAGAGATCATTGATGAATAGTGCGCAAGGTAAACGCTCCGCATTGGTGGTTGCCACATTAAGCGCTTTTATTACACCCTTTATGGGCTCTGCTGTCCACATTGCGCTCCCCTCGATTGAGAGGGAGTTTGGAATTGACGCTATTGTGTTAACCTGGATTGCTACCTCTTATATCTTAGCTGCGGCAATATCTCTTGTTCCCTTTGGAAGGCTGGCAGATATACATGGAAGAAAGAAGGTCTTTACCTACGGTATGGTGATTTTCACTATTTCGTCTTTCCTTTCGGCCATTTCAATATCTGCTCCTATGCTGATTCTGTTTCGGATTCTTCAAGGCGTTGGAAGTTCAATGATCTTTGCCACGGGGATAGCAATTCTCACCTCTGTTTTTCCTCCTCAGGAAAGGGGGAAGGTTCTGGGAATAAATGTGGCCGCAGTCTATATAGGGCTTTCACTCGGCCCATTCTTGGGCGGATTTTTGACCCAGCATTTTACCTGGAGGAGCATTTTTCTGGTAACCGTACCACTGGGATTGATAAGCATTGCCCTTGTGCTCTGGAAATTGAAGGGAGAATGGGCTGAGGCAAGGGGTGAGAAGTTTGATCTTCCGGGTTCCTTAATATATGGCCTGGGAATAGTGGCAATCATGTATGGCATTTCTCTGCTGCCAGGGTTGAGGAGTCTGTGGCTCATTGTCTGTGGGCTTCTCAGTATCGTAGTATTTGTTACATGGGAAACCAGGGTAGAGAACCCTGTTTTCGACCTAGATCTCTTCAAAACAAATAGAGTTTTTGCCCTCTCTAACCTGGCAGCACTCATTAATTATAGTGCAACATTTGCAGTGGCGTTCCTCTTGAGTCTTTACCTGCAGCACATAAAAGGGCTGAGCCCCCAAAGCGCGGGCATAGTTTTGATTTCACAACCCGTTGTTCAGGCTATTTTCTCACCCTTTGCTGGTAGGCTCTCAGACAGGGTTGAACCACGGATTGTTGCATCAATAGGGATGAGCCTGACAACCTTTGGGCTGGTCTTATTCATTTTTTTGAATGAGAATTCAACCCTGGAATTCGTTGTTGCCAGGTTGATTCTGCTGGGTTTTGGCTTTGGCCTTTTCGCGTCTCCTAACACCAATGCCATTATGGGTTCTGTTGAAAAGAGGTTTTACGGCTTAGCATCCGGATCAGTGGGAACGATGCGCTTGCTGGGGATGATGACCAGCATGGGAATTGCTACTGTTATATTTGCTATATTTATTGGGAGGGTCCAGATCACCATAGAATACTATCCGATGTTCTTAAAGAGCATGAAGGCAGCATTTATTGTCTTTTCCCTGCTCTGCTCTGGAGGCATATTTGCATCACTCGTGAGAGGCAGAATACGGAGTAATCTTTCTGAAATGGCGGAACCAGCAGAGGAAGAAGCGTCGCCTTAAAAGGCGCCCGGTCTAAGGAACATAAAATCACTTGCCCCCATACCCTGGACTTTGACGTTGCCATGCTTGGAATGCTTTTTCCTTTGACGCACAAGGTTTCTTCAGCTAAAATTCGTTAGTAGATATCGGGTTTTTTGTCACATCTTGTACTATCGGCCCAGTGAAAAGACGTTATATTTGGTGAGTTTTCCAATGAAGTTAGGTCGAATTTCACTAAGATCCATTTTTCTTATCTTCTTTTGCGCGGTTCTTTTTTTCAGCCTGTGGATGAGCTCTCCTGACTTTAAAAAATTGGTCTATCGCGTAACAAAGCTCGGGTATCATTCGGAACCCATGAAAGAAGACAGGGTCAGTGAGGATATTTCAGAAGGTGAACACATTGTTAATCGAGCGTCCGTAAAGATTGAACCGCTTCAAGAAACCCGTTCAGTCCCCTCTTCCCTCGAGCTAGCCAGTGAAGCGAAGCCATCAGAAAGCCCTGGCACTGTCGCCGAACCTGTTGGTCCCGCCCCCTTGAGCCTGGAAAGCAAAACTGCAAGTGATTCGGTTGAAGAAGCTATCCCTGGCGACACCACTGCAAGCCTCAAAAGAACCTACTATAGTCTTCACATCGGATCGTTTCAAAATCCTGCCAATGCACGGAAACGGGTGGAGCTGTTAATCAAGACAGGACTAGATAATGTTTGGTGGAGAAAAGTCACTATTCCGGGAAAGGGTAGATGGTACAGGGTCTATATCGGGAAGCACCAAGACAGGGCTGAGGCGCTACGCCTCGGGAAAAAATTAAAAGCTGAGGGAGTCATTGAGGAATTCTTTGTTCATGAGCTTACGGAAACAAGCGGATCAGGGAGTTGATAAAAGCTACCCTCCTTTTTTCCTCCTGAAAGTGTTTCTGCGTCCTCTTCCTCTGTTCCTTGATTGTGTGGCGGGAAAGTCGATACCTCTTTTCTTAAGCCAGTCCACAGCCTCAGGGTGAAGATCCCGGAGCGCAGAGCGAACCACTATTGCCTTATACATTCCTACCTCTGCCAATTCGTCACTGAGACCGAGGCAATGGGACAGTCTGCCTGCTTGCATTGGATGGGCTGCCACATGAGCCTTGAAGGCTTTTACCTCCTTTTTACGGAGAATCCGGTTGAGCTTCCGGTGAAAATTGGCATAACCTTTTTCTATGTCAAGCTCATCCATGCCTGTTTCTCCTTAGCGAGTTGATAGCAGCCATAGCATAGGCTGGGACGTCTTCATCCCTTGCCGGATCCCCTCCTTACTTCTATGCAATGAGTATTTGCTTGGGACCGAGCATCCCTTATATGCATGAAGGCTGAGGGGCCAAAGAGGCCAAACGCTTCTGAAATGAGCTATGACTTCTACGCCAGGCAGAACCTTATCAGGAGTAGCTTATAAACTAGCTGATGCTTATCTTTTTTTCACCCTCCTCAATCTTTCTATCTTAGCGCCTCCTACACCTGGGGCCTAGGTCTTCCACGGCGATTGTCCTTGGTTAAGAGACTTTTCCCTAGGGGAAAGAGAATGGCAAGGCATAGCGCACATGCTGAGCTTAGTATAATCCAGGTGCTGAAAGTGGCCATGTTTATCTGTTTCAGAAAGACAGATACCGCTACAACCAGAAGTAGCAAGGCAAACAGGATTTTTATCTTCATACCTGTCACATATTTGGTTGCATAAACTCCCAATTGCACACCGAGAAGTGACCCAGCAAGGATTATCAAAGCCAGCATCCATTCCACATATTGTCCAATGGCATAAACGGCAGTTCCATAACATGATACGAGAAATACAATAACTAGAGAGGTCCCTACGGCAGTGATAGTGGGTACGCCGATCACATAGATCAAGAAAGGTAAAGCAATAAATCCTCCTCCAAGCCCCATAAAGCCTGAGAGGAAACCGATAACCATACCGGAAGCAATGATTACCCACAGTGAGATGGAATCCGTTCCTGAATGAGGCAGTGAGACCCTGGGAGGAAGCCCTATCCGATAAGCAAGACGTGTGAAAGCAGACCTGCTCTCTTGCGTTTCTGGTATTTTCTTTTTTTGCTCGTTTTGCTTTGTGCTCCAGTAATGATAGTTTTCTTTCAGCATGAAGATGGAGATCAAAACCAAAAGAACGATATAGGCAACCCTCACATACACGCCTGCAAGGTGTAACCTCTCTAAGTGCAATACAAGTCTTTTTCCCAACTCCACTCCTGCAATGCTGAATAGTCCCACGGTGATGCCCAATCGTAGATCCAGATTGCCAAGTCTATGGTGCATTATGGCAGCAAATAGGGTTTTACCCATAAGAGTGAAAAACCCCGTCCCAATTGCGTAGACCATTTGGAAACCCAGGATATTTAGGGCCGGCGTCAGCAAAAACCCGCCACCTACCCCAAAAAAACCTGTTAAGATTCCAAGAATGAAGCCTAGAAGTAGTAATAGAAATGGATTAATCATCTCGCTATTTATTGCTGGAAGTGATTAATGAGCTTATTCTGCAGCCTGAAAGCAGTAAGTACTATACCGGAAGGTTCAATGTGTAAGGCCCTTCAACTCAGGCCGGAAAGCAGGCATGTTGACCGAAGTAGCCTTAATTATCTCCTATTTTTGCGAAACATCTACGGCAAGCTCTCTGCTTTTGGAATATGTTAGCTGGTGGCTACCTTTTCCTTTAGTCCCGAATAGTATTCTTTAAGAATGGTCAAGACTTCCGGGCGGCTGAACTCCTCTGGAATAGGGTCTGCGTGTGTAAGCATTGTGCGCAATAAAGTACCACTCAAGAGCAGATGATCTTCCTTGCCATGGGGACAGGTCTTAAAAGAAGCCATGCCCTTACATTTGTAACAGTAAAATGTCCAGTCTATTGGGAGCATCTCTATAGCCAGAGCATCTTCTGGAATATCATAAAATATCTTTTGGGCATCAAATGGGCCATAATAATCCCCAACCCCTGCATGATCCCGACCAATGATCATGTGGCTTGCCCCATAGTTCTGCCTAAAAACCGCATGAAGCAATGCCTCCCGTGGGCCAGCATACCTCATCTCCATGGGGTACACCTTGGTAACTACCCGTTCTTTGGGAAAATAATGATCAATCACCACCTGTACACATTGCACACGGGTTTGGGCTGGGATGTCCCCCTCTTTCAGCTTTCCCACGAGCTGGTGGACAAAAAGACCATCCGAAACCTCAAGGGCAGTCTTGGCAACATATTCATGAGATCGGTGCATGGGATTTCGCAGTTGAAGGGCCGCGATCGTCTGCCACCCACGTTCATCAAATATGGCACGCGTGTCCTCGGGCCGGGCATAAAGGTCAGGAAACTGATCACGATAGTCAAGCTCACTTAACACTTGAACGGGGCCTGCAATATTGAACTCCCCTTGCGCCAGCACCTTGGCCACTCCTGGATGTTTTGGGTCATCTGTACGGAAGATCTGCTTGCACTCATATGGTTTATCGATTGTGTATTTTTCCTCTATCCTCATGGAGCCCATCAAGACACCGCTTTCCCCGTCAACGAGCGCCACCTCACCACCTTCTCTCAATCCGGAGGCTGAATCTGTGGATACTGAAAGCGTGATCGGAATAGGCCAGAATATTCCCTTTGCTGTTTTGAACTCCTTACAGACTCTTTCCCAGTCCTTCCTCCCCATAAAGCCATCTACCGGGCTAAATGCCCCTATACCAATCATGATTAGATCGGAGGTCTCTCTGGATGTCATCCGGACCATTGGCAGCTCCCTAGCCCTCCTTTGGGCCTCAACAAGCTCCTCTCCCTCAACCAATCTTGAGACTAGATTACCGCCATGCGGCGGCACCAAACTGGACATATACTCCTTTACCTCCCAAAGGGCTTTTTAAAGGTATAAAACGGCGAGTATTGATGTAGAGCCTTTCAATATAGAGAAGTTACATGTATCCTAGCTGGCGCATCCTTTCCATTGCTTTTTCTTTATCCTGTCGCCTTCCGCCCCGCTCCTCGGTGTTTTCAAGATCCTGTTCCCAGGCTGGAATATCAGAGTCTTTTACAGTAGTTGTCTTTGCTCCCAGGGAACGATAACCTTGCTCATAAAGCACACAGTAAGGAATATTGAAGGCAGCATAGGTATCCCACAGGTCCTTTTCAGTGAAGTGCAAAATGGGTCGAATCCGAGTGTGCTCAGGTACCAGATGAGCCATCTCCTTATGCTCAAAATATTCATCATTAAATCGAGCCGGATGTTCATCCCAACGGAGGCCCTGAATTATCCCTTTGATACTATTTCGCTCAAGAAACTGGTTAAAGACCACAGTCTTCATCAGATGATTACCAACCTGTGACTCGGCCTCAAAGGGGAATTCCTCCCCATCGAATCCAATACGTTTCAGTTCCGCTCGATTGCGTTCGCTTAGATCCTTTACCTTAACAGGTGCATTCAACGTATGGTTAGCAGCCTTTAATACATCCTCATTTCTACAAACCTCAAGAGGAACATCCCATTCCTTCTTAATCGTTTCTACAAATTCCTCTATCTCCTGAAACTCATCACCTTCGCCGATAATCATTGCCTTAGGGAGAGGAACTCCTTTTTCCTCACAAACCTGCCGCGTGATCCACAAGGTCAACGTGCTATCCTTTCCACCTGTCCAGGTTATCCCCACTTCCTCATGCCCAAATTTCTCAAAGGCCTCTCGAACCACATCCTTGGAGAGCTCAATAAGCTTCGAACACTGTCTTTCCCTCTTTTCGCTGATCTCTTTGTCAATTGCCATCTTTAAATCTCCTTCTTGATTTTTTATTACCTTTCACTCCAGATCTGGTCCAGAGCTGTATTTCCTACCCCTGATATCTTTTTACCCTCGGCCTCACCTTTTCCTTCATCTCCTCTGCAGCAGAGGATGTCTCGACGATGTTATTGATCTCCTTTGGATCCGCATCGAGATCATATAATTCCCATGAGTCATCCCTCTCGCGATAAATGATCTTGAGGTCATCTTCACAATAGTAGTGGACTTCTTTTTCTTCACCTTTCTCCGTACTACCGTGCTTATCAACGGCCTCGCCAAAAACTCCCTTTGTAGGATAGTCCTCAAGGGGGAGAAGGGAGCAACCTTCAAAGACATCCACCTGATTGAGTCCGAAAAGATATACTATGGTTGGAGGTATATCTAGGAGGGACACCAAAGTGTCATACACTTCAGCCTTTTCTCGAGAGGGCTCATAGATGATTAAAGGCACGTTGACCAGCTCTGAATACATCTTTCCATCATGAGAGAGTCCTCCATGTTCCCCAAACTCATCGCCGTGATCGGAAGTGATGATGATCAGCGAGTCCTTTAAGACATTACATTTTTCCAGAATTGCGAAAAATTCCCTTACCCCATCATCGATTTCCCGGACGTGGGCACAATAAAGCTTTCTCAAAAGCTCAACTACCCCCTTATCAGAAACATCTCGTTTCAACAGTACGTCTTTGAAGAGCCAAAACATCTCTTTCTCATTCAGGCGAATGGACGAGTCTATCATGTCCACGTATTTTCTTTCTGGCACATAGGGTTCGTGCACATCCATATAGTGCACCCAGAGGAAAAATGGATTGTATCCGGCTATCCCTCCAATATGGGATGATAACCATGTAGACACCTTATTGTTTATTTCCCCTGCTTTTATATACGGAACCTTATCATCAACCTCATCTTCCATGGAGTCATAGAAGACATCCCATCCCCTGTTCCAGCCAAAGTAAGCACTAAGATACGGATTTGAATGGAACCCAGCCGTTGTAACCCCCGCCCTCTTGAGCGATTCGGATATCAAGGCCCTCTTCTCCGAAAGCATTTTCCCTCTTCCATATTCGAGATAGTATGATGATGTAAGTATCCCAGGGAAGGCTGCTTGTGTGTAAGGACCAGGGGAATGTGCCTTGGTGAACCTGATGCACCTGTCCTGAACCGAATCAATGAAAGGTGTAAAACCCTTCCCCCCATAGCAACCCAAAACATCCTTTCTTAAAGTGTCTAAGGTTAACAGGATCACATTTTTCAATTACTCACCTCCTGCTGCAATAGATTAACAAAGCTTCTCGTCAGTAGCCTAATGCCTTTAACCTGGACCGCATCTTCTCATGATCCTCCGGTGGACGTTCTGGTTTTTCTTCCCCCAAAAGAGATTTGCCTTCCATTTCCTTCGGTATTTCCAAATCCATCACATCAAGCACGGTAGGGGCCACGTCAAGCAACGTAGCTCCAGTGTGCTTTCCACTTGCAGGTACTCCCGGCCCAGCTATGCAAAAATAGCCGTTCAGACCATCGGCTCCGTCATCTGGGCCCGAGGGCTTGTCGAAGGAGTATAGGTTGCCCCGTCCATAACCGACCATCTCGCTGGTATTCCAGAGATACTCATCAAATAGAATGAAAAGATCCGGCCCATACTGGGCAAAGGGGCCGGAGTGGATTTCCTTGCGCTTGAATACCCGAGTTTTTAGGGAGTTTCCTTGTTCATCTGGTATCTGTATTAGTTTGTCTGCCAGTTCATCCAGGAAACTGTCATAATCATCAGGGTCAACAATTCCCTGAGGTTCTCTGCCTTTAACGTTGAGATATATCTGGCCTGTATTTCCCGTGGCCCAGGCCTTTGTCTTCGACCAGTCAGTCTTGAGTTCCGTCAACGGAGTACGCTCTGAAGGATATTCATGAAGCACCATGTATCCTTCTTGAATAAGCCATTCATTAAGATTAATTAGCCCGTCGAGCCTTTGCACGCCGTGAGCGCTGTGCACAAAGAGCACGGTATCTCCATTCAAGACATCATAGGTTTCACCAATGTGCTTGTCGATCCAGACATAGTAATCATGTAACACGTTCGCATATCGAGTATCAGGATCATAGCGTCTATGGTGTTCATCAAGGTACCGATAAAAAAGATGTGACATCCTGTCACAACCTGTGATCATTGCAAATACATAATCACATTGTTTCTGAACAAAGAAATGCTTGCAGAGTGTGAACCTTTGAGAGTCCATGTCGTAGATTTGTCTTAACACCTTATCTTTTTCTATCTGTAGGTAGTTTACCCCTGGCTCGCTCGCATCGATGATGTATTTCCCGACCAAGCGGTAAACCTCATCCTTTAGGCTTTCTGGCCAGGTGAAGCCTCTATCCAAACCGGGGGTCATAAAAGATGAAATGCTATACCCCCCTGGAATTCGAGGTGGTGGCCAGGTGAGAGGTGCGTTAATCATAGCTACCTTTTGCCCCAAAATCGGGAGTATCTTATACAGACAGTCCACCCTCTTATCCCTTACCGTGCAATCAATTAGTTTCGGCTGCCCGTAAGAAAAGTCATCCCGGTAGCTGAAATCCCAAAAACCAAAGGTCCCCGGGTTATGCCCTGTCTGAGCACACGTCCAGGCTGGATATGTGGAAGGAGGCACGGTGCTTTCCATGGTCCCCCAAATCCCCTGCTGTTGCAATTTTTTCAAATTGGGGAGGTCTTCCAACCACCTCTCTACTAACTCTGGACTGAAACCGTCCAGCCCCAAAACCACTACTTTTGACACTCTCATCCTCCCTTCAATAATTCTTCTTCTTGATCATCATAATACTTAATTCGCTCTGCTCACATATCGTCCCAATATTCCACCATTCCCTGGCCAAGACCCCTGGCCCAGACCTGGCATGTTAAGATGTGTTGATGGAAAGTGAGGCATTCGTAAGCAGTGAAAACAGTTGGATATCCACATCCCGTCGCGCCAGGGCAGGCCCTGACCCAGACCTGGTTGCATAGGCTTAATAGGCTAATCCCAGCACATAGCACTCTATACACTTAACATGCTGATTCAAGTCCATAGCGCCAGGGCGTGCCATTCTTCCTTTTCCAAATGGGGAACATCCTGATATTATCTAAATAACAAGCCAGGCAAATACAGGGCAATCTGGGGAAATATGACCAGAAGAATGACACATGCTATCATACAAAGAAAGAATGGAAAGATGCCTCTAAATATATCCTCCATAGGCACATCCTTGGCAACACTGGCGATGGCGAACACATTCACACCGATGGGCGGTGTAATCTGCCCCATCTCCATTGTTAGTACGGTTACAACCCCGAACCAGATGGGGTCAAATCCCAGGGCAACAATCGCCGGAAAAATGGTGGGCAAGACAAGCAGGATCATCGGAATCACATTCAACAGGCAACCGAGAATTATGAAAAAGATTATCACAGCTGCGAATATGATATATCGACTTACCTCCAATCCCGTAACAAAATTGGCCAATGCAAAGGGTAATCGAGTCGCTGCAAGGAAATAACCCAAGACACCTACACCGATCAGGATCAAAAGAAGCTTACATGTTATGCTTAGCGCCTCTTGCAGGGATAACATGATCATCCGCTTGTTAACACGTCCCCTGATTAATGCATATACAAAGGCACCAACAGACCCGATAGCACCACCTTCTACAGGACTGAAAATCCCGCCCAATATCCCGCCCAATATCAGAACAAACAGCGCCAGCATGCCTATTACGCCTCTCAGGGAGATAATCTTCTCTTTTAAGGTAGTAGGCTCGCCTCGGGGTGCTAATTCGGGATCAATCTTTGCACGAGCATAGATCATACCACAAAACAAGACGGCGAGGAGTAACCCGGGCATTATACCTGCAACAAAAAGCCTGCCGATGGATTCTTCAGTGACGATGGCATAGAAGATAAACCCAACACTGGGCGGGATCAGGATGCCCATGGTCCCACCTGCGGCCAAACAACCTGTTGATAGGGACATATTATACTTATGCTTTTTCATTCCAGGGAGAGCGACTGTTCCCATGGTGACCGCAGTGGCAAGGCTGTCACCGCACACGGCTGAAAAACCGGCACATCCTGCCACGGAAGACATGGCCAAGCCCCCGGGCAGACGACCCAGCCATTTATTCGCGGTTTCAAAAAGATCTTCGCTGATCCCTGAGTGGTAGGCAAACTCCCCCATGAGAATAAACAGAGGGACCACCGTCAGCATATAGTTAGATGCGGTATCAAATGGGCCAATGCCCAGCATGGCTAAAGAAGGCTTCGCCGCCTTGTAAGCCACAGTCATACCCAACAATCCCGTTAAGGCCATACCAAACCCAATGGGCATACCCAGAAACAGGAGCACAAAAAGGAAGCACATCCCCAGAACTCCTGCAGTTGCTCCACTCAAACCTGTAGGCGCCAGACCTACCAGCGGTGCAATTAATATGAAACATGCGACTGTTAGGGCGAGGATCAACCACGGCCATCGCTTGTCTTCAAGGGAACGCTGAAGGGCCCGCAAAAAATCAAGTGCTACCACGATAGCCAGAATAATAATGCCTAAGGCACCAATAAACCAAAAGATCCAGATAGGAATTTCGAGGTCATAAGTTATTACATTGTCTTGTATTTTTCTGATACCCTGCATGATGAGTTGGGAAGACATTATGCCGAAAAACAAAGCGCATATTAGATAATGAAAACAATCCAGAACATTTTTCACCCATTTCGGAAAACGCGAAACAATGAATTCTATGCGTATATGCCCTTCATTAATCTGTATAAATGCAACCCCTAAGAAAATTATGATAAGCAACATATAGCTCTCAATCTCGATACCTCCCGGTATGGATCCTCTAAACGTAAACCGGGCTATGACATCAAAAAAGACCGGCAAGGGCATTATTAAAAGGAATCCAATGCTAATATAATTGGAGATGCGAGTTGCAGTGCCGAGGAATCTTTCAAGGTTTGTTACTGTCGAGTTTAAGCTCACGGTCATCTTAACGTATACCCGCCTTTCCTCCAGTTTATTCAGTCGACGTCTGCCTGATGCACTGATAATGGCTGCAATAATACGCATTCATCCCCGTGCACAGCACGGGGATGAATGTTATTGCTCAGTTGAGAGGGTCCAAGAACCGCTGTTGCCTGGCCTATTCCTTATATCCCCCTACGGTTGTTTTTGCATACTCCTTGCCTAACCGGATGGCCTCATCATGGATCTCTTTGGCGTTCTTAATTCCTTTGGCCTCCATGTCCTTAATCCACTTATCATGTATACCTTGAATCTTATTGGTCCATCTCTTTTTTTCAGCTGCTGGTAAAACATAAAATTTATGTCCTTGACCTTTCATCCACTCGGAATCATTAATGGACCCATCGTCGAGCGTCTTACCACAGATTTGAGACAATTTTCTACCGGTCGTATCTTCCAGTATCTTCTTCAGGTCGGGAGGCAGGCTGTTCCATTTATCAGTGTTTATGGCCCCATAGAAGGGGTCACACATAGCGTCAATTATGGTATGGTATTTTGCTGCGTCGGTGATTTTGAAAGCTTTACATGGTGCTATGGGGAAAAACATACCTTCTGCCATGCCCCTTTCCAAGGCCAGATATGAATCCGGCGGTGTCATTTGAATAGGGTTCGCCCCCAGTTTTTTTATTATTTCCCGTATTTGGGGGTTAATGCCGATTATCTTCATGCCCTTTAAGTCTTCCAGGGTTCGTACCATCTTTTTCACTGTGTGAAGGTTGAAAGTTGCGCTTCCCCATTGCCACAACAGCTTTATGTCTCTAAACTCATTCCGCCACTCCGGGTATTTCTTATACATATCCCAAGTAGTTAAGCTGGCAGCCTCAGCGCCGTTAAAAGTGAGAGGTGTCTGAATTACCGTATTCAATGGGAATTTACCGTGGACCCAATGACACGGAGATCCTGTCATGTCAATTGAGCCAGCTACCAAAGCGGAGTAGACCTCTCTAGTGGGACATAGGGCATTTGGATTGAAAAAGTGGATCACCAATCTGCCGCCGCTAAGCTTTTTAACTCTATCTATCCAGGGCAGTATGCCGTTTCTTATTGTTGGATGTTTGTCTGGATACTCACTGGCGTATCTTAGCTCGTACTTCTTTTCTGCCGACCAGGCACATACGTTAAAGGCTGCTAAGAGTAAAAAACAGGTAAAAATGCCCACCATTGATGCTGAAAATAATTTCCTCATTCTTTTGCCCTCCTTTTATAGTTCTTTTCTTTGCAAGTAAGTCCTGCCTTTTTTAGATTTTCCAATGACCAGCACCACCTCCTTCCAGAAGAATTCATGATGTTGTTGACCGTCTGGCTCGTCCTATTACTACCAAGGAACATTATCGAATCATTGGATACTAACATATGCACAGATAAAATATGTACAATTCTTATCTGCACCTGCACTTTGTTTTTCTTGCTACTTTCTCATAGCCGCTTAGAGGCCTCAAAGGTCACTAAAAGATAAACATATTACCCTCAAAATCTAAATGCATCAGGGCCGTAGGTTCTATTCAACGATTCAAATCTCTTGGGATCGAGTTCTGCCCCTCTGAAGCCTGGATAATCGGAGCCGTAGCGATGAGCCCTGAAAACTAAATTGCTGAATCCTATCTTTTCCATGGGTATATCATAGAAAAATGGGTTAATGTACTCCCAGACGATCTCACCGTCCTTTGTTATCTCGAAGAAATGACCTGTTGGGCCTGCACAGATAAGGGTATTGCCATTAGGCAATCTCTGGCAGCCAGAAATAAACGAAGCGAAGAAATTGCAAGGAGTTTTGTCCATATATTCCCAGACAATTTTACCCGTTTCTTGTTCTATTTCCATAACACGGGAATAACACTGGTTAATGAAGGGGCGATGTAATCCATTATCAAAAACCAAGATGTTGCCGTTATCCAACAGCGTGGGATTATGCGGATGCGCTAATTCTCCCCGCCCCCATCGCCATGTGATTTCCCCTGTTTTCTTGTCGATGATCAGGATGCTATCTAAGGTGAAACTAGCGGTCATGATGTTCCCATCAGGCATAACCTCACAAGAATTACAATGGGTCCACTCAGCACGATGACATAAAGGACAGATAACATCTATTGCAGGATCAAGGTGATCGTAGCCGTACCACTCCCAGATTATGTTTCCGTCCTCGTCTATCTCGTGAAAGGAATCACCCCAAATTACCCCTTTACGCTCTGTTCCGCGGATACCACCCTTTATCTTAGCGGCAATGTCGTCGGGTACCGCTTCCCATCTAAGCACCATGGTGTTACCGTTATCCATACGCCAGAAATCGTGATGCATAAATGGATCTTCGTACCGCCACACTTCCTTGCCGTTCCAATCTAACTCTAGTAAAACTCCACCCATCCCGCCAAATTCACCCGTAAATGGTCCCTTCTCTACCCTACCGGCATACAGTAAGTGGCCGTTAGGCAGGAGTTTAGCGTGCTCTCCAGGTTTATAAGGGGCTTGCCAGCAGTGAACAAAGCGGCCCTGCATATCGATCAACCAAGTCTTTTCTGCCCCTTTTGGAGCAAACAAGGTGTAACCATTGTATGCCTTGTGAGGCACATAGACAGTCGTGGATAATAAATCATTTTTCCTCATGAATTACCCTCCGATATTATATTGCTATGGCGTATACTGTGCTGAAAGAGGGATTTACAATTTGTCCCTCAACCGACTAAGCAGGCCTGGAGAACACTTGCAAGGGGTCGCCAGTTGGGCCAGGGTCATTTGCTTTTCTCTGCGAAGAGCCCGAATTCTTTCTTCTATGTTATTGGGAACCGGCTCCATAGTTAATTTACACTGAAGATTACAGAGATATTCAAAAAACCTTTCAGTGTAGTTATAATTTCACTTAGCAAATCACCATGTGTCAAGGAAAACTTTTGCCTCTTTAAGCAAAGCCAATATTTCCCTTTAAGCGACAAATAAAAAGGTCTTTCTCTTTGTCTAAAGTGACGCCTGTTTCATTTGCTGACACAAGATATTCTTTGCAGCTTTTCTATTCTTGAACCTGAGAAAATGATGGGTAGCTGCAAGGGTATTTCCAGCTCTGAAATCATCAGCCACATACATCGCTCAGGTATCCAAGGTCCGTATGCAGATCGATAGTCAGGATAACTCTCAGGTGCTCAATGAATTTCGGTCTCTGATCCAGATAAGCGGCTCAACGCCCATTGATGGCTTGAATGGCAGACCTTCTCGAACACAAGAAGTGGCGAGAGATGTGTCGCGGACATGGCACCCTGCCAGGGCGTTGATGCCCCAGTCAAACAGGCAGGGCGCAAACGGTGTACTGGGTCCAAGCATGATCGTGAAGGCCCCTTTGGGAATGAGGTTGAGGATGTCCGCACAGGTGCCGTTAAGGAGGGTAGTTGCTGTCAAGGCAATAACGTCAGCCTGCGGCAGAAATTCGGCCGCTGTCTCTGTCGGTATATCCCCTTCTTTGGGGTGGGTTTCCAACACCCAGAAGTTTCGGAATTTTCCTCCTATGTCGTCTACAAAGGGAAAATGCCCAATGATCGCCACGTTTTTCCCTTGGCCTTGTTTGCGGATCAAATCCTGCGCCTTGAGCAGAACGGTATCTCGAGGAACAGGCAGCAGCGAGTTGATAGCAGCCATAGCATAGGCTGGGGCGTCTGGAAAGTCTGCCGGCGCGTGCACTAATAGCGAAGCAACTTCCCGCGCCGATTCCGGGATATGGCGATCATCCCTGGAGATATCTTGGGAGTGACGCCACATGTTTGAACAGATGCCCATGCGGGAGCTTATGACTGCCAGGAAATGGCTCCCCTGGATGATTTCCTTCACAGGCACTTCAGGCAATCTTGCCACAGCCAAGAAAATCTCTTCGAGCAGCCGTCTTTGGCTTCCTGTCATGGGCCTGTGTGTTGTTTCCATAATGTTCAAACCCTCTGTCGAGTCCTGGCGCGTCACTGAAAATGAAGTGATAAAAACCTACCTTCCGATAACAAGAGGATAGGAAAAAGATGGTTATGTGTCAAGGAGATGTGAATCCTTGTTTCTGCCCTGGGAGAGAAGAAGGAGAAAAGAAATATTGACTCAGGAGAGGAAACATTTTAAATTCTCTAGGTGTTGCCAGTCCACAGTTCCATAGAAGCTTTAACTTGAACTGGAACAGAACGAGGTCGCTAGCGGCCCGTGGAAAGAAGGGTTGCCGAAGCGATTGCGTTGATATAACAAGGCTCGTATATAGGCGCTCGTTTCTTGAAAAGAGGAAAAGACATGGGAAAGGTAGAAAAGCTGACCACTGGTACAACAGGGGGACCGGTTTTTGTTTATGTGCAGGACGGTCGGATAGTACGTATCACACCAATGGAATTTGACGATAGTGACGCGCCCTCATGGGTTATTGAAGCACGGGGCAGAAAGTTTTCCCCACCCCGGAAGACCACTCTCTCTCCGTACTCATTTGCCTGGCGGTCGATGGTCTATTCGCCTAAGAGACTCTTATATCCCCTCAAGCGGGTCGATTTTGATCCTGACGGCGAACGAAACTGCACTAAACGAGGGGAGTCAGGGTATGAGCGGATCAGTTGGGACGAGGCAACAAATATTGTCACGAATGAGATCAAGCGAATCAAACGGGAGTATGGCCCCGCAGCTATATTGAGCACTGCAAGTTCTCACCATCTCTGGGGACATCTGGGCTACCGTCACAGCACCTACTTCAGGTTCATGAACCTTATTGGATTTACGTACGCAGACCATAATCCCGATAGCTGGGAGGGATGGCACTGGGGAGGTATGCATCAGTGGGGATTTAGCCATCGGCTGGGCATTCCCGAGCAGTATGATCTGTTGGAGGACGCGCTCAAGCATGCAGAAATGATCGTATTCTGGTCGAGCGACCCTGAGACTACCCATGGAATCTACTCTGCATTTGAAAGTACCTGTCGCCGTCAATGGCTAAAGGGTTTGGGGGTCAAGATGGTCTTTATCGACCCGTTTTATAATCACACGGCCGGCATGTATGCAGACAAATGGTTCGCTCCGAGACCAGATACGGGTAATGCCATGGCCTGTGCCATCGCATTTGTGTGGATAACGGAGGACTCTTACGACAAAACCTACATCGAAACCCGAACGGTAGGGTTTGACAAATTCAAAGACTATATCCTGGGTAAGGAAGACGGCATACCCAAGACGCCTGAGTGGGCAGAAGAAGAAAGCACCATCCCTGCTAGAGAAATCAAAGCCCTGGCTAGAGAATGGGCCTCTAAGAAAACCATGCTGGCCGCTGGTGGATTGGGCGGCTGGGGAGGTGCGTGTAGGTCCGCAACGGGAACAGATTGGGCCCGCCTTATGATCAGTTTGGCAGCAATGCAGGGCTTAGGAAAGCCGGGCAGTAACATCTGGGGAACAACCCAGGGAGCGCCCCACAACTCAGATTTTCTTTTCCCGGGTTATACTGAGGGAGGGATGTCTGGCGATGTGGACAACTCGGCGGCGGGTTTTCGTTTTGTCTATCGCATGCATAAACAACCCACCCGCTCTAATATAAACGCCCCTATGGGCCAGCACATCCCTCGGCTCAAGATCCCGGAATGCATCCTAGACGGCAAATTTGAGTGGAGAGGAAAGGGATTCTGCGGTCAGTCTATTGAGGCCCAGTTCCATAAATACAAATACCCGGCGGACGGGTATCCGGAGATTCAGATGTACTACCGGTACGGTGGTTCTTTCATCGGCACCATGAATGAGACCAACCGGTATGTGAAGGCCTATAGGACCGAAAGGCTCCCCTTTGCGGTGAACCAGTCCATCTGGTTTGAGGGTGAGGCCAAGTTTGCCGACATCATTCTGCCCGCATGCACCAACTTTGAGCGGTGGGATATTAGCGAATTCGCCGGCTGTCATGGATATATTCCTGACAACACCTCTCAGGTCAACCATAGGGTCATCACCTTGCAGAAGAAATGCATTGAGCCCCTGGGGGAATCGAAATCAGATTACGAGATCTTCACCTTCTTGGCCAAAAAATTAGGGTTCTCAGAGGTTTACACCGAAGGCGGCCTGAGCGAACTCGATTGGGTCAGGAGGTATTTTGACGCCACTGATCTGCCCAAATACATTTCATGGGATGAATTCTTCAAGAAGGGCTACTTCGTGGTTCCCATACCGGAGGAGTACAAAGCCACCCCTGCCCTGAGATGGTTTGCCGAGGACAGGAAAAGGGACACACCAGACTGGGGGCCCCATCCCGAGTGTCAGGAAGAGTTCGGTAAGGGACTTCAGACAACCTCTGGTCTGATAGAGTTTGAGTCTTCCAGTCTCAAGAAATTTGACCCAGAGGATGAAGAGAGACCCCTCATACCCAAATACATACCCTCCTGGGAAGGGCATCACACCACGAGACTCTACACCAAGTACCCGTTGCAGTTGATATCCCCGCATCCCCGATTCAGTTTTCACACCATGGGAGATGCGAAGGAGAGCTGGATAAATGAGATCAAGGACCATCGGGTCTTAAAGGAAGACGGCTATTACTACTGGATCATACGGATCAACTCGAAGGATGCCAAAGAGCGAGGAATCAAAGAGAACGATCTGGTCAAGGTATTCAATGACCGGGGCGCTGTGATCTGCGCAGCCCAAGTCACCGAACGGGTTCCTCCTGGCACGGTTCACTCCTATGAGTCCAGTGCAGACTATGATCCTATGGGTAAACCGGGAGAATCAACGGATCGGAATGGATGTATCAACCTGCTAACGCCAAGCCGTTACATAACGAAAAATTCCTGCGGCCAGGCACCGAACTCATGTCTCGTACAAATAGAAAAATGGAAGGGGGAGAGCAGAAAATGAAAAAGTGGAATCTGGTCATCGATGTAGCAAAATGTCACGATTGCAATAACTGTTTTCTCTCCTGTAAGGATGAATACGTGGGTAATGATTTCCCGCCTTTCTCCGTGGCCCAACCCAACCATGGCCACCGATGGATGAATATCATGCGCAAAGAGAGGGGCCAATACCCTAAGGTGGACGTTGCCTATCTGCCCATCCCGTGCATGCACTGCGATGACGCCCCGTGTATCAAAAAATCAAAAGACGGGGCAGTGTATAAAAGAGATGACGGCATCGTCATTATTGACCCGGAAAAGGCAAAAGGCCAGAAGGATATCCTTGCTACCTGTCCCTATGGTGCTATCTGGTGGAATGAGGAGAAGGCGGTGCCGCAAAAGTGCACACTGTGTGCCCATCTGCTCGATGAGGGGTGGAAAGAGCCCCGGTGTGTTCAGGCATGTCCCACCGGGGCATTGCGTGTGATCTACGCTGAGGATTTCGAGATGCAGAAGATCATTGAATCTGAGAATCTGGAAGTATACCAGCCACAATATAAGACAAGGCCCCGTGTATATTACAAGAATCTGTACCGCTACGCCACCTGTTTCATTGCGGGCAGTGTGGCCATAAGGGATACAGATGAGTGTGCCGAGGGGGCTACAGTATCACTGATCAAGGGCTCGAAGAAGACAATCGCTGAGGCTGTGACTAATAACTATGGGGACTTCAAATTCGATGGTTTCGATGAGGATGGTGGCGCCTACAGCCTCGACATCTCTTACAAAGACCGGCCAAAGAAGATCATTGAGTTAGAGCTCAAGACCAGTGTTAATGTGGGGACCATTCTTCTGTAGCTCTCAGCAAGGCGCGCTGGCCCAGAGGTAGCGCCACAGGCAAGGTGTCTTGCTCTAAGGCATTGGGATTTTCGGCATTGACATTTATTTAGGCCCGGTCTGGCGCGACAGAACAGGATCATGCTCTTGCCATCATAACACTATGATCGCAGAAGGTATTGAATTGAACCATTGTACGTCGGACCTGGGCCAGGGATTTTAGTATTTGAATTTGGGATTTCTATTCATGCCTTTTCGATTTGAGATGAAACTTCATTAGATGTGTCAGCACGGCTAACATCTCCTCACCAGCTCGTGAAGATATTCCATATCAATCTTGACAAGTCCATCGAGAATCAGCAAAAAACCTCGATAGAAATCTGTCCACGCATCTTTTTGTGCCTGGCAACAGAACTCCCCAACCCAGCTTCCCAGGTGTTCCGTGAGAAACTGTTCTTCAGCGGCGACCGTTCTACTCACATCAACTGCAGATGCCCACTGTTCCTGCTCACGTAGACATAGATTTCTCATAAAATCGAGCTCAACGCACAGGTAGTCCGGAGTCTCGAGAACTGTTTCATCTGGCAACAAGCCAGCCTTTCTATAGAATTTTTTGACTTCAAGAACCGACGCCCCTCTCCCTTTCCCATACCTGTACACTCCCTCATAGGGAGGCCTGAGGTTCGTATTGCTCGTTCCCCTGAGGATTCTGGTTCTGTCCACAGACAACTCGGTGAGAACCTCTTCATCGGGCTTGGTTTCAACAGCGCCGCAATATGACCTGATATGGTCAACGCCAGACTTGAATCTCGATTTGTCCCATTCGTAGAAGCTATCGAGTAATTCATCAAGGCCGTTGCCTTTTATCCGAATAAGGAGATCTTTGTCCGGAAGGCTGTCGAAGATACCCACGAGCGAACCGTAGGCGTCGGCCCTCCGTTCGGCTACTTGTACCATCGTTTCCCTATCCTTAAACGGCTTCCTTCCGGGCATCCTATCCCCCTGCCATCAGCGTCTTCAGGTAGATGATTCCCGAACTTAACCACACACATGCTGCCAGCCCACCGAGGACCAGCATCCACTCTGCGGCGGTTGGCTTATAGGCAGGCTTCTCATCGAATTGGCTGTAAGGGAACGGCACGGTTGGATTCATCTGGTACTGCCTCATCACGTGAGACTTCTCCATAAAAACAGCCACAAGGATGAGCACCGAGGCCAGGGCCGGAAGAAATGTATTCCGGGGTCCGATAATCTGTGTCACGATCAGGATGAGGAGGATAAACGTATCCAGGAAAATAATCTTCCTGTCAACCTCACTCCCCGTACTGGTCAGAGATGCAATATATGATCCGGTGATGGGAATCAGTGCGAGGATCGTCAGGATGAGAAGGATCCCGGCCAGATTACTTTCTTTCATTCCTGTTGCCAGGGCGATCAGGTTCACCAGGGCCATTCCGCCCCACAAGCTCTGGGCCAAGGTGTCAAGACCAAGAAAGGGTTGGGATCTGAACCCTGCTCCCACCCTGGATAGGAAAAAGAGGGTGTGTATCATGACATAGGCCAGTGCCGCAATGAGGCACAAAATCGACCATATAGTGGTAACCAGCCCGCCATTGTGTATGACCCCAGTCAGAAAGATCACGTTTAACACACCGCACAACGAGAGCATGAAGAAATCCCAGGTCAATGGGGAGGCCAAGTTCTTGCCAGTCACGATCTTTAGGGCCCGAAACGGCTTTCCCAAATCGGCGCCCAGCAAGCCCGCTGCACAGATCAGGCAGCTCAATGATACCGCTGCCCCAATTTCAGCGAGGGACCGAACCGCCTCTATCTTAAAGAGCGTTGCCGCAGACACAAACACGAGGATGCCGCCGGCCAGGGCCGAAAGGTAAAAGAATCCCTGTATATAGAGGCCCCAGTTGAAGGTGTCGTGAAGGGCTGTCGTTGTCAGTCCCCACCTCAGCTGCTTGAGAAATACAAGCCCTGCTATCACGGAGAGCAAAACCGTTACCGCAATCAGTATCCAATACAGCATATAGTCCTCCTCAGCCCTTAACGTAATATATCGAAGGTTGGGTGCCAAGTTCCTCCCTGAACGGAGTTCCCCTGTAGTCGGCGATCAGCCGAGAGACCTCGCTCTCCGGATCGTCCAGATCCCCGAAGTATCGCGCCTGCGCTGGACATGCCACCACGCAGGCGGGCAATTGTCCTTCCTCCAGTCTCTGGAGGCAAAAATTACATTTGACCACGGTCCCTTTTTCGAAGTCCTTCTGTTTCAGCACCTCATAGGGTGTTGGCACGTGACCCGGGTAGTAATTCCTGATGTCCCAAAGAAACTGTCTGCTCTCGTAAGGGCAGGCAACCACGCATGCCCTGCACCCGATGCACTTGTCATGGTCTATGAGCACAATTCCATCCTCACGCTTATATGTAGCACCGGTCGGGCAGACCTTGAGACATGCCGGATCCTGACAGTGCATGCAAAGGATAGGCAGGAATTTTATCTTTGCAGTCGGATATTTTCCGACCTCATATTTCTTGACTTTATTATACGACACACCAGCAGGTGTTCCATGTTCCGCTCGGCAGGCGACGGTACAGGTACCACATCCTACGCAGCGCGAGAGGTCGATTACCATCGCGTGCCTCATTTACGTACCTCCTTCTTGTAGAGCTTCACACGTGGGGCACTGTCCTGACCTCCACTCACTCCATCAAAGGTCTTCTCGTCTAAAGAAAGTAATGTGTTGAAGTTCGGTCCTATTCTGTTCAACGGGTTTGACTGTAGGGTACCCAAACCGTAATTACCTGAAATACCCACAGCGTCTGGGTGGAAAAGCTCCGATACGCGCACCCTTCCCTCAATCTTGCCGTACCGTGACTCAATGATGACCATATCTCCATCCTTGATATTCTTCCTTTGCGCTGTAACCGGGTTTAAACAGATAACGGCCTCATAGGGATCTTTGGAATAGAGTTCCGCAAGCCACGGGTTCCCGGCTACATTACCGGCATCACTCGAGTAGTAGGGCGTCTTCCAGTTTATGGCCCATAAGTCGAATCCCTCGGGTGCCCTGAATTCCGGTGTTTCCACCCAGTGCGGTACCGGGCGGTACAGGTCAAATACATAATCCATGTCATCGACTCCGGGGAATGATATATTGTGTTCAAGAAGGTTCGCCCGCAACTCATCGCCTACCTTTTTTAAGCCCAGGAAATAGAAGGGATGTCTCGTTTTGTCGTCGGGGAAATAATAATAGTTATAAAATTCCTTCCGCGGTTTCCAGTGGGCTATGTATCCTTTCTCTTTGAGATCTTTCAACCCCTTACCGCCGCTGTAAGGCCAGCCCCTGATCTGCCTGTCGACGATCTCTTTCAGGGTGTATTTCCTGTTTATATCGAGCTTATATTCCCCATTCATGTTGAGGCCATCGGTCTTATCAACCCAATCGATGTTGTTATTCAGGTGATCATACAGTCCCCCTTCACCACAAAGAATCCCCAACCGCTCCGCCAGTTCCGTAAAGATGTCGTCCGCATGCTTCGTATTAAAGAGTCGTGGGACCGGTTCCCGCAACTGAATCATTTTGAGCCCATTTACCTCGTCATCGATGGATTGATGTTGAGGATAAAAGGCGGCAACCCGAAATCGCTCCAAGGCACTGTGCTCAGGCAGAAGCACATCCGAGAGAATGGCAGGCTCATCCATATGCAGGGCAACGGATACGACAAACGGTATCTTCTTGAAGCCCTCAACGTACGCGTGCGGTTGAGCATTCATTTTGATGGGATTGCCCCCAACCGAGATATAGGCCTCTATAAGGTAGTCGAGATAGTACTTTTCGGGGTCCAGAATCGACTTGATGGCAATATGGGGGGCCGTATGCTGGTGCGGATAGAACTCAGCCAAGCCGATATGATCAGGGGGGTACTTGAAAGGCCTCGGCACCGCCTCATACGCAGGCTTCACCGTTCCGTCCTCATCAGGTCCCATAATTGGGCCTCTGAAGCTGCAGCTCAGACACCCGCCTGGTACCTCGATGTTGCCTACCAGCATGTTGATGATCTTGCCGGTCAGGTCGGCATAGGTTCCACCCCTTCTGTTGGTCACGTTCCGCTCGGTGTTCAGGGACACGGGTCGAAAGGGAAAGGTGAACCCGTCAATCTCAATAGTACTGCCAATTCGGGCGTGCTCCACAAACTCCTTGGCGATCCGTCTGATGGTTCTCGCTGGCACCGTGCAGATTCCCTCTGCCCATTCCGGGGTGTATTTGGAGAATTCATCGCAAACAACATCAAAGCCTGCCCGGCATTCAACTCCATTAACGGTATGGGTGCCGGTCAGGGCAATATCCTCAAATTCCGCATCAAAAGGTTTGGCCGTATCTTCGATCGCCTCCCACATAAGTGGTTTCCCCGTCTTTTGATCTCTGCAATAGTCTCCATCGGGTCCGATTAGATAGGGTGCGTTCGTCCGATTCTTGAGAAACCACACATCGTACCGCTGAACCTCGAAAAGCATCACGTGAGCCATGCCCAACAGAAAGGCCAGGTCTGAGCCGGGGCGAATCGGAATCCACTCCCCTTTGGAGGCCTCATAAGAGCTGCGGGGATCAACGACCACCAGCTTCATCCCTCGCTCTATTGCCCTGGCAAACTTGCGAGTTCCCGGCGCGGTAGCAAAATTGGGGCCGAGAGATCGACCTAAGGTAATATGATATTGACAATATTCAAGGTCCACAATAGCCACAGGATAGCCAGCGTGCACTAACCCCGACGGATAATGAACCGTACAGAGAGCCCCGTGAGAGCCTATTTCATTGGGTGTCCCAAAGGCCTGACCAAATGGCTGCCGCAGAATTGTATCTCGCTGACCCCACCCTTCACACAGCACCAGACCTCTGGGGTCTTTCTCACGCACATTTTTCAGGCGTTCCACTACGAGATCTAGGGCCTCATCCCAGGTGACCTCCTTCCACATAGGATCGACATCTAGGCCCTTCTCTGGGTTCGCGCGGACCATCGGTGTCTTTACACGGTACGGGTTATACAGACCCATGAGCTCAGATTTACCTCGGGGACAGAGACTTCCGTAATTGGGCGGCGCTTCCGGATTTCCCTCCGTTTTGACTATGATTCCATCTTCCAAATACACTAAGGTTGCACAGTCACCTTGCATACACGCTCGGCACAGACCGTATAGTACTTGTCGTTTTCCCTTTTCCTTTGGATCAACCTGTTTCCATTTGTAGGGCGAAGGCTTAAATGCCTTCTGATTAGATTCAAGGCCTTTGAATCTGCGCGCATAATCAATGAACCGTTTGAGCATAAATCGCAACCTCCATTGTACACCCGAAAACCTATCCTCTACGGGTGTATTTGAAATCTCTCCGATTTGGGCATCGGAACTTCAATGCACAGAAAATCTCTCGAATGCAATAATGGAGCACACCTCCGTAGGGCAATAAGAGATGATCGTCATCACGCCTTCAACAGCATGAGAAACCCTGAGAGATGCTAAAACCCCATCCTGCCGGGCAACCACGTCGCCAGAGAAGGGAAAACCATTATCAGGGCCAGGCCAAGCATAAGCAAGAAAAGAAAAGGCAGGGACCCGCCAACAATATCCTTCATGGTAATGCCTTTGACAGATCCCTTAAGTATGAACAAATTCAGGCCAACAGGAGGGGTAATCATCCCC